>DASTNW010000072.1:0-21108 GCA_035762685.1 Solirubrobacterales bacterium | reverse complement strand
GTCGGGTGTGCCTCGACGGCGCAACAGCGGGGAGGCGCCGGCGAGGCACACCCGACTCCCTATACCGGCGCCGACTATGGTTCGCCGCCGTGAAAGCCGTTCAGATCCAGGAGTTCGGGGGGCCGGAGAGGCTCGAGTTGGTTGAGCTTCCGGATCCGGTGCCGGGCGATGGCGAGGTCGTGGTCGAGGTGGCCCGGGCCGGCATCAACTTCGCGGACACCCATGCCACCCGCAACGACTACCTGGCCGAGCAGTCGCTGCCGCTGGTCCCGGGCGCCGAGGTCAGCGGCCGCACGCCCGACGGGCGCCGGGTCGCGGCGCTGCTTGGCAGCGGCGCCTACGCCGAGAAGGTGGCCGTGCCGGAGGCGCTGCTGGTTCCCGTCCCCGACGAGGTCGACGACGACCAGGCGGCGGCGATGCTGCTGCAGGGCCTGACCGCGATGGCGCTGGTCCAGCGCTGCGCCCGGATCGAGCCGGGGGAGACGATCGTCGTCGAGGCCGCCGCCGGCGGCACCGGATCGCTCTCCGTCCAGATCGCCAAGCGGGCCGGGGCGAAGGTGATCGCCCTCGCCTCCAGCGAGGAGAAGCGCGCCCTCTGTCAGCAGCTCGGCGCCGACGCCACGGTCGACTCCCGCGCCGAGGACCTCGGCGCGGCGA
Source organism: Solirubrobacterales bacterium (assembly GCA_035762685.1). GTDB lineage: Bacteria > Actinomycetota > Thermoleophilia > Solirubrobacterales > 70-9 > VAYN01. The sequence continues at coordinate 20,451 of DASTNW010000072.1, read as the reverse complement.
TCCGCGAGGCCAACGGCGGCGAGCGCGTCGACGCGGTCCTGCACATGAGCGGCGGTGCCGCCTTCGACGCCGAGCTCGGGATATTGGCGCCGCTGGGCCGGATGGTCGTCTTCGGCATCGCCTCGCGCGAACAGCGCGAAATCTCGACCGCCGCCCTGCTTCGCGGCTCCAAGGCGGTGATCGGCTTCTGGCTCGCCCACCTGCTGATGCGACGCGACCTGGTGGCGCCGATGATCGGCGAGCTGCTGGGCGCGGTCGCCGCCGGCGAGCTGCAGGTCACGGTCGGCGACGTCTACCCTCTCTCCGAGGCGGCGCGGGCGCACGAAGACCTGATTGCCCGCCGCACCAGCGGCAAGCTCCTCCTCGACCCCTCCCTATAGATGAGCACTCCCTTCCACGACCTCGGTCTCTCGGAGCCGATCCAGCAGGCGCTGGACGAGCTCGGCTTCCAGGACCCGACGCCGATTCAGGAGCAGGCGATCCCGGAGCTGCTCGGCGGCCACGACGTGATCGGCCAGGCCCAGACCGGCACCGGCAAGACGGCCGCCTTCGGGCTGCCGCTGCTGCAGTACCTCGATCCCGCGAACGACGAGGTGCAGGCGGTCGTGCTGACGCCGACCCGCGAGCTCTGCATCCAGGTGACGCAGGCGCTGCGCTCCTATGCGGAGCATCTCGATATCGAGATCGTCGCCGTCTTCGGCGGCGCCCCGATCCGCTCGCAGCAATCGCAGCTGCGCTCCGGCGCCCACGTCGTCGTCGCCACCGTCGGCCGCATGAAGGACCTGATGTCGCGCCGCTCGCTCGTCCTCACCGCGGCCCGCTACGTCGTCCTCGACGAGGCCGACGAGATGCTCGACCTCGGCTTCATCGAGGACGTCGAGAAGATCCTGCGGATGTGCCCGAGCGGGCGCCAGACGGCGCTCTTCTCGGCGACGATGCCGCCACCGGTCCAGAAGCTCGCCGAGAGCTACATGTACGACCCCACGACGATCAGCATCACGCCGAAGGAACTCACGGTCGACGCGATCCAGCAGGCTTACATAGAGGTTCCCGCCAAAGACAAGGCGGCGCGCCTGGTCGAGCTGCTGAAGACCGAAGAACCGGAGCAGGCGATCATCTTCACCCGCACCAAAATCGGCGCCTCGAAGCTGGAGAAGACCCTGAAGGACAAAGGCCTCGACGTGAAGGCGCTGCACGGCGACCTCAGCCAGGGCGTCCGCGACGGCGTGATGATCTCCTTCAAGGACCACCGCGTGCGGCTGCTGGTGGCGACCGACATCGCCGCCCGCGGGCTCGACATCGAGCACGTCACCCACGTCATCAACTACGACGTGCCGAACTCCTCCGAGGTCTACGTCCACCGCATCGGCCGCACCGGCCGCGTCGGGCGGACCGGCCGTGCGATCACCTTCGTCACCCCCGCCCAGCGCGAGGAGATCGACCGCATCGAGCGCGACGTCAAGACCTCGATCGGCGAGTGGGAGACGCCCGAGGAGCGGCTCGAGCACGCGCCGAGGCCGCGGCGCCGGGAGCGCCGGGAGCGCCATGAGCAGGTGGAGCGCGTCGCCAGCGAGAACGGCGCCGGCGATGAGGCGGGGACCGAGGACGGGGCCCCGAAGCGCGACAGCATCAAGCTCTTCGTCAACCGCGGCGAGCGCAGCGGCATCGACGAAGAGGATCTGCGCTGGGCCCTGCGCGAGGGCGCCGTCCTGCCCGACGAGGCGGTCCACGACGTCCGCGTCCTGCACCGCTTCTCCTTCGTCGAGGTCGCTCCGGACCAGGCCGAGCGGGCCGTCGAGTTCCTCGACGGAACCAAGCTCAAAGGCAAGGAGATCCGGCTCGAGATCGCCAAGAGCTGAAGCGCTTCCAGCTTTTTGCCCCCTCTGGGCAGGAAAGGCCGTTAGCGCGTCAGCGCGGCGATGCTCTCGAGCAGCCGCTCGAAGTCGATCGGCTTGGTCACGTAGCCGCTGACTTCGAGCTCGCCGGGGGCGTTGGCGTCGGTCGCGTCCTGGTGGGCGCTGACGATCAGGGCCGGCGTCTCGACCCCCATCGCCCGCAGCTCGCGCAGGGCGTCGAGGCCGGACTTGCGCGGCATCATCGCGTCGAGCAGCAACAGGTCCGGGGGCTCGGCGGCACCGCCGTTGTGCCAGCGCTCGATCACCTCCTGCCCGTCGGCCGCGGTCTCGACCTCGTAGCCGGCCAGCTCCAGCCGGGTCCGCATCAGCAGCAGGATCGTCTCCGAGTCGTCGGCGACGAGGACGCGGACCATCAGCTCGCCACCGGCAGGCGCAGGCTGAAGGTCGAGCCGACGCCGGGCGTCGATTCGACCGCGATCGTGCCGCCGTGCAGCTCGACCAGCGATTTCGCGATGGCCAGGCCGAGGCCGGTGCCGCCGACGCGCTGGGTCAGCCCCGCGTCGCCGCGGGTGAAGCGCTCGAAGATGTGGTCGATCTGGCTCTCGGGTATCCCCGGCCCGTTGTCGGTCACGGCAATCTCCACTTCGTCACCGGCTACCCGCGCCATGATCTCGATAGACGCCCCTTCGGGGGAGTACTCATGCGCATTGGTAAGCAAATTAACCAGTATTTGGCGAATCCGGTCCGCCTCGACCTCGATCAGCGGCAGCCCCGGTTCTATCTGCTGGCTCAGGTCTTGCCGCGCCGCCTCCGTCTGCGCCCGCATCGTCCGCACCGCGTCTTCGATCAGCGGTGCCACCTCGGTCGGTCGCGGCGTGATCCCGAGGCGGCCGGCGTCGCTGCGGGCGAGGTCCAGCAGGTCGTTGAGCAGGCGGACGAGGTGGCGGCAGTTGTCGAGGATGATCTCGACCGTCTCCACCTGCTTGGCGGTGAGCGAGTCGCGCTCCAGCATCAGCAGCTCGGCGAAGCCCTGGACCGAGGTCAGCGGGCTGCGCAGCTCGTGCGACGCGGTCAGCACGAACTCGTCTTTGAGCCGGTCCAGCTGGTCGCGTTGGCTCGCTTCCCGCTCCAGTTCGTCGGCCATCTCGTTGAAGGCGGCGCCGAGCGTCGCCGTCTCCGCCAGGCCGCCGACCTCGACCCGGGCGCTGCGGTCGCCGCCGGCGAGGCGGCCGGCGGCGGCAACCAGCTCCTCCAGCGGCCGCCGCATCGAGCTGATCAGACCGCTGAACAACAGCAGGGCGCCGGTCAGCCCCGCGATCAACCCAGCGGCGACGAGCAGGGCGGTGTCGCGGGTGTCGGCGGAGATCTCGTCGCGCAGTTCGCTGCGCCGTTCCCCCTCGCGGGCGATCGCCGCCCGGGTCGCTTTCGAGCCGCTGCCGCTCGCCAGCCGCTCCCTCGCCTGCAGCTCGACCTGGTAGGAGCGGGCGATCGCGTCCTCGAAGTCCTGGCGCTGCTGGATGAAGCGGCCGACGCCGATCACCGCCATCGCCGTGAGCACCGCGAACCCGATCGCAAAGCCGATCCGCAGCCGGTTGGCGAGCGATGGACTGAGACGGCGGCCCGGTCGTGAATATGCTTGCGCAGCGATGGGCGACGAGGCTACAGGCAGCGCCGACGGCTCCGCCACGGCGCCTGACGGCATCGATCTCGACGGAGTCGAAGCCTGGTTCGCCCTCAACGTCCCCAGCGCCAGCCCGCCGCTCGCTTTCAAGCGGATCGCCGGCGGTCACTCGAATCTGACCTATCGCGTCGACGATGCCGGTGGCAACAGCTGGGCGCTGCGCCGGCCGCCGCTCGGGAAGCGGCTCGGCTCGGCCCACGACATGGCCCGTGAGCACAAGGTCGTCTCCGCGCTCGGCGCGACCGAGGTGCCGGTCGCGCCGGTAGTCGGGCTCTGCCAGGACGAGAGCGTGAATGGCGCCCCCTTCTACGTGATGGAGTTCGTCGAGGGCCCGGTCCTGCGCGGGCTGGCCGAGGCCGACGCCTTCCCCGAGGAGTCCGACCGGCGGGCGATCGGCGAGCGGGTCGCCGACACCCTCACCGCGATCCACGCCGTCGATCCCGACGCGGTGGGCCTTGGCGATCTCGGCCGCAAGGAGGACTACGTCGCCCGCCAGCTGCACCGCTGGCAGGGCCAGTGGGAGAAGTCGAAGACCCGCGAGCTGCCCGCGGTCGACTCCGTCCACGACCGCCTCGCCGCCCGCATTCCCGAGCAGGGACCGGCGACCCTGGTCCACGGCGACTACCGCCTCGACAACATGATCCTCACCCCCGCCGGCGAGGTTGCCGCGGTGGTCGACTGGGAGCTCTGCACGCTCGGCGACCCGCTCGCCGACGTCGGCCTGCTGTCGGTCTACTGGCCCGAGCGCGGCGAGGAGACGATCGCCCTCGGCCAGCCGGCCAACCTCGCGCCCGGTTTCCCCACGCGCGACGAGCTGATCGATCGCTACGCCGAGCGCTCCGGCCGCGACCTCTCCGAACTCGATTTCTTCATCGCCCTCGGCTACTGGAAGCTGGCGATCATCCTCGAGGGCGTCTACGCCCGCTACGCCGCCGGCGGCTACGGCAAGGTCGATCCCGGCATCCAGGAGTTCGCCCGGCTGGTCGAGCGGCTGGCCGATGCGGCGGACGAGGCCGAGCGGCGGGCCTGAGCTACCGCGACGCTTCTTCGTAGATCTTCCCGGCTTCCACGCACTGAGCTTCCGTCATCGCCGGCGGGCATTCGTTCGGTTGGACCACTTGCCCTTTCGCCGCTTCTTCGTGGGCCTTGCCCGCCTGCTCGCAGGCGCTCTTGCTCATCGCCGGCGGGCACTCGCTGGCGCCAACCGTGTGTGAGCCCCCCGCCTGTTTCGACTGTTCGTAGGCCTCGCCGGCTTCGACGCACTGCCGCCGGTTGAGCGATGCCGGGCAATTGCCTCTCGGTTTCGGCGCCGGTTCCGATCGCCCCGCGTGCTGGTTTTCGCCGGGTTTCGGCACGGTGTCGGCGCCGGCTGAGCCGGAGGAGGCCTTTTTTTTCACTGGGGTCGCGGCCCTGGCGATGTCGTGCCCCGAGGCCCCGTCCTTCTCGGCGGGACGATCGGACCGGGTCGGCCCCTTCGCTGGCGTCGGGGTCGTGGCCGGGTCCGCTTCGCTCTGCGCCGAGTCGCCGCAGCCGAAAAGCAGCGCCGCCAACGCAGACGCCACGAGCGCCGTCGCGACGCGCGATGCGATCGTGCTTGCCCCGTTCACAGGAGCAACGCTAGAGAACTCGCCCGCTGGACACAATCGGATAGCTTGCGCCCGTGTTCTGCCCCCGATGCGGCGCCGAGAGCGAAGAGGGTGATCGGTACTGCGCTTCATGCGGGTCCGAGCTGCCTCGCGAGGGCCCAGCGGATCGCCAGGGCGGAGAGGAGAAGACCGGCAGCGCCCGGCACCGGCTCACCTCGCTGATCGGGACCACGCGGCGGGCCAGGCTCGTGACCCTCGGTACCGCGCTGGCGGTGGTCGTGGCGGCGATCGCCTTCGTCGCTCTCGATCCCTCCGACGACTCGACGGTCCCACAGGACGCCTACAACCTCGCGATCGACCAGAACTGCGTGCGGCACAAGAAGCAGATCGCCGCCGCGCAGCGCGACGCTCTCGCGCTGGGTGGCCAGGCGGGCGTAAGCAGGTTCGCCGACTCCCTGGTCCCGATCGCCGGCGAATGGCGGATGGACCTCGGCAGGGCCACCGTCCCGATCGACCGCAGTGAAGCGGTGGCTGCTCTCGACACGGCGCTGCTCGAAGTGGAGATCCAGGCCGGCACCCTGGCCCGGGTCGCTCGCGAAGCGGACGGTCGCGCGACGCTCGCCAGCGCCGCGCGGGTGGACGCGGCGAGCCAGCAGGTCGAAGCGGCGGTGGAAGCCCTCGAACTCGAACGATGCGAGCTTCTCTCGGTCGAGGTGGGCAGTCTCGTCCAGCGCTAGTGGACGGGCCTTGCGCGACGCCGCCCAGTGTGGTGGAATGCTGCCATTCCAACGCCTACTAGGGGCCCCGATTCGAGGGTCTGGGGGATAAATGAAGAAGCGATACGCAGTTCTTGGCCTCAGCATCGTCTTGGCTCTGGCACTCGCGGTGCCGGCCCTCGGAGGCCCCTCGAATCCGATCGCGAGTGTTTCCGCCAGCGTGAAATCGATCGCGAACAAGGCTTTGAAAAAGGCAAAAGCCGCGCAGACGGCCGCCAACAACGCCCAGAACACGGCGAATGCGGCATCCGGTGCTGCCGCCGCGGCGCAGAAAGACGCCACCGCTGCCCAGAAAGACGCGACCGCGGCCCAGAAAACCGCCACCACCGCGCAGAGCACCGCCACCACCGCGCTGACCACCGCCAATAGCGCCAAAACGGCTGCGACCGCGGCCCAGGCGACGGCGGACAGCGCCCTCGCCTCCGCCAACGGCAAAATGAGCGGCGAGCAGTTCGTCAGCGGCTCGTCGGTCGAAGGCTCCGGCGCTTCGGTCGGGTGTCCGGCGGGCAAGACGCCGACCGGTGGCGGCTTCATCCTCGGTGGGGCTGAACCGAATGCGGCGACCGTCATCTCCAACTCGCAGTACCTGAACGGGTGGCTGGTCACCTCGGCGCAGATCAAAGGCGTGGCCGGGAGTCCGAGCTGGACGACCGCGGCCACCGTCATGTGCGCGACGAGCCCGTAGGCAAGGAAGTCAAAGCTGCAACGAAGAGGGCCGCCTTGGGCGGCCCTCTTCGCGTAGCGAGCCCGATCGTCGCGATCGTCGCGCTTGCGCTTGTCGTCCGCGTCCTCGTCATCGCCGCCGACACCGGCTACGTCCCCAAGCACGACGCCTGGGACTACGACAATCACGCCCGCTCGATCGCGGCGGGCGAAGGCTTTCCCCCCTCCTACACGGCCGTGGACGGCGGCCCCAGCGCGCTGCGCGCGCCTGGCTACCCCTATCTGCTGGCGGCGGTCTACGCGGTCAGCGGCGACCGCATCGCCGTCGGCCGGCTGCTCAACGCCATCCTCGGTGCCCTCGCGGTCGGCCTCGTTTATCTGATCGCCAAGCGGATCTGGGGTCGTCGAGTCGGTCTGCTGGCGGCGCTTTTGACGGCGGTCTTCCCGCCGCTCGTATTGCTCAGCCGCGACCTTCTCTCGGAGTCGTTGTTCATCGCGGTCGAGCTCGGGGCGGTGCTGTGCGTGCTCGAATTCAGGCGGTCACGGGCGCTGTGGTGGGCGGCCGGCGCCGGCCTGCTCTGCGGCTTGGGCGTGTTGACGCGGAACCCTGGCCCGGCCCTGGCGGTTCCCGTCCTGCTCGGCGTTTGGACGGTCAGGCCCCGCTGGAGCTGGCGGGCCGCCGCCGCGCCCGCGCTGGTGCTGGCCTGCATCGTCGCGTTGGTCCTTCCCTGGACCGTTCGCAACGCGGTCGAGTTCGGCCGCCTGGTGCCGGTCACGACCGGCACCGGCTACGCCCTCGCCGGCGCCTACAACGACCTGTCCCTTCACGACGAGGACCATCCAGGCGCCTGGCGGACCCCGGCGATCGCTCCTGAATACCAAGCGCTGTTCGGAACGAGGGGGATCGACGAGGGGACTATCGACGCGACCCTGCGCAGGGAGGCGACCTCGCTGGCCGTGAGCCACCCGACGTACGTCGCGGAGGTGACCGGGTGGAACCTGCTGAGGTTGTTCGAGGTTGCCGACGGTGCCGTGGTCGGCCTGTACGGGGAGCCGGTCACCACCCGCGGCATCGGCAGCGCGACCCCTGCGATCGAGCGTCTGAGCATCGCGATCGCCGTCGTCCTTGCCTGTTTGGGCGCGTTTGCGATCGCCGCTTCCAGGCGCGCTGGCGCTGGCGGGGGCAAGCGACTTCCCACGGGGCCCCTGTTCCTCTGGCTCACCCCCGTCCTGCTGTTGCTGGTGGCGGCTCCCGTCAACGGCCTCCCTCGCTACCGGACCCCGGCGGACCCGTTCATCCTGATCCTGGCCGCGATCGGGATCCTCTGGCTCTACGAACGGCGGCCCGCCGGTAGGCTCGCAGCCCGATGAAACGAGCAATCCTCATCGCCGCCGTGGTCGCGCTCTCGCTCGCTGGCTGCGGCGGTGGCTCGGAGCCCTCTGCGCCGGATCCCCAAGCCGGGTCGGCGGCGGAGAGGCCCAGCACCGAAGCCGCCGACGCCTACCTCGCCAAGGCCGACGCGATCTGCCACGAGATGGTCCAGGACTCGCTTCGCATGGGGGCGAAGTTCAGCGAATCGCCACCCGGAGGCGATCCGCTCACCTTCACGACCGAAGAGCTGGTGAGGCCGGCGACCGTGATCCTCGAGCGCAGCGCGAGGCAGCTTCGCGCGCTCGAGCCCGGGTCCGGGGCCGACAGCTTCAACGCCTACGTCGATCTCTTCGACCCGATCATGTCGCTCGCTCGGAATCGGGTGAGGGCGGGTGAAGCCGGCGACGCGACGCGGGCCCACGAGCTCGAGCTCCTGCTCGTCGATCTCAGCGAACTGCAGCGCCCGCTCGCCGAGAGCGCCGGCCTGAAGGCGTGCGACGTCGACTTCTTCCAGACCTTCACCTCGGGAACGGAACTGCGCTAGCGAATGGAGTCCGGCTCAGAAGGAGTCAGGGCCGCGGCGGTCCCTGACGTCGTCGCGCCGCCGCCGCTGCATCCCCGTTTCCCGATCGCCGACGGCGCCAGGGGCTTCGCCGTGATCAGCGTCACGGTGGTCCACGTCTGGCTCTTCACCGGCGGTTTCGGCGGCTTCACCGAGAGCCTCCCCAATCGCGCCATGGTGAGGATGGACGGCGTCGTCTCGATCTTCTTCCTGCTCTCGGCGTTCCTCCTCTACCGGCCGATGATCGCGCACCGGGGAGGAGGCCCGGGGGCACCGACCGTCGGCGATTACGCCCGCCGCCGCTTTCTGCGGATCTATCCCGCCTACTGGGTGGCGCTGACCGGGCTGGCGCTCTTTCCCGGCCTGGTCGGGGTGTTCAGCGACGAATGGTGGCGGTTCTACAGCCTCGGCTTCTTCCTCGACCCGGGCGCGACGACCGCCTGCATCGGCGACCCCGGCTTTCGCTGCGGCCTGCCGCAGTCGTGGACGCTGACGGTCGAGATGACCTTCTATTTGATGCTGCCGCTGTACGCGTGGCTGACCTCCCGGCTCGCCCGCGGGCGCAGCGTGCGTTCCTGGATGCGCGCCGAGCTGCTCCTGATCGCCGCGCTCTCAATCCTCTCGCTGCTCCTCGGCGGCGAGCCGTTCGGGCTGCGCCACGACTCCTGGTACCGGTTCAGCTTCCTCTCGCACTTCTTCTGGCTGGGGCTGGGGCTGGCCGCCGCCGTGATCTCGGTCGGGTACGGGAACCGGCGCGAGGCGCTCCCGCGGCCGCTCCGGCTCGCCGCCGAAAACCCAGCCGCCTGCTGGGCCCTGGCCTTCGCGATCTGGGTGGGGACGGTCTTCGCCTACTATCCCGCGCCCTTCCCGGTGGCGCCGTTCTCGAGCTTCGAGTATGCGAGCCTCAACCTGGTCCAGGGGGTGATGTCGGCGCTGCTGCTGATCCCGGTCGTCTTCGGTAATCCCAACCTCGGTGTGGCCTCGCGCTTCTTCGGACATCCGCTGATGCTCTGGTTCGGGTTGGTCTCCTACGGCCTCTACCTCTGGAGCGTGACGATCACCGTCGACCTCGGCGTCGGCGGCGCCGACGCCGGCTTCTGGCCGGTGCTGGCGATGACGTTCCTCATCACCCTGCCCTTTGCGGCCGCCAGCTACTACCTGATCGAGCGTCCGTTGATGCGACTCAAGTACAGGTCGCTGCGGGAGGTCCTGCGCAGGCCCGGTCGAGCGGCCCGCGCTCAGCGCTGAAACTTGCGCGAGCGCAGGAGACGCGACCGGTGCAGCAGCAGGCGCGCCCCGGCCAGAAGCGTCTTCAGTCCGTAGACGGCGCCGGCCCGTGGCCCGACCGAGGAGGCGTCCTCGAAGTAACGGCCCTTCGCCGGGACCTCGACGATCCTCATCCCGAACGCGGCCGCCTGCATCAGGATCTCGGAGTCGAAGCTGAAGTCGTTGGCGTTGCGCAGGAAGGGGACGGTGAGCAAAAAGTGGCGCGAGTAGGCGCGGTAGCCGGTGTGCGCCTCGCTCAGCCGCGTGCCCATGATCCGGTTCTCGACGGAGGTGAGGGCGCGGTTGGCGACGTACTTCCAGCGCGGCATGCCCTGGGCGATCGCCATTCCCGGCTCGGCGAAGCGGGACCCGAGGACGAGGTCGGCTTCGCCGGCGAGGATCGGCGCGCACATGTCCGGGATCAGATGCGGTTCGTACTGCCCGTCGGGGTGCAGCATGACGACGACGTCCGCGTCGCGCTGCAGCGCCTCCAGGTAACAAGTCTTCTGGTTCGCCCCGTAACCGGCGTTGTGGGGGTGCCAGACGAGCTGTATCGGCAGGCGCCGGGCCAGCTCGCGGGTCTCGTCGCTGGAGTCGTCGTCGACCAGGATCACTTCGTCGACGCGGTCGCGGGGGATCGCGTCGACGGTCTGCTCCAGCGTCTTGGCGGCGTTGAGCGCCGGCAGCACGGCGACGACCTTAGGCAAGGCGCGCCTCCAGGTAGACGGTCCCGCCCCTCCGGACGGAGACCTCGACCAGGCTCGCGAGCGCGGCCAGCGGCAGCAGCAGCGCCGCGGCCACCAGGGTTGGCAAGCGCACCGTGGGCGGCATCGGCGCCGAGCGTGCCGCCGGGCGCCTGACGGCGTCGTAGAGGTTGGGGTGCCCCGGCAGCAGGCCGACCAAGCCGTGCAGCCACCCGAACACGACCTGGCCCCCGCGCAGGTAGCTGACCCGCTCGACCCTCATGCCGGCTGTTCGTACTCGCTCCAGCAGCGCCGTGGCGGTGAGATGGACGAGGTGCCGCGGCAGGTCGAGGGCGAGCCAGCGATCGCCGAAGACGCGGGCCTGCAGGCTCGCCGAGTTGGGGACGGCGACGATCAGGACGCCCCCGCGACGCAGCAGCGTGGCTGCGGTGTCGATCGTCGCTCCCGGCTCGGGAAGGTGCTCGAGCGAGTGCCAGAGGACGACCGCCGCCCAGGCGCCCGCCCGCTCTTCCCCTGGCTCCCCCTCGCGGATTCCGGGCCCGCTCGCGTTTCGCTCCACACCCACGGCCTCGCGCCCACGGGCGCGGAGTGCGTCCAACAGCGTTCCGTCTCCGGCGCCGATGTCCAGCACCGGCCCGGCCGGGGCGATCCGGTCGATTCGCCTCGACAGGCGCCCGCGGGTGAAGCGCAGGGCCCGGTCGCCCAGCCCGGAGAAACGGCCCCCGGCCGGCCTGTACCAGTCCGCGTAGGCAGCGTCGAGCTCACTCGGGGAGGGCCAGGGGAACGTGGTCGCGACGCCGCAGGCGGCGCACCGGACCCTGCCCTGCAGTCGCACGCCGTCGTCCAGTGGAGCGCCGCACCAGGCGCAGTCGTTGCGGGTCAGGGTCGGCATGCTTCGGCGTAAGGTCGCATGTTGCCCAATTCGGCGCGGTTGACTAGGCTCGGCGCGGAGGGCTCCGGCGTTTGGGGCCTACAGATCCCCGAATCGGAGGTACATATATGGGCACCCGGATTAGGCGACCCTCGCCAGCCATGATCGTCGCGATCATCGCGCTTGTCGCGGCTCTGACCGGCACCGCTTTCGCAGCGCTGGGCAAGAACACCGTCGGCTCCAAGCAACTGAAGAAGAACGCCGTCACGGCGGCGAAAATCAAGAAAAGCGCGGTCTCCGAGGCGAAACTCGGGAACGGCGCGGTCAGCGCGGCCAAGCTCAAGGACGGCGCGGTGGCGAGCGCCAAGCTCGCGGACAACGCGGTGACGACCGAGAAGATCGCCGCCGGAGCCGTCACCGGGGCCAAGGTCCAGGCCTCGAGCCTCGGCAAAGTCCCGAGCGCGGCGAGCGCGGACACCGCCTCGAGCCTGGCCGGCCAGCAGAACTTCTTCGTGCGCCTCAACGTCGGCCAGTCGCAGACGATCGCCAGCAACGGCTCGGTCTCGCTGGTCGCAAGCTGCGAGAACGAAGGCGGTCTGGACAAAATCAAAATCCTCGGGCAGACGTCGCAGAGCGGGGCGATCCTCAACGGGTCCGACCTCTTGGGCGGGCCGGGGCTGACCGAATTCCTCGAACCGGGCACGGAAGCGTCGAAACGCGAATTCCTCACCTTCGCCGACACGGCCGGTCAGATCAGCGTGTTCCGCAATATCGACAGCGGCTACATCCTCGGTCCTGACCTGCAGATGATCACCACCAACGGCGAGGGCGTCGCCCTCGGCCTCAACTACGGCGGCACGACCTGCCTCGCGGCGGGCGTGGTCAACTTGATCTCCGGCTAGCCGGACCGGAGACCCCGGCAGGGGGGCGGCGCGACCCGCCGCCCCCCGAGCTGGTGCAGGGATCTGCTCCCGCTGGGAGGCCTTTTTAGGAACCTCCTGGAAATAACGTACTCGTCTGTAGGAAGAAAAGCCGATTGGGTTTTGTCGATTAATCGTTACAAACTCGGCTAGGGTGGCGGGCTCGTGTCTCGTGAAGGTGACAGCCGTGAAGCTCTGCTTTCGCGAGGTGAGGCCGATCGTCTCGGCGTCGTCCTCGAGGCCGAGCACGTATCGAAGGCGTTCGGCGCCACGCGGGCGTTGGACGATGTCTCGCTGAGGCTGGAAAAGGGGTCGGTCCACGCGCTGCTCGGCGGCAACGGCTCCGGCAAGTCGACGCTGATCAAGGCGATCGCCGGTGTCCAGCCGGCCGATGCGGGGACGCTGGCGCTCGCCGGTGGGCGTCATCACCTGCCGGCCATGACCCCGGCGCGGGCGCGGGAGGCAGGGCTCCACTTCGTCCATCAGCAGCGCGCCGTCTTCCCCGGGCTTTCGGTGCTGGAGAACCTGGCGCTCGGGCGCGGTTTCGAGACCGCCGCCGCCGGCCGCATCGATTGGCGCCGGGCACGACAGCGGACCGCCGCGGTGTTGGAGCGCTTCCAGATCGCCGCCAGCCCCGACCAGGAGCTGGGGGAGCTGGGTCCGGCGACGCAGGCGATGGTCGCGATCGCCCGCGCCCTCCAGGACCAGGACGACAGCGCCGACGGGATCCTGCTGCTGGACGAGCCGACCGCTTCGTTGCCGGCCCCCGAGGCGGCCCTGTTGCTCGAGGCCCTGCGCCGCTACGCCGACGCCGGCCAGGCGATCGTCTACGTGACCCACCGCCTGGAGGAGGTCTTCGCCGTTGCCGACCGGGCGACCCTGCTGCGCGACGGCCGGGTCGTCGGCGTGGTCGAGCCGCGTTCGCTCGACCACGAAGCGCTGGTCGAGCTGATGATGGGCCGCAGCGTCGAGCAGATCGAGCGCCTGCGGGGGAGGGCGGGTGGCCCGACGGTCCTCGCGGCCCGGGGCCTCGCCGCCGGTCCGTTGGCGCCACTGGACCTCGACCTGCGGGCGGGTGAGATCGTCGGCCTCGGCGGCCTGATCGGGTCCGGCCGCTCGTCGCTGCTGAGGGCGCTGTTCGGGGCGGCCCCGCTGGACTCGGGAGAGGTCCGGGTCGACGGCGAGCGACGGCGCCTCGATTCGCCGGCCGCCGCGATGGCGGCCGGGCTCGCCTACGTGCCCGAGGACCGCCAGGCGGATGGCGCTTTTCCCGAGCTCGGCGTCGGCGAGAACCTCTCGCTGACGGTGTTGCCCGACTACTGGCACCGCGGCGTGCTCAATCGCCGTCGCGAGCGCCGCGACGCGCTGGGCCTGTTCGACTCGTTCCTGATCGTGGCGGAGTCCGCCGCCGTCCCGCTGCGGACGCTTTCCGGCGGCAACCAGCAGAAGGTCGTGCTCGCGCGCTGGCTGCGCCGGCAGCCGCGCGTCCTCCTGCTCGACGAGCCGACCCAGGGCGTCGACGTCGCCGCCCGAGCTGAGATCTACGAGCTGGTCCACCGTGCCGTCGCCGGCGGCGCCGCGGCGTTGATCGCCTCCTCTGACTTCGAGGAGCTGGCCCGGCTCTGCGACCGGGTGATCGTGCTGCGCCGGGGCGAGGCGGTCGCCGAGCTCGACGGCGAGGACCTCGACGCCGACCGGATCGCCGCTCTGGCCAACGCGAAGGCGCCGGCATGACCCTGCAGCGGCCGCTGCGCCACTACCTCGAGGCCTACGCCTTCCTCGCGCTGCTGGTTGCCGCCGCCGTCTTCTTCAGCGTCTGGCCGGAGACCGGTGAGACCTTCACCTCCGCCGCCAACCTGCGGACCCTGGTCAGCAGCAACTCGGTGATCGCGATCGTCGCGCTCGGGGCCCTGGTGCCGCTGGTCTGTTACGAGTTCGACCTCTCGGTCGGGGCGATCGCCGGGCTCTCCTCGGTCTTCGTCGCCGCCGCCCTCGCCAGCGGCACCTCGGTGCCGCTGGCCCTCCTGCTCGGGACCGGCCTCGGGGTCTTCGTCGGCTGCGTCAACGCGCTGCTGATCACCCGCGTCGGGGTCAACGCCGTGATCGCCACGCTCGGCGTCTCGATCATCCTCGCCGGGGTCGTCAACCAGAAGACCGGCGGTCTCTCGGTCACCGGTGACATCCCGCTCGGGTTCAGCGAATTCGGCTCCAGCAACTGGCTCGGGATCCCGAAGATCGCCTACGTCCTGGCCCTGGTGGCGCTCGCCGTCTACTACCTGCTGGGCCATACGCCCTACGGGCGCTACCTCTACGCCTTCGGCTCCAACCGCGAGGCGGCGCGGCTGGTCGGCATTCGCACCAAGCTGGTCCTGGGAACGACTTTCGTCATCTCCGGCGCCCTCTGTGGGGTGGCGGGGGTGCTGCAGGTGGCGCGGGCCGGCAGCGCCGACCCCAAGGTGGGGGAGACCTTCACGCTGCCGGCGCTGGCGGCGGCCTTTCTCAGCGCGGCGGCGATCAGGCCCGGCCGCTACAACGTCGCCGGCACCCTGGTCGCGATCTTCTTCCTCGCCGTGCTCAACAACGGGCTCAACCTCGCCGGTTCGCCCCAGTACGTCAGCAACTACGTAAACGGTGCCGCCCTGATCGTCGGGGTCGGACTGGCGGTGCGGCTCGGCCGCCGGCAGGAGATGTGAGTTGAAGAAAGGGAGAGTGGGGGAGCGATGAGAGGCAAGGTCAGATGGATCGGCTTGGCCACCTGCGTGGCTGTCGCTGCGACCGCGTTTGCGGCGTGTGGCGGCGACGGGGGCGACGGCGGCGCCGGCGGCACGGCGAGCAGCAGCGACGTCGCCAGGTACGAGCGGGAACTGGCCGCTCTTTACGAGGGGACCTACCAGGAGCCGAGCGGCGGCCCGGTGGACCCGCCGCCGGGGAAGAACGTCTGGGTGATCTCGACCGGTCAGGCGATCGAGGCCGCGGTCAACGCCACCAAGGCGATGGAAGAAGCGGGCCGGACGTTGGGCTGGGACGTCACCGTCTTCGACGGTAGGTTCGATTCGAGCCGCCAGCTCACCGGGATCGAACAGGCCCTGACCGACAGGGCGGACGGGATCGTCCTCGTCTACATCGACTGCCCGCCGATCAGGGCGGCGCTGCAGCAGGCGCAGGCAGCCGGGGTCGCCGTGGTCGGGATCCAGTCCCAGGAGTGCGAGTCGCCCCTCCTGGACCACGTGATCCGTTACGGCGGCCACCGGGACTTCGCCACCTACCTCTCGCACGGCTTCGGCGGCACCCAGGCCAAGTGGGTGATCGCCAAGACCAGGGGGGAGGCGAAGACGATCGTCACCGTCGAGACCGATCTCTTCTCGTCCAGGGTCACCTACGACCCCGGCATCACCGCGGAGTTCGCTAAGTGCAGGACCTGCGAAATCGTCGACACGGTCGAGTTCGTCGGCACCGAACTGGGGCCGCCGCTGCAGCAGAAGATCGAACAGTCGCTGAACCAGCATCCCGAGGCCAACTCGTTCATCGCCGCCTACGACGCGGTGATGACCAGCGGCGGCGGGGCCGCCGCCCTGCGCGCCTCCGGCCGCCTCGACCAGCTCGAGGTGATGGGCGGCGAGGGCTCCAAGCCGGGCATCGAACTGATCTACGGACGAGCCGGGATGGACGCCTGCACCGGCACGCCGACCGGCTGGGAAGGGTACGAGGCGATGATGGGCCTGGCGCGGATCTTCGCCGGCCAGGACCCCGAACGCGGCGACAGCGGCATCGGCGAGCAGGTCTGCGACCTCGAGCACAACCTGCCGCCGCGGGGCCAGGGGTACCAGGCGCCGATCGACTACGTCGCCGCCTACCGCAGACTGTGGGGCCTGCGGTGAGCCGGCGAACCGCGATCGACCCGGCGGAACTGCGCTGCACGGTAGCCGGCCTGCCCTGGGACTCCGAGGGCGAGGACCGGATCGAGGTCGTCGACCCGGCCACCGGAGAGGTCGTGACGACGGTCCTCGAGGCGGGCGACGATGGCGCCGCCGCAGCGGTCGGTGCGGCCGCGGCGGCTTGCGATGGCTGGCGCCGGACCGTTCCCCGAGACCGGGGGGCGCTGATGTTCGAGCTCGCGGCGCTGATCGACGAGCGGCTCGAGGAGCTCGCCGAGCTGGAGTCGCTCGACGTCGGCAAGCCGCTCGGGTCGGCGCGCAAGGAGCTGCGCAGCGCCGCCTCGAAGTTCCGCCTCTACGCCGGCGCCGGCCGCGCGATGACCGCGGCCGCGGGGGGCAAGTACCTGCCCGGCACCATCAGCTTCGCGCGGCGCGAGCCGATCGGCGTGGTTGCCACGCTGGCGCCGTGGAACTACCCGTTCGGGGTGTCGGCCTGGAAGATCGCGCCGGCGCTGATGGCCGGCAACGCGGTGGTCCTCAAGCCCTCCCCGGAGACGCCGCTGAGCGCGATGCTGTTCGGCCGCCTGGCAGCCGAGGTGCTGCCCCCCGGCGTGTTCAACGTGGTCACCGGCGGAGCGCCCACCGGCGAAGCGCTGGCGGCGCACCCCGACGTGGGCATGGTCTCGCTGACCGGCGGCACCTCGACCGGCCGCCGGGTGATGGAGCTCGCGTCGCGCACCCTCAAGCGGGTGCACCTCGAGCTGGGCGGAAAGGCGCCGGCGATCGTCTTCGACGACGCCGACCTCGGCCGCGTGGTCGACCGCCTGCCGATCGCGGCGTTCGACAACGGCGGGCAGAATTGCAGCGCTCCCTCTCGGCTGTACGTCAGCTCCGCTCGGTGTGAGGAGGTCGCCGCGGCGATCGCCGCGGCCGCGAGCGCGATCGAGCCGGGGGATCCTTACGAGAGGCCCGACGCGGTGCTTGGGTCGCTGATCTCCCGCGCCCACCGCGAGCGTGTCCACGGCTTCGTCGAGCGCGCGGTCGCGGGAGGCGCGGAGGTCCTCGCCGGCGGCGAGATCGACGAGGGGCCCGGCGCCTTCTACCGCCCGACCGTGATCGCCGGCTGCGAGCACGGGGACGAGATCATCCAGCGCGAGGTCTTCGGGCCGGTGGTCCCGATCGTCTCCTACGAGGACGAGCGCGAGGCGATCGAGATGGCCAACGGGGTCGAGTACGGGCTGGCCGCGTCGGTCTGGTCTTCGAACATCGACCGGGCGATGCGGGTGGCGACCGAGGTCCGGGCCGGCACGGTATGGGTCAACGACCACGGTCTGAGCGTCCACGAGATGCCCTTCGGCGGCTTCAAGCAGTCCGGCATCGGGCGTGACCTCTCGGTCCACGCGATCGAGGAATTCACCGAGCTGCAGCACATCGCGATCACGGTGGGAGGCCTCGATGACGAGCGTTGAGGCGGATGTCCGGCCCTGGGGCGACCGCGCCGCCGCGGTCGCCTTCGCGGCCGACGTCGACGCGGCCAGCCGGCGCGAGATCGAGGCGGTCCTGAGCGGCTGGGAGCCGGCGCTGTTCCCGGGCGGCGAGGTCGAGGTCTCGGTCCTGGTCGGCGGCGCCAGCAACCGCAACTTCGTCGCCCGCACGCCGACGGTCAAGTACGCGCTGCGAATCGCCAACGCGCAGAGCGAGCGCTTCGCGGTCGACCGCGAGGTGGCGCTCCAGGCCCAGCGCGAGGCCGCCGCCGCCGGCCTCGCCCCCGAGGTGGTCGCCGCGCGGCTGCCGGAGGGCCACGTGCTCTCCACCTTCGTCGAGGGGACCACGCTCGGGGCGGCGCACCTGCGCCAGCCGGAGGTGCTCGAAACGGTCGCTGCCACCCTGCGCCGCCTGCACGCCCTGCCCAGCTCGCTGCGCACCTACTCGCCCTTCAGGGACATCCGATTCTGGGCGCGGTTGGCGCGCAGCGACGGCACCGAGGTCCCCGCAGACCTCGACGAGCTGCTGGATCTGGTCGGGCAGATCGAAGCTCTGATCGAGGCCGCCGACCTGCCGGCCGTCTTCTGCCACAACGACACCTACCCCGCGAACTTCCTCCTCTCCGGCTCGGAGCTTCAGCTCGTCGACTGGGACTACGCCGGCCGTGGCTTGGCCTGCTTCGAGCTGGGCTCCTTCTGCGTCACCGCCGACCTCGACCCCGACCTACAGGAGGTTTTCCTACGCTCATACGATGAGCGGACGAGTGAGGCGCAGGTGGCGACGGTCGAGCTGATGCGATTCGTCTCCGCGATGCGCGAGGCGACCTGGGCCGTGATGGCGACGCCGATCCTGCGGGGAACGACGACGCCCGCCGCTGGCGAGGACTTTTACGAGGACCATCTGAGGACCTACCTCGGGCTGGCTCGGGAGTACGCCGGGAAGCCGGAATTCCACGAGACGATGAAGGTGGCGGCCGGCCGCAGCGGCTCTCGGAGCTGGTAGGCGAAGTGGGAGCCAAGCTGTCGCAGAGGCGCGCGGCGCTCATCGCGGTGGCGCGCGCCGAGCGCCTCAAGGTCCTCGAGTCCGGCCTGCCGATGGGCGATCTCCCCGAGCCGGCGAGCAAGGGCGGGGTGACCAAGCGCCGCATCCTCGACACGGCGATCACGCTCTTCGCGGAACGGGGCTTCCAGGCCTGCACGATGCGCGATATCGCCGCCGCGGTCGGGATCAAGGCGCCGGCCATCTACAACCACTACGCCGCCAAGGACCAGGTCCTCGCGGCGGCGATGGAACACATCATGGGCCGCTTCATGAGGAGCCTGCTGGAGCCGCTCGAGGGCGAGCCGTCCGAGGCCTGGCTGAGGCACATCGTCTGCGCGCACGTCACCTTCCAGCTCGAGTTCCCCCGGCACTCGCAGGCGAGCGACGCGCTGCTCAGCGCTCCCAACAAGAAGGACGTCCTGCCGCCACCCGTCTACCGGCGGCTGCTCGGGGTCCAGCGCAGCTATGTCGATCTGCTCACCGCTCTCGTCGGGCTCTCGGTGCCGAGGAGCAACAAGCGAGACGACCGCATCGCCGCCTTCGCGATCGCGGCGATGTGCGACCGGGTCGTCGGCTGGTACGACCCCGATGGCCCCCTGGAGATCCGCGAGATCGCCGACAGTAGCTGGAAGTTGGTCGGTCGCATGCTCGGCGCCTCGGCCTGATCGTCGTCCCGGCGAGCCCCTCTCTTCCCCCGGCTGTTTTTCCGCTTGACACTTGCGCTCAGCGCCGTTTTACTAACGTTTGTTAGTGAAGTGGAATCGATGCCTGAGATAGAGGTCGTCGTGGTCGGCGCCGCCGGCGCCCGGGCCCAGGCGATGCTCGAGATCGTCGGTCGGGCTGGCACGGCCGAAGGGTGGCTGGCGGTCGATCGCCACTGGCGCGGGAGCGAGCGGCATGCCTGCGAGCGGCTTGGGATGAGGACGGTCGAGCTCGACCTGCTCGAGCACCCGCAGCGCCTGCGCGACCTGATCGACGGCGCCGCCCTCGTGGTCAACCTCGCCGGCCCCGCGCATCGCACCGGCCCCGCCGTGCTCGACGCCTGCATCGAGGGTGGCTGCGACTACATGGACATCTGCGAAGACCCCGACGCGACGGTGGCGCTGCTGGCCCGGGATGCTGCCTGCCGCGCCGCCGGGGTGCGGGCGCTGATCGGCATGGGCGCCACGCCGGGCCTGCCGAACGTCCTCGCCCGGGCCGGGGTCGAGTGGCTCGGCGGCGCGGACGAGATCAACGTCTCCTGGATCGTCGACGTCGCCGACGTCGACCAGGCCACCCTGGAGCAGGGGTGGCGCCTCTTCGCCCCGATCGAAGGCGATGGCCGGCGCGGGGCGGTGCCGGCCTGGGAGGAGCTGGCCCTGCGCTCGGCGGAATTCCCCGCGCCCTTCGGCGAGCGGCTGGTGGTCGCCCTCGCCTGCCCGTGGCAGATCACCGTGCCGCGCTTTCTCGGGATCGAGACCGTGCGCAGCTACGGCAGCATCGTCCCCGAAGAGAGCCTGGTGCTGAACTGGGCCCTGGCCCGGCTCGGCGCCGCAGACGAGGCCGTGGAGTTGCGTCTTGGCGGCCCCCCGGTCGGGGTGCCGCCCCTCGCCACCGAGCTCTACGAGCGCTATCTGGCGGGCCGCGTTCCCGCCGGGCACCTCGGCAGCGGCCTCGTGGTCGATGTCTGGTCGGGCGAGGAGGGCGTTCGTTTCGCCTCCGTCGACCCGGGTCGCCTGGCCGAGTCGGCCGCGGCACCGCTCGCGGCCGGCATCGCGCTGATGCTCGAGGGTGGGCCCGGCGAGCCCGGGTTG
>DASTNW010000071.1:0-30416 GCA_035762685.1 Solirubrobacterales bacterium | reverse complement strand
CACGCCCCGCCCGTCCCCCCCACCCCCACCCGCTCGAGCAATCTGTCAATCAACTCCCCCTGGGCAGGAATGATCTTCTCCCGCGCCGCCTCCGGCGTGAACCACTCGGCGCGATCGACCTCTGGGAACTCCTCCTGCTGGCCGCTGCGCGGCGGCCATTCCATCGTGAAGGTGTTGCTGTTCAGCTCGGCCGGGTCGAAGTCGGCCTCTGCGGCCCATGCCTCGACGACCTTGCCGGATTTTTGACGTATCGCCCCGAGGTCGATCAGCGCCTCGACGTCGAGCTCCGGGGCCGTGCCCAGCTCCTCCCCCAGCTCGCGCAGCGCGCACTCGCGCGGCGCCTCCCCCTCCTCGTATTCGCCCTTCGGAATCGTCCAGGCGCCGCGGTCCCGCTTCGTCCAGTAGGGCCCGCCTGGATGGACCAGCAGCATCTGCAGCGAGTCCGCAGCGGTGCGGTAGAGGAGAATCCCGGCGCTGCGCTTGGCCGCCACGGACGCACGGTACCCAGCGCGCGTCCGTGGCGAACATGTGGCCTTGGCTCAGCCGCCCAACTTGTAGGCGACGAGTTCCGGTATCTGGCCTTCTTCCAGCGGCAGGCCGGCGGCGCCGATCAGGTATTCGCCGTTGGCCATGACGCCAGCATTGGTCCCCGCCGGCAGTTTCAGCTGTGAGACTTCGCCGCCCGATTTGGTGTCGAGCACGTAGATGGTGCCGTCGGAGGTGGTCTCGAAGACGAGGTCGTTGACCACCGTCGGCGCCCCGTAGGCGGGCGCGGGCAGCTGCTTTTTCCACTTGAACTTGCCGGTGGCCAGGTCGAGGGCCACCATTTCCCCGGTCGCGGCACTCGATTCGGAGAGTTCGCTCCCCGAGACGACGGTCATCGAGTGGTTGACGATCGGCACGTAGACGCTCTTCCCGTCGGTGGCCAGCGGCGCGATCACGCCGCCGAGCGTGCCGGGGAAGGCCTCGCCGGGCTTGATCTTCGAGTATTCGCCGCGCATCGCGTAGAGCGGGTCGTTGTCGTGGCCGTTGTGGGTGCCGACCGGCTGTTTCCAGACCGGCCTGCCCGTTTTCGCGTCGAGCGCGACGACCACACCCGACTTGCCCGAGCCGATCGCCAAGTCCCGACCGCCGGCGTTGACCAGGACGGGCGGGTTCTGGAAGTCCCAGTCGTAGATGTTGTGCGGGGTGTGCTGGTAGTACCAGTCCATCTTGCCCGTCTTCTCGTCGAGCTTGACCATCGAGTCGGCGTAGAGGTTGGGACCGGGCCGGCTAGAGCCCCAGGGGTCTTTCGGGGTGCCGGGAAGCGGCCCCGGGTTGCCGGTGCCGAAATAGATCGAGCCCTTCTCGTCGAAGGAGGGCGGGTACCAGAGTCCGCCGCCGGAGTTGACCTGCGGGTTGCCCCAGAGGCTTTTCGGCACGGTGTCGAAGTGCCAGACTTTTTTGCCGCTCTTGCCGTCGAGCGCCCAGAGAGTGCCCGCGGCGCCGGGCCCGTAGGTTTCGGTTGCCGTGA
Organism: Solirubrobacterales bacterium; assembly: GCA_035762685.1. Lineage (GTDB taxonomy): Bacteria > Actinomycetota > Thermoleophilia > Solirubrobacterales > 70-9 > VAYN01. The sequence goes on along the minus strand of DASTNW010000071.1, from coordinate 28,903 downwards.
CCGGCACGGTCGAGACGTAGACGAGGCCTTCGTGGTACCCGGGCGCCATGTCGATGCTTTCGGTCGAGCTGCGGGTCAGCGGCACCGACCAGACCTCCTTGCCGCTTTCCTGGTCGAGCGCGAAGGCGTCGGTGGCGGTGGCCCCGAACACGAGCCCGTCGTCGACGACGAGGCCGTTCGGACCGTGGGTCGGCGATTCGTAGGTCTTTTCCCACTGCACCTCGCCGTCCGCGAGGCTGATCGCCTGCACGTCGGAGACGAGGTCCTGCGAGTAGATCACCCCTTTGTCGATGATCGGGGTCGAGGCGTAAGCGCCGTAGGTGCTCTGCGCTTCCAGCGGCAGCGTCCAGGCTTCTTCCAGTTTGGAGACGTTGGAGCTGTCGATCGCGGCTTTGACGTTGCGCGTGTTGGCCAGGTCGACGCCGGGAAAACCGGTCCCGGTGAACTCCATGTCGTCTCCCGAGGAGGAGCCTCCACAGCCGGAAAGCAGCGCCACCAGTGCGGCCATTGCCAGGACAGCAACGACCCCAGCGACCTTCGGAACTTTCTCCAGACTCACGTCAACCCCTCCCAATTGGATGAAATACCTGATGATTACTCAAGCGATAAGGATTTATATTGCAAAGGTTCCTCGTCGCCAAGTCCCTGCGTAGAAGACTTTTCCTGGACCAGCGGCTGGAGCACCCGGTTGGAGACCAGCCCGAGCGCCCCGAGGTTGGCGAAGCCTGGGCCCTGGCTCAGTCCGCCGAGGCCGGGAATGTGCAGCCGTGGCTGCATCCCCTCCAGCTCGAGGGCGCGGCCGATCCGTATCTCCGACCCCGCCGGCCGGTCCCAGAGCGGGCCCGCCTGGCTCTCGACCCGCTCTCGCACCGCGGGCGGGAAGAGGTCGCGCAACTGGGCGAGCAGGTCGAACCCGGTGCAGTTGACGACGTAGTCGTGCTCGGCGCCCTTCAGCCCCTCCGGCGACTCGTACTCGACCCGCACCCCCTCCTCCCCACCCTGGCGCTCGCCGACGTCGGTGACGCGGCCGGTGACGAAGCGGGCGCGGTCGTCGTAGGCGATCGCTTCCAGGCTCGGCGGGTCGAAGACGCCGCGGTCTGAGTGCTTGACGAAGTCGCGCCGCGTCTGCAGGTCGAGCGCGCCCCATTCGACCTCGTCGGGATTGGAGAAGACGCGGTTCTCGAGGAAGCTCTCGCCGCGGCTCATCGGCAGCATCGGCGTGTAGATCGTGCAGCGTGCCCGCGGCCGGAAGCCGCGCAGGAACATCACGCAGCTGAGCGCGCTCTCGCCGCCGCCGACGACGGCGACGTCGCACTCCTGCTCCGGCAGCTGCGCGAACTCGCTGCGCTTGCTGTCGCAATGGAAGAGCCGCGGGGCGACGCTCGGCTCGTGCGGGAAGGCGCGGTGGGTGCCGGGGCCGGTCAGGACCAGGGCGCCGCCGGCGTGCCGCGCCGTCCCCGACGCTTCCTCGACCTCGACCTCCCAGCGCTCGCCGTCCTCGTCGAGCGCGACGTTGGTGACGCGGCCCTGCACGTGTTCGACCCCCTCCGTCGCCCGCGAGAAGACCCAGGTCAGGTACTCGCCGTAGTCGCGATGGCGGACCGAGGGCGAGCCGGCGTCGATCCAGCGCGCGTAGCGGCGCTTGCTGATCATGTACTGCTGCCAGGAAAAGGCCTGGGCGGCGGCGTCGATCGCCTCGCCGGCCTCGCCGAACTCGTAGTGGCTCTGGTACGGGAAGCCGATGTCCTTGATCGGGGTCACGGCCAGCGGCTCCTCGCCCGAAGTCATCCCGTTGCGCCCCAGCCAGGAGGCAGCGTGCGTCGTCCCCTCGACGATCCTGAGGTCGATCGGGCCGAGCCCGAGCGTGTTGAGGACGTGGACCTTGGTCGCGATCCCGGCGGCCTTCGCCCCCGCCCCGACGATCAACAGGTCGGCGGCGGCTACCACGGCTCGGCAACCACCAGTCCGCTGCGGTCGGGGCTGAAGGAGATCGCGCTTTTGCGCATCCGCTCGGCCCGGGTCTCCACCGGCTGCAGGTCGACCTCGGAGAAGACCGTGCGCAGCACCCGCTTCATCTCCAGTTCGGCGTAGCTGGCAGCGAGGCAGCGGCGGGTGCCGCCGCCGAACGGGATCCAGGTGTAGGTACCGGGCTGGTGGCCGACGAAACGCTCGGGAATGAAGCTCTTCGCCTGCGGGTAGTACTTCTCGCTGCGGTGGATCAGGTGGATGCAGGGGGCCACCGTGGCCCCGGCGGGCAGGTCATAGCCGCCGAGGCGCATCGGCTCCAGCAGCCGGCGCACCACCACCGGCACCGGCGGGCGCACCCGCAGCGTCTCCTTGATCACGGCGTCGAGGTAGGTGCCGTCGCCGTCGCGGACGTCGTCGCGGACGAGCTCGAGTTTGTCGGGGTTGCGCAGCAGCCGCTCGAAGGTCCAGGCCAGCGAGCTCGAGGTCGGGCCGTCGGTGAGCAGGGTGAGGAGTTCGTCGCGCAGATCCTGCTCGCTCATCGGCGAGCCGTCCTCGTAGCGAGCCTCGACCAGCATCGAGACGACGTCCTCGCGGACGACCCCCTCGGCGCGGCGCCGTCGCACCTCCTCCATCACGGCGTCCTCGACCGGCTCCATCGCCCGGCGGAACTGGCGGCTGCGGACGATCCAGGCCGGCCCGAAGGTCGCCAGCAGGGTCAGGTTACGGGGCTCGTTCATCCACACCGTCAGCCTCTGCAGCAGCTCCCGCAGGCGCCCCAGTCGCTCCTCGGAGTCGGGCCCGAAGACCGCCTGCATCACCACCTCCTGGGTGATCGCCTGCATGCGGGGCCAGAGCGCGAACGGCTCCCCCACCGGCCAGCGCGAGATTTCGCGCCGCGCCACCTCGGCCATCATCTCGGCGTCGGTTTCGATGCCCTTGCCGTGGAAGGCCGGCAGCATCAGCCGGCGGCGGGTCATGTGTTCGGGTTCTTCCAGCAGCATCACCGAGCGCGGTCCGAGGACGGGGCCCAGCATCGGGTTGGCGACGTCGACTCCGACCGCGCTGCCGGCGGTGAAGACCGTTTTGACGTCGTCGGGGTCGCAGAGCAGCACCCAGTCGCCCCAGTGCAGGATCCGCAGCGTGAAGGTGTCGCCGTAGCGCTGCTGGCAGCGCTCCAGCCAGGGCAGCGGCCGCTGGGTCCAGCCCACCGCCTGCAGGGCACGCGGCATCCGCGGGCCCGGCGGCAGGCCGGCGCGGCGCGGCAGCCTGGCGGCGGCGCTGTGGAAGGTGGGACGCGGCCCGTGCGAGCTCATCCCGCCCCGCCCCCGCTCTCGGCCGCGCCAGCCGCCTGCGCCTCCATCCGCTCGTCCTCGGCCTTGCAGGTGGCGGCGATCAGCAGGTCGAAGAGGTCGCCGGTGAACTCGGCCGGCAGGTCGACCTCGGCGCCGCGGGCGAGGTAGCGGGCGCGGACCTCCTGGACCCGGTCCGGCTGCATCATCGGGATCTCGTGGGCGCTCTTGTAGAGGGCGACTTCGCGGCAGATGTCGAAGCGCTCGCCGAGCAGGCGGGCGATCTCGTCGTCGATCGCGTCGAGGCGGCGGCGGAACGGCTCCAGCCCGTTCTCACTCATGCGGCGCTCCTCCCGACCGCGGCCGCGGCCCAGCCCGCGGCCGCGGTGCCGCCGAGCAGGCCGTGGGCGAAGGCCTCGCTGCACTCGGCCAGCAGCGGCAGCGCGTAGCCGCCCTCCTGGACCACGCAGACCGGCAGCCCGGCCGCGGCGAGCAGCGCCCCGACGTCGGCGAAGATCTCCGGCTCGAAGCTCCAGCAACCGTGCGGGTCGCCGGCGACGCTGTCGTAGCCGAGCGAGACGACGAGGACGGCGGCGGTGGCCGCCAGCTGCTCGACCGAGGCGGCGACCTCGGCCAGGTAGGCCGCGGGGTCGGGGGGCTCGCCGAAGGCGAGGGCCCGTTCGCCCTCGACCTGGGGCAGGACGGTGCCGGCGGCGACGTTGGTCACGGGAGAGGCGTGCAGCGAGTGCAGCGTCGCCCCCTCGATCCGCTCGACCAGGGCCGCGGTCCCGTTCGGGTAGTGGAGGTCGAGGTCGAGGACGCCGATCGGGCGCAGGCCCGCCTCGTCAAGCGTGCGCACGGCGGCGGCGGCGTTGTTGAGGTAGCAGTAGCCGCCGAGGAAGTCGGGGCCCGCGTGGTGGCCGGGCGGGCGGCAGACCGCGTAGGTGTACTGGGCGCCGGCGGCGAGCCGCCCGGCGGCGCTGATCGCCGTCCGCACCGCCTCGTGGGCGGCGGCGACGAGGCCGGGGTCGACCGGGATGTCGGGCTCCAGCCCGGGCGGGGCGAAGTCCGGCAGCACCACCGGCTCGGCCGCGTCGACCCCGCGCAGGGCGTCGAGGTAGGCGCGCTCGTGCAGCGCCGCCAGCACCCGCTCCAGCACCTCGTCGGCGGCGTCGGCATCGACGGTGTGGACCCGCTCGTGGCGGACCAGGCCGGCCCGCAGCTCGTCGAGCCGGCGGTTGCTGTCCTGGCCCGGGATCGTCTCCCCGCCTTCGCGGATCCAGTGCGCCGCGTCGTCTGAGCCACGGCGCTGCTCGACCACCACCAGCTCGCTCACGTCAGCAGCCTCCGCATGCGGGGGCCGAGGTGCTCGAACTCGTTGCCGAGGTAGAAGGCCTCGGTGGCGCGGATCGCGTCGAAGCTCTCCCGCGGCAGACCGACCTCGATCCGCGCCACCCCCTGTGCCCTGCACAGGGCCGCAAGCTCGTCGACCAGCGCCGCGCCGACCTTGCGGCTGCGCCAGTCAGGGTCCACCCAGAGGTCCTGGATCGTCGCGTAGCGACCTGGCACGTGCAGGGCGCGCTGCCAGCTGGCGCTGAGCACGCCGACGATCTCACCCTCGCCCTCGGCAACCAGGTTGACGCCGACGCCGGGGTCCTCGAGCGCCGCCCGCACCTCCGCCTCCAGCGCCTCGCGCGGCGGCCGACTGCCGCCGAGCTCGACCAGCAGCCGCTCGGCCGCCATCGCCACCGCCCCGGCGTCCGCATCGGTCGCCGGCCGAATCGTGGCCGTCGCGATCATGCCGCCCCGACGGCCCTGGCCGAGGGCTCCAGCTCCAGGCTCCAGGCGTCGGCGTCCTCGCGGCCGGTGGCCACTCGCGCCACCGCCGCCATCGGCGCCCGCGCCTTCAGCAGGGTCTCCTCGAACTCGTCGTCGGGGTCGGACTGCATCACGATCGCGCCGCCGGCGCCGATCGTCGTCCGCCCCGGCCGCATCACGATCGTGCGGATGACGATGCTGAGGTCGGTGCTGCCGTCCAGCCCGAAGTACCCGATCGCGCCCGAGTAGACGCCGCGCGCCTCGTCCTCGAGGCCGTCGATGATCTCCATCGTGCGCAGCTTCGGCGCCCCGGTCATCGAGCCACCGGGGAAGCAGGCGTGCACGCACTCGACCGGGGTGCGCCCCGGTTCGAGGTAGCCCTGGATCGTCGAGACCATCTGGTGCACGGTCATGTAGGGCTCGATCACCATCAGCTCCGGCACGCTGACGCTGTCGATGTCGCAGACCCGGCCGACGTCGTTGCGCAGCAGGTCGACGATCATCAGGTGCTCGGCCATCGTCTTTTCGTCGCCCTTGAGCTCGTCGCGGCGGGTGGTGTCGACGACCGGGTCGTCGCTGCGCGAGATCGTCCCCTTGATCGGGCGCGCCTCGACCCGGCGGTCGCGGTCGACCGAGAGGAAACGCTCCGGCGAGGAGCTGACGATGGCGCGCTCGCCGAACTTGAGGAAGGCGGCGAAGGGCGCCGGGTTGCTGTGGCGCAGGTGGCGATAGAGGGCGAACGGGTCGGGGCTGGCGTCGGTCGAGAACTGGTCGGTGAGGCAGACCTCGTACGACTCGCCCGCTGCCAATTCGGCCTGGCTGGCGGCGATGTCGGCGAGGTAGCGCTCGCGGCCGCGGCCGGACTGCCAGACGACCCGGTCGAGAGGTTCCTCGGGGTCCGGGGTGGGCACGGGCGCCGGCGGGTCGGCGATCGCCTCGGCAACCGCGGCGGCGGCCATCTCCACCCAGGCGTCGGCCTCGGCGTCGTCCTCGCGGCCGACGGCGCAGACGTAGGTGCGGCGGCGCACGTGGTCGACGGCGACGACGCGGTTGGCCAGCATCATCAGCGCGTCCGGCATGTCGGAGCGGTGCACGTTGGGGGAGCCACAGTCGGCCTTGAGCTCGTAGCCGAGGTAGCCGACGAAACCGCCGATCAGGCCGCGCGCCAACTGCGGCGGCGGCTCGACCGCGTGCTTGGCGATTTCACGGTCGAGCAGGTCGAAGATCGACTTGTGCTCGACGGTGTCGCGGCGAGTGCGCTTGACCGCCACCTCCCCCGCCTCGACGTCGTATTCGAGCAAGCAACGATCGCGCCCAGCACTGGTGCCGAGATACGAGCACTGCGCCAATTTCGTCGGCGCGTCCGCACTGTCGAGCCAGAACGCGTTCTCCGCGTCCCCGAAGAGCCGTTCGAAGAGATGCTCCGTAGGCCCCTCCCCCTCCACCTCGCGCAGCCTGAGCCGCATCCCCGTCGGGGCCGATGGGCCGATTTCCCCCGATATAGGCGACTTATCGGCCCATCGACCGCCGTTTCGGGACGAGGCGGGGATGCGGCCGGGGGGCAGGGGCTTGCCGGAGAGGCGGCTGGCCATCGCGTAGAAGTTTTCGGCGATCGCGCGGCCGTGCTCGGTGGCGATCGACTCGGGGTGGAACTGGACGCCCCAGATCGGGCGCTTTGTGTGTTCGACCCCCATCACCACGCCGTCGTCGGCCCAGGCGGTGACGTGTCCCTCCGGCCCGGGCGGTTCGGTGATCGCCAGCGAGTGGTAGCGGACGACGGAGAAGTCCTGCGGGATCCCCTCGAAGATCCCGGTGTCGGCATGGCGCACGTGACTGAGCCGGCCGTGCATCGCCATCGGCGCGCTGTCGACGTTGCCCTCGAGCAGGTTGCCGATCCCCTGGTGCCCGAGGCAGATGCCGAGCACGGGAATCTCGCTGTAGCGGAGGATGTCCTGGCAGACGCCGAAGTCGTGCCAGCGTTCCGGCCGCCCCGGCCCCGGCGAGAGCACGATCGCGTCGAAGTCCGAGCGCGAGAGCACCCGCCAGGAGACGGCGTCGTTGTTGACGACGACCGGCTCGTGCCCGGAGGCCGCCGCCAGCAGGTGGAAGACGTTGTAGGTGTAGGAGTCGTGGTTGTCGACCAGGAGCGTCCTCATCTCAGGCCCCCTCCAGTCCGAGGCCGCGCACTCCCTGGTCCAGCACCGTCCGCGCCACCCGCTCGACCTCGGGCGAGCGCTCCTCCTCCCGGTACCAGCGGGCGAAGTGGGAGATGTAGCGGGCCAGCGGGATCACGTCGAGGTCCTCGACCGAGCTGCGCAGGTGGCGCCGGTAGAGCTCCGACTGGACGACGGCGAAGCGGTAGTCGGCGTCCTCCGCCGCCCGCTCCACCGCCAGCGGCGCGGTGCCGCGGTGCGCCTGCGCCCGCGCCAGGTCCCACCCGAGGCTCCCTTTCTCCTCCCGCAGCAGCTTCTCCGGCTCGAAGTCGACCCGCTTCGAGGTCGGCTGCAGGAGGAAGTAGGCGAGCGCGATCCGCGACGGCAGCCGTTCGCCCTCGGGGTGGCTGCGCCGCATCTCGGACCGCTCGGGATCGGCCTCGATCTCGCGCTCGACCCAATCGGTGAGGTCGTCGATCAGGAGCGCCCCCTCCTTGCTGGAGGTGATCGAGGTGCGGTCGCGCGCGACCATGCCGTGGAAGACGTCGTAGGTCGGCGGGCCGCCGCCCTTGGCGCTGCCGTTGCCGTTGCCGTTGACGACGCCGAGGTCGTCGATCAGCTGGCGCCGGCAGGTGACGTGGGAGACCCACTCGTTGCCGCAGACCTGCAGCGAGATGAAGTCGTCGAGCTCGGGCGCCGCCGACCAGTAGGCGAGCGCCCTCATGTGCTGGGTCGGGAGCCCGTCGGAGCGGACCAGCGGCATCTCCTCCAGCTCCTCGCGTTCGGTCTCGTACATCACCATGTCGTCGCCGTAGCGGCGGGTCAGCTTGCCCTCGCTGAGGCCCTTGTTGGTCAGCTCCAGCACCTCGGGCAGGAAGTCGGACTCGAAGATCACCTTGTCGAAGGCGATGCCGAGCCGGGCCAGGGTCTTGCGCTGGCCGGCGATCACCCAGGCGCGGGTCTTCGACCAGAGTTCGAGCGCTTCCTGGTCCCCGCCGAGCACGCGCAGCATCAGCTCGTCGGCCTTGTCGTTGTACATCGAGGACTCGCGGGCAACCGAGTCTTCGGCGCCGTCGTCGGCGTCGCGGCCGCCGACGATCCCGGCGGCCCGCCCGGCGGTGACGTAATCGGCGTAACAGGCGCCGACGAAGTGGTCGCTCTTCTCTTCGCCCTCGGGCCAGACCTGCTGGTCGCGGCCGCTGTGGACGACGCCGGCCATCGCCTCGCCCATGCTGCGGCCGACGTCGCAGATCAGGCTGCGGCGCTCGACCCGGGCCCCGGCCTGCTCCAGCGAGGCGCCGATCGCGTGCCCGACCGCGAGGTTGCGGAGGTGGCCGATGTGCAGCGCCTTGGTCGTGTTGGCGCCCCAGAAGTAGACGGCGTAGCGTTTGCCCTCGGCGAGGTCGGCGTTGGCGCCCCCCTCGCCCGCCTCGAGCCTGGCGCCGGTCTCCTCGATCCAACCGCTGTCGAGTCGCAGCAGCACCTCCTCGCCCTCGCTGGAGACCGCCTCGACCCAGGGCTCCGCCTCGATCCGCTCCAGCGCCTGGCGCGAGCTCTCGTCCTGCCGCCACTCCGGCGTCCGTGGGACCAGCATCAGGTCGAAGTCCCCGCGGGGCCGGAAGGGCGACCGCGCCGACCAGCGGGCCCGCTCCCCCTGTACCGCCCCGTCCTCGATGTAGTCAAAAATATTCATCCATAGCCCATTCGTATTCCCGTTTACGAATGCACCAGCCGGGGCTCGAACCCGGATCTCCGGCTTACAACGCCGACCCTTTAACCGATTAAGGCACTGGTGCTGGCTATGTCGAACCGGCCAAACCGCAACCCCTGACTGGTCGATTCCGGCGCGAGCATAACAGCATTCTTGTACGACGACAAACTTTTTGATTAAAAGCGCGAGGGCCAGGGGAAACGCGAGCGCTTCAGGCGACGCGGCGCTCGAAGACGCACTCCAACCGGCGCTCTTCGTTGTCGCCGGGGACCGTCTTGTCGAGCTGGATGCGGGCTTCGCGGCCGTCCAAGCGCAGCGTCCCGACCTGGTTGTCGAAGTAGGGGCCCTCGGCCAGGCGCCAGCGGATGCCGGGGTCGGCAGCCCCGGCGGCGCCGGCCAGCGCGCGCATCGCGGCGGTGAAGGGCCGCGAGAAACCGGCCCCGATCGCGCGGCGCTCGCGCTGGTCGAGGGGGTTGCGATAGGGGGAGCAGACCGCCTGGTAGGCGTTGCTCCGCATCCCCACCTCGGGCCGGAAGCCGATCTCGGCCAGGTAGGCGTGGTGCACGTCGCCGGAGAGGACGACGATCGAGGCCGGCGGCTTGCCGCTCCGACCGGACCCGACCTCCTCGATCAGCTCCCGCAGCAGTTGGAACGACCTCTCGAACGAGGCCCAGTGATCGAAGTCGACGGCTCGCCGCGCCTTCTCCCCCAGCCTCGCCCAGAGGCCGCCCCAAGCGCCGTCGCAGACCCGCTCGCTCCAGGCCTCGAGGTGGTGGAAGCCGGGCGAGAGCAGGTAGGGCACGGTGGTCGCGATCACCAGGTGGTCGAACTCGCCGCGGGCGCGGTCGACGATCCAGCCCCACTCTTCCTCGTCGACCATCGAGCGGTTGCCTTCCTCCAGCACCCGGCCGGCGCGGGAGTCGACGAAGACCACGCGGCTGTTGCCGACGTCGCGGCAGAAGCTCCAACGGCTGCCGTTGGCGGTCGAGTCGACCTCGGCGGCGAACTCGCGCAGGACTTTGGTCGCGTGCACGTTGCCGCGGACCTGGGGATAGAGGTCGTCTTCGTCGAGTGCCTCGGGCGCGAGGTTGCCGAGGTGCTGGTAGACCCAGTAGCTCATGATCCCGGCCACGGCGCGGCGGTGCCACCAGGACTTCCGCCGCATCTCCTCGACCCAGCTGGCGGAGATGTTCCAGTCGTCGCTCATGTCGTGGTCGTCCCACTGCATCGAGACCGAGACGGTCGAGAACAGCCAGCGAATCAGCGGGTCGCTCCAGGACTCCTCGTAAAGCCAGGAGTACTCCTCGTAGTCGGTCACCTCCTCGCCGGGCGGGGTATCGGTGCCGCGGCGCCGGTGGACCTTTTCCCGGGTCCGCGGCGAGCCCTCGTCGACGTAGACCTGGTCGCCGAGGAGGAAGAGGAGCTCGGGCCACTTGTCGCGTTCGGTCCGCGTCATTTCCAGCGCCAGCACGTAGAGCGCGTCGTACTCGCGCCCGTCTTCGTGTTCGTCCTTGCTCAGCGTGTAGGGCTCTTCGTGCGGCAGCGCCGTGCGGCAGGAGCCGAAGCAGATGTCGAGCGGCGCGTCGCGCCCGAGCGTGCGGATCGCGCTCGGCGGCAGGTCGGAATCGGGCGGCGGCCAGCGGCGCTCCCCGTCGAGATGCACCTCGTACTCGTTGAAGCTGCCCGGCTCCAGCCCTTCGATCCGGACCAGCGCGTAGTGGTGCTCTTCGACCGTGAAGGTCGGCTCGCGGCGGCCGAGCACCTCGACCTCGCAGGGCGCGTCGGTCTCGACCCAGATCGTCGCCTCGGTCTCGCTCACGTAGCGAAGTAGGGGACCAAGGACCAGGTCCGGCTTATGCTCTCCTCCGGGCACAAAGACATCCTTGCCCGGAAAGGCACTTTCGCTAACCGACTCGGCGCGAGACGGCGTCTCAGGCGGCGGGCGGGCGCTCGGCGGCGCGCTCCCGCGCCTCGGCCTTCTCCGCCAGCGACATCGCGCCCGGATGTCCGTCGCCGGGCCAGGGCGAGAGCACCAGCAGCAGGCGGGCGTCGGAACGGGCGGCGATCGTGCGCCGCTCGCCCGGATCGAACTCGAACAGGTGGCCCGCGCCCGCCGCGACGGTCTTCCCGGCGGCCGTGGTGGCCTCGATCTCGCCGTCGACGACGATCACCCGCGCCCGCTCGTGCACCTCGTGCTCCTGCAGCTCCTCGCCAGCGGGGAGTTGCAGCAAGATCGTCCGCGCGTCCTCGGCCGAGGCCAGGATCGTCGGCTGGTGCGGTTCGGCGTCGACGCTCTTCAAGTCCCAACTCCGCATGCCTGTTGTTGTACCAGGCAGAAGCGCGATGTAAACCCCGTTTCGGCGACGAACCTAGTATGGGCGACGTGGAACGCGAGCAGCTACGCGCCGTCCAGGCCCCGCTGAAGGAGCGCTACGAGAGCGAGCCTGAGGCGGCCCTCGTCACCCTCGCCGCCACCGGCACCCTCGGCGAGGGCGTCTCCTGCTCGGTCGACACCGGCCGCGCCATCGCCGAGGCCGGCCTCCACCCCGCCTCCGGCGGCGACGGCTCCCTTCTCTGCTCCGGCGACATGCTGCTGGAGGCGCTGGCCGCCTGCGCCGGCGTCACCCTCCGCGCCGTGGCGACCTCGCTCGGGATCGACGTCGCCGGCGGCAGCGTCCGCGCCGAGGGCGACCTCGACTTCCGCGGCACCCTCGCCGTCGACCGCGAGGCCCCGGTCGGCTTCCGCGCGATCCGCCTCCGCTTCGAGCTCGAGACCGAGGCGAGCGAGGAGGAGCTGGCGACGCTGCTGAAGCTGACCGAGCGCTACTGCGTGGTGCTGCAGACGATCGCGGGGACGCCGCAGCTCTCAGCCACGGTCAGCGCGCCGTGAGCTGGACGATCGGGATCGTCCGGCCAGCCTTCGCCGCTTCCCGCCGGTAGTCCGCATAGGGCGCGAAGACGCGATCGGCGAGCTCCCAGAGCCGGCGGCACTCGCCCTCGTCGCCGACCACCGCCGCCCGCATCGGGACGCCGGCGAACGTCACCTCGGGGTCTGCGCAGAGGTTGTGGAACCAGGCCGGATGCTCCGGCAGGCCGAGTTTCGAGGCGACGATCGTCACCCGCTCGCCGTCGTGGAAGTAAATGACCACGTTGCGCCGCACCACCCCGCTCCTCGCGCCCCTGGTCTCCAGCAGTGCCGTCGGCATGACCAGTCCCATCCCGAAGCGGCCCCGGGTCGCCCGCATCAGCAACGGATCGAGCTTCCAGACAACGTGGACCGACATGAACCTCCCCAGGCGGGTGTTGGCGAGCGCCGCGTAGGCGCGGCTGGTCCAGCCGCGCGGGCGGGTGGGGTCGACGCGCTTGAGCTGGGGCATCGTCAGCGCCGCCGCTCCGGGTTCAACCGGCCAGCGCCCGCCACACGACTCCGGGCCGGCGCCCGACTTTCGGCCCCAGGACCAGCGCGAAGAGCGTCAGCGCCAGCCAGGGCCGCAGGTGGGGGCTGACCCGGCGGATGCGCCCGTCGGCGGCGAGCTCGAAGACCATCGCGTCGGTCATCCGCACGGGGCCGATCCGCGCCTGCCCGACGACGACGCGGTGCTTGCCCTCGCCGAGCTCGCGGGTCCAGCGCAGCCCTCTCAGGCTTCCGTACACCGCCCCAAACAAGACCCTGACATCGTCCTGCCCCCGGAAGACCATCCGCCCGGAGATCGGCGAGACGACCTCGACGTCGGGCGCCAGCGTGGCCATGATCCCCTCGACGTCCCCCGCCTCCGATGCAGCCCGGTAGCGCGCGACGGGATCGTCCATGGAAGGTCACGATAGTCCAGCCGAACGCCCCGGTGGGCAGCGGTCAGACCCGGTCGTGCAGCTCTAACTGCTCGGCTGCGAAGAGCTCGTGGACGAGCCTGATCGCGATCGAGCCCTCGCCGACGGCGGAGGCGACGCGAGTCATCGACCCCTGCCGAACGTCCCCGACGGCGAAGACGCCGGGCATGCTGGTCTCGAGGGAGAAGGGACTGCGCTCTTCGAGCGGCCAGTCCCCGGTGCTCTCCAGGTCCGCCCCGGTGCGGATGAACCCACCGTCCCCCTGCGCGAGCTCCTTCGGCAGCCAGTCCGTGTTCGGGCGGGCGCCGATCATCAGGAAGAGCTCGTCGGCCGCGACCGTCTCGGTCGTCCCGTCGGCGCGGGAGCGAAGCACCAGTCGCTCCAGCCAACCGTCCCCGCCGCCGCCCACGACCTCGGTCCCGAGGCGCACGTCGATGCCGGGCGTGGCTTCGATCTGCTTCACCAAGTAGTGCGACATCCCCTTCTCGAGCGACTCGGCCCGGACCACGAGCGTCACCCGGCGGGCGAATTCAGCCAGGTGCAACGCCGCCTGACCGGCGGAGTTCGCGCCGCCGACGACATATACCTCCTCGTCGACCGTCGTCGGCGCCTCCGAGGCGGGGCCGCCGTAGAAGACGCCCGCCCCGACCAGGGCCTCGACCTCGGGCACGTCGAGCCGGCGATAGGTGGCGCCGGTGGCGAGGACCACCGCCCGGGCGCTGACCTCGCCGCCGTCGGAAAGCGCAACGTGGAGACGGTCCCCGTCGCGCCGGATCGCTGTGGCGTCGTGCATGAAGGCGAACTTGGCGCCGAAGACCCAGGCCTGCTCGTAGGCGCTCTCCGCCAGCCGGCGACCGCTGACCCCGCGGGGAAAGCCCAGGTAGTTGCGGATCAGCGAGCTCGAGGTCGCCTGGCCGCCGATGCCGCCGTTGTCGACGACCAGCGTCTGGAAGCCCTCCGAGGCGCCGTAGACAGCCGCCGAGAGGCCGGCCGGACCGCCGCCGACGATGGCGACGTCGTACTCGCGCCGATCGGGGTCGATGGTGGCGCCGGCGGCGCTCGCCAGCTCCAGGTTGGTCGGGTTTGCGAGCACGGTGCCGTTCGGGAAGACGACGAGGGGAAGCGGCTCTCCGTTGCTGGACTCCGCCACCAGCGCACGGCCGTCGGGCGAGTCGGCGAGCAGGAACGCGTGCGGCACCGCGCAGCGGCTGAGGACCTCTTTCAACTCGTGGGCCCTCCCGGTCCAGGACTCGCTGACGATGTGGACGGTGTGCGGCGAGACCCGTCGCGCGTGGGCCCACTCGAGCAGGAAGGTCGAGACCGACTGGTGGAAGAGCTCGTCGGGCGATTGTGACGGCCTGATCACGTAGTACTCGATCTGCCGCCGCGCCATCGCCTGGAAGATCTCCTCCGCGGTGCGGCCGTCGCCCCAACTGCCCCACTCGATCAGCAGCCCCCGCTGCGCGTGCGCGTGCAGGTCGCGCACCCTGCCCAGCAGCTCGCTCCCGGTCGTGCCCGCGAACGACTGGGCGGCGAGGACCAGCGCCACATCGTCTCCCCCCTCCTTGAACGCCTCGAGTTCCGCCATCGCCTCCTCCGCGGAGGTCACGCAGACCACCCGGTAGCTCCGCGCATAGCGGTCGACCAGCTCGCGTTCGACCGCGCTCAGCGAGCGTGCGTCTTCGTCGACGGCAAGAAGGACGGGAACCGACACGGCCACAAAAAAATACCGTTCCGGGGCCTCCTGCTGGCGAATCGCAACGCGGGGAATAGGCTGGACAAACCCAACGAAGGAGGAGCTCGATGAGCGTCCTTATCCGCTTTGCCCCCTCTGCCCTGACCGCCGCCCAGTACGACGAGTCGGTCAGCAAGCTCGAAGCCGCCGGCGACTTCCCTCCCGACGGACTCGACTACCACGTCTGCTTCGGCACCGAGGGAAGCCTCCGCGTCAGCGAGGTCTGGGACTCCCGGCAACAGCTCGAGGCATTCGGCGAGCGACTGATGCCCGTCCTCGCCGAGGTCGGCATCGACCCCGGCGAGCCGGAAATCCTGGAGATCCACAACATCGTCAAGCGCTGAGGCGCACAAGGACCGGGAACTGGAGCCCCTGGAAGGAGCCAGCGACGCGGCGCAACTCGACGAACGCCCGCATGATCTCGATGTTCACCGCGATAGCTCGGTCGCTGCGGAGCACCCCCGAGAGCATCGCCACGCCCTGCTCCGTGAAGACGTATGGCGCGTAGCGGCGGCCGCCACGCCCCTCGTTTGAGGTTGCAATTTGTGACCTCAAAGCTTCCGCCTCGGATTTGTTCAACTGGAACATGAAATCCCCAGGGAAGCGCTCCCTGTTCCGTTTGACCTGCTGGACCAGGCGTTTCGTCTCCACGCCGTAGAGGTCGGCCAGGTCTTCGTCGAGCATCACTTGGCGCTCGCGGACGACGAAGATCCGCTTTTCGATCGCGGGCGCAGCAATCAGCTCGAGAGAGTCCGTCTTTTGCTCGCGAGTTGCCATCTCCTGGAGGATGGCAAATTCGTCGGAACTTATTGTCTTCATCGGGGAGACAGGATTTGAACCTGCGACCGCTCGGCCCCCAGCCGAGTGCGCTACCAGACTGCGCCACTCCCCGTGGGGCCTTTCATTCTGACGAATCGGCCGCTGGACGGCTACGCTCCCGTCAACGTGCGGCGGTAGCTCAACGGTAGAGCCTCAGCCTTCCAAGCTGATGACGCGGGTTCAATTCCCGTCCGCCGCTCTCTCGGACGGACCTCGGCGTCATGACGACTTTGTTGCCCTATAGGCAACAAAGTCGTCGCAAGGCCCCTTCAGGGCGAGGGCTCGGTGCCGATACAGGTTCTCGATGTCTCGCTGGGGGATTGCTCGACGACGGGTACTGGCCTGCCTGGTGCCGGTCCTCGCTGCGCTGGCGCTCGCCGCCTGCGGCTCGGCAGGCGGCGAAGGCGAGGGGGAAACCGCGACGGGGAGCGACGCCGGTTACGTCGACTGGCCGCTGTTCGGCCGGGTACCGGAGCGGACGCACTATCTGCCTGCAGAGAAGGGGGTGCTGGACCCGCCGCTGAAGCAAGCCTGGTCGATCAACACGCACGCGCTGATCGAGTTCCCGCCGGCGATCCATGACGGGGTCGCCTACGTGATCAACAAGTACGGCAACCAGAAGGCGGTCCGGCTCCGCGATCGCGAGGTGCTCTGGGAACTGAACCTGCGGCCGCGCGACCGGGGCAAGCCGAGCTTCGTCACCGCGCCGGTCTACCACCGCGGCCTGGTCTACGGCGCCTTCCTCGACGGCAACCTCGTCGCCCGCGACGCCAGGACCGGCAAGCGGGCCTGGGTGCGCCGGTTCGGCGCCCACCTCGAATCCTCTCCGCTGGCGGTCGGCGACACGCTCTACGTGGGTACCGACGCGAACGACCTGGTGGCGCTGCGCGCCTCCGACGGCAGGCCGCTCTGGCGCTTCCACGCCCCCGGCGCGATCAAAGCCAGCCCCAGCCACCACCACGGCCGCGTCTACTTCGCCGACTACCAGAGCTCGATGTTCGCGCTCGACGCCGAAAGCGGCAAGCCGCTCTGGCGGACCAACACCAGCCGGGTGCCGCCCTTCGGCCGCGGTGGCTTCTTCTCCTCCCCCGCGATCGCCTTCGGCAAGGTCTACGCCGCGCGCGACGACGGCACCGTCTACGCCTTCGACGAAAAGACCGGCAAGGTCGAGTGGTCGTTCGACACCGGTGGCTACGTCTACGGCTCGCCCGCCGTCGCCCAGGTGCCCGGGACCAAGCCCAGCGTCTACATCGGCGCCGAAAACGGTCGTTTCTACGCGCTCGACACCGCCACCGGCAAGGTCGAGTGGCACCGCGACGTCGGCGGCCCGGTCCCCGGCACCGCCGTCGTCATCGGCCGCACCGTCTACACCTCCAGCTTCAAGACCCGCAGGACGATCGGCTACGACGTCGTCACCCGGAGGAAGGCGTTCGAGCTGGACCAGGCGGGCTATACGCCCGTCGTCTCCGACGGCCGGCGCGTCTACGCGGTCGGCTACTACGTGGTGGTGGGGCTGCTGCCGGCCAGGCGCTGAACCGACCTGGCTAGTCTCCGCGGCCATGGGCGCCTTCCATTACGAGGACCACCGGATCGAGTACGACAGCTACGGCAAGGGCGACCGCGTCGTCGTCCTCGTCCATGGCCTGCTGATGAACCGCCGCATGTTCGAGCGCCTGGGACCGGCGTTGGCCGGACGCGGCAACCGGGCGATCTGCGTCGACCTGCTCGGCCACGGGCGCTCCGACCGGCCGGAGGACCTGCGGCTCTACTCGATGCCGCTGTTCGCGCGCCAGGTGGTCGCCTTGATCGACCACCTCGGCCTCGATTCCGCCGTCGTCGGCGGCACCTCGCTCGGCGCCAACGTCGCCCTGCAGCTGGCGGTCCACCACCCCGACCGCGCCCGCGGCCTCTTCCTCGAGATGCCGGTGCTCGACAACGCCCTCTCGGCGGTCGCCGCGACCTTCACCCCGGTGATGCTGGGGCTGCGCTTCGGCCGCCCCGCCTTCGAGCTCGTCTCCCGCTTCACCTCCGCCCTCCCCCGCACCAACTACCTGCTCGACATGGGGCTCGACTGGGTCCGCCAGCGCCCCGGGCCCTCGCTTGCTGTGCTCGAGGGACTGCTGCTGGGCGAGACCGCGCCGCACCGGCAGGAGCGGCGCCAGATCGAGGCGCCGGCGCTGATCGTCGGCCACCCGCGCGACCCGCTGCACCCCTTCAGCGACTCGGGGATGCTGGCCGAAGAGCTGCCGAACGCGCGCCTGGTCGAGGCCAACTCGCTGCTGGAGTGGCGCACCTCGCCATCGCGGCTGGACGACGAGCTGGCCGCCTTCGTGGAGGAAGCGTGGCCGTAGGCCGGGTCCTCTCGCGGTCGCAGCTGCAGACGCTGGCGCTTCACGGCGAGGAGCGCACCGCGGGAGTCGGCGAGAAGCTGTTCGAGATCGGCGACGCGACCTACCCCTTCATCGCGATCCTCGAGGGCGAAGCGGCGGTAGCCGACGCCGCCGGCCACGAGATCGTCCGCCACGGCGCCTCCGGCTTCCTCGGCGAGATGAACCTGCTCTCCGGCCAGACCGTCTTCCTCACCGCCGTCGTCACCGAGCCGCTGCGCTACATCGCCGTCGAGCGCGAAGTCCTGCGCCAGCTTCTCTTCGAGGACAGCGACCTCTCCGACCTCCTGCTCACCGCCTTCGTGCAGCGGCGGGAGATGCTGCAGCGGCGCCACGGGATCGGGGTCGAGGTCCTCGGCCCGCGCGACTCCGAGGAGACGCGGCGCCTGCTCGAGTTCGCGCGGCGGATCCGCACCCCCTACTCCTGGCGCGACCCTGAGGAAGACCTCGAGGCGGCGGCGCTGCTGGAGCAGCTCGACCCGGACGAGGTGCCGCTGGTGCGGCTCCCGGGCGGCGTCGAGCTGCGCCGGCCGAGCAACGGCGAGCTCTCGCGGGCGCTCGGGATCGGCCTCGAGCTCGGCCCCCATGAGGAGGTCGACCTGCTGATCGTCGGCGGCGGCCCGGCCGGCCTCGGTGCCGCCGTCTACGGCGCCTCGGAGGGCCTGGAGACGCTGCTGATCGAGGGCACGGTGCTGGGCGGCCAGGCCGGCAGCTCGCGCCGGATCGAGAACTACCTCGGCTTCCCGGCTGGGATCAGCGGCTCGGAACTGACCAGCCGAGCGGTGACGCAGGCGCGCAAGTTCCACGCCCGCACGGCGACGCCCTACCGGGCCGAAGCGCTGGAGCCCGGCCCCGAGCGTCACCTGGTCCGACTCGAGGGCGGCAACGAGGTCGCGGCGCGGGCGGTGCTGCTCGCCACCGGCGCCGAGTACAGGCGCCTGCCGGTCGACGAACTCGAGTGCTACGAGGGGATCAGCGTCTTCTACGCTGCCGGCCCGCCCGAGGCGCAGCTCTGCGGCGGCCAGCGCGTCGGCGTCGTCGGCGGCGGCAACTCGGCCGCGCAGGCGGCCGTCTGGCTGGCCCGCGGCGGCGCCCTCGTCACCCTCCTGCACCGCCGCGCCGACCTGCGCGAGACGATGTCCCACTACCTGATCGACGAGCTCGAGCGCTACGGCGTCGCCGTCCGCAACCGCAGCGAAATCGCCGCCCTGCACGGCGCCGACGACGAGCTCGAAGCGGTCACGCTCAGCGACGGGGCGCGCCTACCGCTCTCCTTCCTCTTCCTCTTCCTCGGCGCCTCGCCCTGCACCGAGTGGCTCGGCGACGTGGTTGCCCGCGACCCCAAGGGCTTCGTCCTCACCGGCCCGGAAGCGAACGCCGAGGGCCTGCTGGAGACCAGCGTCCCCGGCGTCTACGCGGCCGGCGACGTCCGCGCCGGCTCGATCAAGCGTTGCGCCACCGCCGTCGGCGAGGGCGCCACCGTGGTCCGCTTCGTCCACGAGCGCCTGCAGCCGACCGGCGCTTCGGCCTGAGCTGCACGGCTGAGGCATGCATCCACCCGGCGCCCAAGGGGGCGCCGGGTGGAGCCGGGGGAAGCGTCAGACGGCGTGGTCTTTGCGCAGCTTCGCGGCTGCGACCACGCAGCGGGAGAACGGCGTGCCCTTCTCCCCTTTGACGTGTTTCTTGCTCAGGCCCTTACAGGCCTGGCCGGGGCTGAGCTTCTCGTTCTTGGCGGCCTTCGCCATCGCCGTCACGCACTGGCTGAACGGCGTGCCCTTCTCGCCCTTGACGTGCTTCTTGCTCTCGCCCTTGCAGTAGACGCCGTAGGCCTTCGCCTTTTCCGGCAGGCTCGCGCCCGGGCCCGGGGTCTCCGGCTTTTCCGGCGCGTAGTGCGGTCCCTTGCCTTGAGCACCCGGATCGGCGGGCTGCACCGCCTGGGCCGCGGGCGCCGTCGCGAGGGCGAGCGCGCCGACCACCAGAGCGAACTTGAGGTGGGTCTTCATCGTTCCTCCTTCGTTTCGTGGCGCCCCGAGGGGCTCCATCGGACGTTTCGCTGCAGCTGAAACGCCTGCGGTCGTCGTTTGTCAGGCCGGAGGACCGCCGGCCTCGATCATCCGGCCAGATCTATTCGCCGGCGTCCGGAGGGACCGAGGGCGCTTCCGGCTCAGTCGAGTGCCCGGGGGGACTCGGCGGCGAAGCCGCTGCCGCCCCCGGGGCCGCTGGGGCTTTTGGGGAGGCGGTCGCCTCCCCACCGCCATTCGCGGCCGCCTGGTTCGACGACTTCGTCGGCTTGACCGGCTTGGGGGGCTTGTCGGGCTGCGTTGGCTTGCTCGGCTTGGCCGGCTTCGAGGGCTGGCCCTTGCCCGAGCCGCCGCGACCGTTGCCGGTGACCTGGTGGCTCGCGGCCGTCTGCTGGCCGTGGGAGGCGGCATCGGGATGCTGCTTTTCGTGCCCGCGGCCACGCGGATGGGCTTCGCCGGTGGCCCCGCTCGGGCCATCGGACGGCACTCCGGCCGTGGCGTCGGCCCCCGCGCCGGAATCGCCGCCGTTCCTCGCGCTGGCCCCCGTGCCGCCATCGATGTCAGCCGCGTCGTCGACGGCGGCCGCTGCCGGCTTGCCCTTGGTGGCCTCGGTCCCGGAGGCCCGCTGGGAGCTCGATTTCGGGTGGGACGAAGCATCGGAGGCCCCACCGGCCGACTCGCTCTGCGCCTGCTGCGAGCCGCCGCCCCAGGGCGTCACGTCGACCACACCGCCGCGGTCGGCAGCGCCGACGCCGATCGTGGCGACGACGGCGACCGCTGCGGCCGACTTGATCGCCGCCGTCGCCCCCAGCGATTTGGCGGCGCCGGCGCCGGCCGCGCCGGCCAGTCCCGTCCCGCTCCCACCGGAGCCACCGAGCAGGCCGTGCAGCAGGCCCGTGGCGGCGACCATCGGCAGCGGCGAGACCGCGGCGAAGTCGGCGCGGCGGTCCTCCAGTTCGTCGCGGAAGCGACGGCAGTCGGGGCAGGCACGAAGGTGGGCACGGATGTCGCGCCGGCGGGTGACCCGACCGTCGGCGTCGGACAGCGCCCGGACCACGGTGTCGCAACTCATCTCACGGCCCTCGTCCATCTGCCGCAAGCCGAGCCGCGCCTCGTAGAGGGTCTGGCGGGCGACCGCCGCTGAGGTGCCGAGCGCCGCGCCGATCTCGGCGAACTCGAGACCAGCCAGCTCGCGCATGACCAGCGCCCCGCGCTGGCGCTCCGGCAGCTGCTCGAGGTCGGAGATCAGCCGCCGCAGCCGCTCCCGCGCCTCCGCGTCCTCGGCCAGGCCACTGCCGCGCGTCGCCTGCTCCGGGTCGAGCTGCTCGGTCGGGCGCCGTCGCCGCAGCAGTTCGATCGACTCGTTGTGCGCAATCCGGTAGAGCCACGGCTTCAGCTCGATCTGCCGCTCCTCCCCCGGCAACGCCCGCAGCACCTTCACCATCGTGTTCTGCAGCGCGTCCTGGGCGTCCTGCGGATTGCCCACGATCGCCAGGCTGTACCGGTAGAGGTCCTGATGGTAGCGGTGGTAGATCGCCGCGAACGCCCGCTGGTCCCCCGCCACCGCTCGCCGCGCCAGCCGGTCGTCCGAGAGCAGGCTCGCAGCCCCGATCCGGCCCCACATTCCTCCAGGCACTGCCGCTTCGCTCACTCGCCCACTTCGCTCGCATCGACTGCCACCGTCCAAGGGTAGGGGTGTTCCCTTCCCTTCCTCAACGGAACGAGGGGGGTTCTGTCAGCGCAGACCGAGAGAAGCGGGACAGCGCGCCCTACTGAGCCACCCAGCGCTTTGCCTCCTCGAGCCCGTCGAGGTCTCGGATCAGCACCTCGCCGGGAGTCAGCCAGGTGAACATGTGCATCGCCTTGGCGACCCACTCCACGTCGGTTGCCAGGGCAAAGCGCTTCCAGGCGGAGTGGTCGCGGAACCAGACCTGAAGGCCGGTCTTGAAGTCCTCGGCCACAGCGCTCGCCTCGAGACCGTCGAAGTCGGTCAGGACGAAGAGCAGGCGCAGCTCGCCAGACTCGACCCCTTCGCGCAGCGCCGGCTCGAGCACCTCGGTGTAGTCCTCCTTGCTGAGCTTGCCGGAGGCCCGCAGCCCCACGGTCCCCGCTGGCATCCCGTCGATTCGCTCGATCATTCGCTTCCGTCTATCCGACGGGGAATGTGAAGTCAACCCACCTCCTCTACTGCGCGGCGATCAGCGCGATCGTTCCGAGCGCGAGCAACGTCCCGAAGACCGCGGCCACGAGGCTGCCGCGAGAGACCGGGCGCAGACCCACTCCTCCGCGGACGGCCCCGAAGATGAACAGTCCCGCTGCGTACACCGCAAAGCCCAGACCGAGCAACACGTAGGGCCAGCTGTGGTCCACGGCGGCGATCTCGGGCAGGAAGCGCCCCACCGCGAGCGCCACCGCAAGGGAGGCCAGGGCCGTTCGCCACCACGCGAGCATCGTCCGCTCACCGGCCAGAGCGGTGCGCTTGGCGTCACTCTGGTCAGGGTCCATCGGGCGATCCTCCCCTATTTCGCCGAGCTTGCCTCGACAGCGCGATGGACATTGCCGTGGATGTGATCGTCCCCGATCCTGCCGATGAACCCATCGGCCTGCAGGACGGTCCGCACGCTCGGCTTCACCCTTGCAAGGCGCAGTGAAATCCCTTCTGCGCTGGTCAGCTCCTCGATCTCGGTCAACTTCGCGGCACCCTGGGAGTCGATGAAATTGACGCCCTCGAGATCGAGGACCAGCGTGCGCAGGGATGGATCGGCACCGTCCTGAAGCTCCCGGATGCGGTCCTCGAGCGCCTCCGCGGTGGCGAAGAAGAGGCCCCCGTCGAGCCGAAGCACGGCTAGGCGCGGCAGCGTCTCGTCGGCGGGGTTCTCGACCAGATCGCGAAAGACCTGAGTGCCCGGCTCACGTCCCAGAATCGGAATCGACGGGCGCGTCGCGACGTAGATCAGCCACCCGAGGGAGAGCACGACCCCGATCACGACGCCGGCAAGCACACCGGAGGACAGCACCGCGAGTATCGCCGCGGCGGCGATCCAGAAGTCGAATCTGGCGACCCGGTACAGGCGGCGCAGCTCCGTCAGATCGATCATCCCGAACACCACGGCATCGATGATGATCGCGGCGAGGACTGCCTGCGGCAGCTCGGAGAAAAGAGGCGCCAGAAAGACGAGCGTGGCCAGGACCAGGGCGCCGGTGGTCAACGAGGCGACGGGCGTTCTCGCTCCAGATGACTCGTTCAGGGAGCTGGCCGAGAGACTGGTCGACACCGGCATGCCCTGGAAGAACCCTGCGCCGACGTTCGCCATCCCCTGCGCCACCGACTCCTGGTTCACGTCGATCCGGTAGCGGTGTCGAGTGGCGAAGCTGCGGGCGTCCCCAGCCGTCTGCGAGAACCCGATCAAGAGGAGAGCAACCGAGGCGATCGCGATCTCCGACAGGTGGTCCGCCATCAGGTCGAGGCTGGGGACCTCCGGGGCCGGCAGCCCACCCGGGACGGGGCCCACCAGCGCCACCCCGTGCGAGCCGAGATCGAACAGGTGGGCAGCGACCAGCCCACCGACCACCAGTGCCAGGGCGCCCGGCAGTTTGGGGCGGAGGAACCGGAGCGCGAGGATCGCGACGAGCGCGGCGAGACCGACGAGCAGCGTGGTCCAGTGAATGTCGCCGAAGGTACCTATCCACGAGCCAAGCTCCTGCCACGCGGTGTCACCGTCCGCCGAGGTCCCCGTCAGCTTGGGCAGCTCGCCTATCGCCACGTCCACGGCGGCACCGGCCAGAAACCCGGCCACCACCGCCCTGGAGAGGAACTGGGCGATCCACCCCATCCGCAGCAGCGCGAGCAGGAGGAAGAGCACGCCCGTGACCAGGGTGATCCCGGCCACGAGCTCCGCCGCCGCGTCTCCGGCGACGCTCGTGATCAGCACCGCGCCCCCGGCGACGGCCGCCAGCGATGAGCTCGGGCCGGTCGAGATCTGCCGCGACGTACAGAAGAACGCGTAGATGATCGCGCCCGCCGCAGCCGCGTAGAGCCCGTTCTGCACGGGCACCCCGGCGATGGCCGCGTAGCCGAGGTCCTTCGGCACGATCATCGCCGTTACGGCGATGCCGGCCGCCAGGTCACCGGCGAGCAGCCCCCGGTCGTAGCGTGGAAGCCAGCCCAGGATTGGAACCAGCCGTCGAAGCGGTCGAGCTGACTGCACACTCCTTCCCGGGCCCATGACGGCCGATCCTCTCACGGCCTTGGACGTGGAAACCGGATAGGGGGCCGGGCCTGACCCCCATCAGGTTCCGGCCCCCACTCGTTCACGGCGCTCAGCAATGTGGAGCCCTCTAACGCCACACATTGCTGAGAATCACAGCGCCGCACGCGCGAGCATCCAACTCTGCACAGGACGACACAACCGTTCGGAAAAAAGGGTTTCTATCTATTTAGCGCTTGGACGTTCGGCTGCGGAGCGGTCTTGGGCGGGCGGGCGACGGTGGTTAGACCTGCCATACCGCCGGTATCGCCTTCACCGTCCACGCTGACCTCGGCGACGATCGCGGCGACCGCCCCTGCTGCTCCGAGC
Organism: Solirubrobacterales bacterium; assembly: GCA_035762685.1. Lineage (GTDB taxonomy): Bacteria > Actinomycetota > Thermoleophilia > Solirubrobacterales > 70-9 > VAYN01. The sequence continues at coordinate 4,597 of DASTNW010000071.1, read as the reverse complement.
GCAGGGGCAAGCGCGATGTAGGAAAGCACCGGCGCCGCGATCGGCAGCTGTGCCCGGCGCCCGGTGGCGAGGAGATGGTGGATCACTCCCCACATCGCCCCAACCGATGCTTCTGCCGCAAACACGGTCGGCCGTCGCGTCGACGGGGCCCCCCGCCGGAGCATCGCCGCCAACCTGGCAATCATCTCGCTGTGCCATTCGACCGCCTCGGTTCCCGGCGAGAAGACCTCGTGGAAGGCGAGGTTGGCAAGTGTGGGGTCGCCCGCGAGGTGCTGGCAGAGCCTGGCGATCATGCGGTGGACACCGCTCGCCCAGTCTTCGGCCGTGAGGTAGCAGGGGGCCGCTGTGGCCAGGGTGCGGCCGCCGAGCATCTCCAGCGTCGCCAGGAAGCAGTCCGCCACCCCGACGAAGTGGGAGTCGAAGCTATGCCTGGAGACACCGGCGGCGGCGCGTACTCGCGGCACCGTCAGCGTCGCGAAGCCCTCCTCGTTCGCCAGCCTCGCCGTCGCCGCCAGGATCATCGCGCGCTCGTCGCCCGGCGTCAGCGCGGCGGCGGCCGCGGGAAGCGGCGGCGCCTCAGCGACCCCGAGGCGGCAGAGGCGGGCGACGTCGTCGTCGCAGAGGGAGAGGGCCCACTCCGTCAGCTCGTCCCCGTCCAGCGTCGGCCCCCGTAGGGGTCCGGACAGCAGCCGTGCCCGCGCCACCCAGCCGCAACCGGCGACGATGCCTTTCACCAGCAGCCGCGGCAGCCGGGGGGACTCGTCGGCGAGGGCGAAGTTCTTTGCCACCAGCGCCTCGAAGAGCCGGCTCGTGCGCGGCACTCGCTCGACCGCTACGGCGCCGGCGGCGAAGACCTCGACCAGGGCCAGCCGCGCCGCCTCGGGGTTGCAGGCGATCTGGCCGGCGAAGGAGAGAGACCCGAGCCGGAGCCGCTCGCACCACTCCCCCTCGCCCTGGGCGGAGACGAGGATCCCGCGCAGCAGGTGACTGACGATGGTGTCGTAAGCGGCGAGGAAACACTCCTCCTTGCCGGAGAAGTGTTTGTAGAAGTCTCGCTTCGAGACGCGGGCGCGTTTAGCCAGCGTCGTCACGGCGACGGCGTCGTAGCCGTGTTCGGCGACGAGCTCGACCATCGCCTCCTGCAGCCGTCCTCGCTGGTGCGCCGCCACGCGCTCCGCCGAACCTCCCGGCCCCGGCCTCAACCTCGGGTAGCGAGCGCTCCGCGATCGCGCGCCTCGCGACGGGTTGGCCCTGCCGGTCGCTCCGTTGCCCGCGTGTCGGCGCGCGCCATTCGTGCCCAATGGCCTCGGTCTCCTAACCGCTTTTCGGAACAGCTTTCGTCATCTCTGTTCCTAGATGACAATCTGTCAGTACCAACAGTGGAAAAGACGCCAAAGTTGCTACGCCAAATAGGCAAACCCGAGCCGCGGAATCTGCCAAAACGGAGCAGCGCCCCCATCGGATGGCGCTACTGGCACCCCTGCGACTACTTCGCTGTCGGCTGCGCGCCCTCGGTCTCGCGCCCGGCGCTGAGATCGGCCGAGATGTGCACCGCGGCGGAGAGCAGGGGGGCCGCGAGGACCAAGCCCACGGTGCCGAAGAGGCAACCGCCCGCGATCGTCACGATCAAGACGGCGAGTGGATGCAGGCCGAGGGTCGCCCCGTAGGCGATCGGCTGAATCAGCTGCTGCAGGACGCCGTTGGCCAGAAGGACGACGACCCCCAGCGCCAGCGCCGCCTCCGTCCCCTGGCCGCCGAGGGCGATCAGGACCGCGAAGATCCCAGCGGTCCAGGCACCGAGGTAGGGGACGTAACCGCCGACGAACGTGACCACCGCGATCGTCCCGGCCAGCGGCACGCCGAGGAGCAGGGCACCGGCTCCCACGATCAGCGCACTCCAGATCGCGACGATCGTGACCCCGAGGAAGTACCCGCGCAGACTGCTCGCCACTCGCCCCAGGACCGAGTGGGCGAGAGGGATCGGGATCCCGAGGTGACGCTCGACGAAGCCGCCGATGGCGGGGGCGTCCTTGAGCAGGAAGAAGAGGCTGAGGGCGGCGAACGAGAGGAACACGACCAGCGAGGCCAGCCTGTCGACCCCCCCGACCAGCCCGTGGGTGAGCGCTTCGAAGCCGTTGCTGACCGAGCTGTCGGTGTCGGCGGTCGAGTTGGCGGCGGTGCCCGCGCCGACGCCGAGGTCGCGGGCCAGCGACTCGATCTCGTGCGCACCTTCGCGCAGCCGCTCGGAGAGGGCCTCGGCCTGGCTGGCGATCCCCCCCAGCACCATCAGCCCCACCATGGCTGCGATAGCGGCGATCAGGACGAAGACGAGCGCGGCGCTGACGCTTCTCGGGACGCCCCGCTCGTGGAGTCGATCGACCAGCGGCAGGACCACGGAGGCGATGATCCCCGCGGTTATCACCGGCAACACGATCGTCTGGGTGAGGGCGAGAAGCCAGATCGTGCCGACGAGCGCGGCGGCGACGCCGACGAGGAGCCAGGCGGAGAAGCCGAGGTCACGCAGCCACTTCGGAGCGGCAAAGATCCCGTTCAGGGCGCCGGGGTCGATCTCGACGATCTCCTCGTCCCCACCGGCCCCTTGGTGTCCGGGACGGCGCATCCGCCCGAAAATCGCTCGCCGCTCGGCCATCGTGTCGCTGACGATACGCAGCGTCGCCGACACGGCCACCGTACGGTGTGACGGTGACGACCGATCGTGTCACCTACGTAGGGCACGCGACCGTTCTCGCCGAGGTCGATGGAGCCCGCCTGCTCACCGATCCGGTTCTGCGCCGAGGGGTGGGGCCGCTGCGTCGTCACGGGGCGCAGCCGGTAGCGGGCGTCGTGTCGAACCTCGACGCCGTGCTGGTCTCCCATCTGCACCACGACCACGCCGACCTGCCATCGCTGCGCCGGGTCGGCCGCCAGGTGCCGCTCCTGGTGCCACGCGGCGCGGGCGAGTTCTTCGAGCGTCGGGGGTTCTCCGAGGTATCGGAGCTGGCGCCGGGGGAAGCGAGCCAGGTGGGCTCGCTCACCGTAAGCGCCGTGGAGGCGAAGCACTCCGGTGAGCGGCGCTTCGCCGAGGGGGCGGAAGCAATCGGGTTCCTGCTCGAGGGACGGCGGCGGGTCTACTTCGCGGGCGATACCGACCTCTTCGACGGCATGGAGGGGCTGGCGGGCGAGCTCGACCTCGCGCTGCTGCCGATCTGGGGCTGGGGCCCGAGCCTTGGTCCCGGGCACCTCGACCCCGAGCGCGCCGCCCGCGCGACGGCCCTGCTCTCGCCGCGGATCGCGATCCCGATCCACTGGGGGACGCTTTACCCATTCGGCCTCGCACGGCTGCGTCCCGGCCCGCTGCGCACGCCGCCGCGCGAGTTCGCCGCCCGCGTCGGCAACCTCGCCCCTCAGGTGGAAGTGCGGGTGCTGGCGCCCGGCGAAGCGACCTCGCTCTCGTAGCTCTCGTGCCCCAGCCCGGCGAGCCAGCCGCAGAAGATCCGGTGCACCCGCTCCGCGCCGACGACCTCCTCGTCGGGCCAGGCCAACTCGGCCGGGTGGAGGACGAACGGGAAACTCTGCGTGCCCCCGAGCCCACCGTGCGAGCCGACCAGCTCCTCGAACGCCGCGACTTCGCCGAACTGCGGCCAGTAGGCGCTGTTGACCATCAGGTCGGCGCAGTGGGGAAAACCATCGGTTCGCCGCAGGTGGTCGGCGGCGTTGGGCCCGAAGGGCGCGAGCGGGTCCTCGCCCTCGATCCGGTCCCGATCGAGAAACGCCGTCCCGGTCTTGCTCACGGCCATCGCGCCGAAGCGCTCGGAACGCACCAGGACGAACCCGATCCCGGGGTGATCTGCCAGCGCCGGCATCAGCCGCGGGTAGAGCGCCTCAATCCGCTCCAGAGTCGCCCGGCCCGGCTCGCGCGGGAAGCTGATCAGCCCGAGACACCCCGAGGCCATCACCGACAGCTCGGGAGCCCCGTCCCCGCGCGTCTCCTCGATGTCGCGCCGAGCACCGGGGTCGAGGGCGACCACGCCATCGGCACGGCGATCCCGCGTCGCAATCCGCACCGTGCGGCCGGCCGCGGTGTCGTCGCGCGCGACCTCGGTCAGGCCAGCGCTGAGGTAGGCGAGCGCGTCGTCGTCGCCACCTTCGATGGCGATCGTGCTTTCCGGCTCGCAGGCGGAGCGGACCACGTCCTCGAGCGTCTCGCCGTAGCGGTCGCGGAAGGTCTCGCCCTGCGATTGCCCATGATCGGAGAGCACGACGAGGCGGTAAGGACGCGGCGCCTCCGGGCAGGCGGCGGCGATCCGCGCGATCTGGCGGTCGAGATCGCGCAGCACGCCGAGGGCGTCGTGTCGTTCGATGCCCGAGTGGTGGGCAACCTCGTCGTAGGCGAGGAAAGTGGTGTAGATCGCGGGACGACCGGCGAGGACGTCGCCGACCACGGCGGCGACCTGGAGGTCGCGCTGCACCACCGTCGCCCAGGCGCGGACCAGGGCGTATGAGCGGCTGCGGGCGATGCGGGGGCGGACGTCGTCGCGGACCTGGGCGCGGGCGGCGCGGCGCTCGCGGACCACCTCGGCGAAGACGAGGACCAGGG
>DASTNW010000070.1:0-32627 GCA_035762685.1 Solirubrobacterales bacterium | reverse complement strand
CGATCGCGGCGCTGCTGCAGGCGCTCGACTCGGACACCGCCGGCGATGCCCGACCGTGAGCCGCTCGCGATCGTCGGGGTCGGCTGCCGTTACCCCGGCAGCCACGGCCGGGAGGAGTTCTGGCAGACGCTGGTGCAGGCGCGCGAGGAGGTTGCCGCCACGCCCCCCTATCGCGCTCGCACCCGAGCCAGCGCGGAGCCGCCCCCGGCCCATCCCGGTGCGCGTTGGCGGGGCTCGATCGGCGAGGTCGAGGGCTTCGACTGGCGCGCCTTTCAGATGTCGCCGCGCGAGAGCAAGTACGTCGACCCGCAGCAGCGCCTGCTGCTGGAGACCGCGTGGGAGGCGCTCGAAGACGCCGGGCTTCCGTTCGAGCGTGTCGCCGGGACCCGCACCGCGGTCTTCATGGGGATCATGTGGCCCGACTACGCCAAGCTGCTGGCGGAGAACCCCGCTCAGCTCGCTGGCTACGCGACCTCGGGCGTCGGCTTGGCCCTCGCCGCGAACCGCATCTCCTACGTATTCGACCTGCGGGGACCGAGCGTCTCGGTGGACGTCCAGTGCGCCTCCTCGCTGGTGGCCGTCAGCCTCGCGGCGGGGTCGATCTGGAGCGGCGAAGCCGAGTTCGCGCTCGCCGGCGGGGTCAACCTGATCCTGACTGCCGACTCCGACCTGATGATGTCGCGCGCCGGCATCCTCTCGCCCAGTGGTCGCTGCAGGACGTTCGACGCCGGCGCCGACGGCTTCGTGCGCGGCGAGGGTGTTGGCGTGGTCGTGCTCAAACCGCTGTCCGGCGCTGTTGCCGACGGCGACCGAGTGCTGGCGACGATCCGCGGGGCCGCCTGTAACCACGACGGCCGCCGGGCCCCGCTCACCGCGCCCTCGCGGGAGAGCCAAATCGAGCTCGTCCGGCGGGCCTGCGCCAACGCGGGGATCGAGCCAGGTGAGCTCGACTACGTCGAGCTCCACGGCACGGGGACGCAGAAAGGCGACCCGATCGAGGCGGCCGCGCTGGCGGAGGCGATCGCCGGCCGCCCGTATCGCGACCCCTGCCTGGTTGGCTCGGTCAAGACGAACATCGGCCACTGCGAGTCGGCGGCGGGCGTCGCCTCGGTGATCAAGGTCGCGCTCGCGCTCCACCACGGGCTGGTGCCGGCGACGATCGACCACGGCAATCCGCACCCGGCCATCGACAGCGAGGCGCTCGGGGTGCGGCTCGTCACCGAGGCGGTCCCCTGGCCGGTCCGCGACCGCCCCTCACTGGCCGGCGTCAGCGGCCTCTCGCTCGGCGGTGGTAACGCACATCTCGTGCTGGAGCAGGCGCCGGCGGCGAGGTCTGCGGCACCCGTGCCCACCGCGACCGGTCCCGTCGTCCTGCCCGTGTCGGCGCGCACCGACCGCTCGCTGCGCGAGCTGGCGGCGGCCTACGCGGAGCATCTCGAGGGCCTCGGTGAGGACCGTGCGGCATTGCTCGCGACCTGCGCCGCCGCGGCCCTGCGACGGACGCATCACGAGCACCGCACCGCCGTCACCGCGGCGACCGCCGCGGAGCTCGCCGCGGAGCTGGGTAGCTTCGCGGCCGCGGGCCCGGATCCGGGGGTGGCGCTGTCGCGACGTCGCGTCGCCCCACGCGTCGCTCTGGTGCTCCCCGCAGCTCTGGACGCGGTGGGGCGGGGCACCCTGTGTCGTCGCGTGGCCGAGCTGGGCGTCGAGCCGGTCCGTACGTTTCGGGCCGGCGCCGGGCCGACCGGCGCCGCCGACCAGCGCTGGGACGTGCTGCTCGATCCCGCTCCGCTCGACTCCCTCCAGGAGCTGGCAGCGGCGCTCTACCGCGTCGGCTGCGAAGTGCGCTGGTCCGCGCTCTATGGCGCGCGCTGCGCGGCGACGGCGTTGCCGACCTACCGCTGGGCCCGGGAGCGCCTGTGGATCGACCCCGAGCCGGCGGAGGATGTTGCGGATCCCGGCACCGAGCCACAGAATGAGCGGCGCACCCAAGCTGCGCCGTACGAGAGGGCAGGTCAGCAGGAGGAGGCGCCGGTCGAGTGAAGGGACGGAACGGATGAGCAGGAGACAGCGGGTGATGCACGGAGACCCGACCGAGCAGGGATGCGCCCTCGTGACCGGCGCATCGCGCGGCATCGGCGAAGCTTGCGCGCGCCGGCTGGCGGCAAGCGGCTGGACGGTGGGGGTGAACTTCCACTCGAGCGAGGCGAAGGCCGAGGAGACCGTCGCCTCGATCGAAGCAGAGGGGCAACGGGCGATAGCGCTCGGGGGCGACGTCGGCAACCAGGCCGACGTGGATGACATGTTCAGTCGCCTGGAGGCCGAGCACGGGCCGGTCCTGGTGCTGGTCAACAACGCGGGCCTCACCGAAGACGCGCTCGGAATGCAGCTGCGTGACGAGGAGTGGGACCGGGTCATAGACACGAACCTCAATGGGGCCTTTCGCACCACCCGGCGCGCGCTGCGCCCGATGATGCGGGCCCGCTTTGGCCGGATCGTCAACATCGCGTCGCTGAGCGCGCTCCGGGTGATGCCGGGCCAGGCCAGCTACTCGGCGTCGAAGGCCGGGCTGATCGGCCTGACGATGACGATCGCCGTCGAGGTGGCACGGCGGGGCATCACGGTCAACGCCGTCGCGCCCGGCCTGATCGAGACCGACATGACCCGCGACCTGCTTGACGAGACCGCGCATCGGCTGGTCCCGGCGATGCGGATCGGAACGCCCCCGGACGTGGCTTCCTGCGTGGACTTCCTCGCCTCCCCGCAGGCCGGCTATATCACCGGCGCCGTGGTTCCCATCGACGGCGGCCTCGGCGTGGCCGCCATCGCTCCGCCGGGGCGATGAGCACGCATGCACGCCTGGTCTGCTCCCGGGGCTTCGAGGACATGCGACCCGGGGAGAGGTTCCAGACGCACGGGCGCACGATCGGCGAGTTCGACCTCAGCGCATTCGGCGCCCTGACCGGCGACTGCGCGCCGCAGCATCTCGATCGGGCCTTTGCCGAAGGCGGGCCCTTTGGCGAGCGCATCGCCCACGGTGCGCTCGTGCTCTCCTACGCCCTCGGGCTGGTGCCGATCGACCCCGAACGCCTGATCGCGCTGCGTGCCCTGCGTGATGTGAAGTTCAAGCAGTCGGTGCATATCGGCGACACCATCCACGTCGAGGTGGACATCGGCACCTGCAAGCCCGTGAGCGACGATTCGGGCCTGGTCGAGCTCGTCTCGCGGGTCTTGAACGACCGTGGGCAGGCGGTCGCGCTGATGAAGATGGACGTACTGTGGCGGCGCACGCCGGGCGCCTGAGTCGTCCTTTTTGACACCTCACCGCAGCGCTACCTATCGTGGCCCACTTGGTACCACTAGGTGGAAGGAGACCGAGGTGAGAGGTGCTGTCGCTGAGGCGCCGGGGTACGTTGGGTCCGGCCCCGCGTCGATCAAGTTCCACTACGACCAGGGGGACGAGTTCTTCGCGCTCTGGCTCGGCCCCACGATGACGTACTCGGGCGCGATGTGGGAAGGGGACTCCGACGACCTGCAGGCGGCGCAGCTGCGCAAGCTCGACTATGTCGCCGGGCAGGCCCGCGCCGAGGGCGCACGCCGTGTGCTGGACATCGGCTGCGGCTGGGGCAGCATGCTGCGCCGGCTGGTCGAGGCGCACGGGGTCCAGTACGCGCTCGGGATCACGCTCAGCGAGGCACAGGTCGCCTACGTCGAGGCCGACCGCGAAGGCGATCCGCGGATCGAGTCGCGCCTGCAGGACTGGCGCACGTTCGAGCCCGAGCAGCCGTTCGACGCGATCGTCTCGCTGGGGACTATCGAGCACTTCGTCAAGATGGGGGCGGCCGAGGAGGAGCGCGCGAGCATCTACCGCGAGCTCTTCGAGCGCTGCCACGACTGGCTGCGGCCGGGTGGCAGGCTGGTCTTCCAGACGATGGCCCAGGGCCACGCGCCGCTCGACCGGCGCGCCTGGCGCGACCTGCGACTGGTGCTGACGAAGATCTACCCGAACGCCGGTCCGCCGTGGCTGCGCGAGCTCGTCGCCGGCTGCGCCGGGCTGTTCGAGATCGTCCTCGTGCGCAACGACCGGCTCGACTACGTGCCGACCCTGATGGCGTGGCACAGGAACCTGCGCGCCAACCGGGAGCGAGCCGTCGAGCTCGTCGGCGAGGAGGTCGTCGACATCCACGAACGCTTCTTCACCGGGCTGGCCCGCCACTTCATGCTCGGCCAAGCCGAGATGCTGCGAGTGACCTTTTCGGCCCTCTGACAACACCGAAACGACACCGAGAAACCAAAGGAGGAGCCATGTCAACCCCAACCGCAGACGAGGTCAAAGAGCTCATCGTCAGCGAACTGTCTGAGCTCGCGGACCTGAAGCCAGAGGAGATCACGGACGATGCCACCCTGGAGGATCTCGACATCGACTCGCTCGACCTGGTCGAGCTCGCGCAGATCATCGAGGAGCGCTACGAGGTCAGGCTCGAACGCGACGACTTCAAAGACGTGACCACCGTCGGCGGGGCAGTCGAGGCGATCGTCAACCGCTGTCTCAACGTGCCCGCCTGAGGAAGGTGCGTGGCTTCCTTTCCGATACACCGCGCCGCGGAGTTCCTGAAAACGGAGGGTGAGCCCAGCTTCGAAACGACGCTCCCGCGCGAGCTGGCGCACAAGCGCGCCGTCGAGGAGATCTTCCTCACCGACGTCATCATCGACCAGGCTCGTGAGCTGGTGATCGCCGGTGCACAGCTTCCCCGCAGTCATGCCCTCTACAACGAGGTGGACAACGGCATCCACGACCTCCTGCTGATTCTCGAGATCGGGCGTCAGGGGATGACGATCTACGGTCACATAGGGTTCGCCGTGCCCGAAGAGACGGCTTTCGTGATGAGCGGCCTGCGAGCCGAAGTGGTCGATCTCGAAGCGCTGCGCCAGGGCGACGGGCCGGCCGAGCTCGTCATCGACGTTCCCTTCGGCGAGGAGCGGCGGGACGGCAGGGGGCGGGTCCGCGGCTACACCCTGAAGGGCTCCGGAGCGATCGACGGGCGTCCCACGATCGAGTTCAGCGGTGAGGCGCGGCTGATACCCGAGGCCCTCTACGAGCGCGTCCGCAGCGTCTCGGTCGGAGAGGGGGTCGAGATTCCGCCGCCACCGGTCCCGGCCGACCCGGCCCGGGTCGGCCGCCGCTCGCCGGCCAACGTCGTGGTCGGTGACGTCGACAACCACGACGGCGAGCTGCGCTGCGCGCTCATCGCCGACCCGTCGCACCCCGCGTTCTTCGACCACCCACTCGACCACGTTCCGGGGATGCTGATGCTCGAGACCGCGCGCCAGGCGGCTGTGCTCCACGTCGGCGCGCGCGGCTGGCCTCCCCAGCAGGCCGTCGTCGACGCATGCGAGGCGCACTTCACCCAGTACGCAGCGCTCTCGCCCCCCGCGCTCTGCTGTGTGCGCCCGCGCGAGGGCCTGTCCGCCGAGGGGGCCTCGCCGGGTGGGAGCCCGGCACCGGCGGAGAACCTGCGCGTCCATTTCTCCCAGGCCGGGACGGACATCGGCTACGTCGACATGCGTCTGCGTCTCGCCGATGCCGGGGGATAGGGATGAACGACGGCGGTCGCGGGGCGGGCGAGCGAGACGGGCCGGCCGGGGATCTCGCCGGCCGCCGCTACGCGGTCGTCGGCGGTGGCCTCTCCGGCCTCGCCGCCGCCTGGTACCTGCGGCGCCGCGGGGCCGAGACCCAGATCTTCGAGCGCGACGAGGAGCTTGGCGGCCGCGCCGGCTCGGGCTGGCTCGGGGAGCGCCGCGTCACCCTCGGCGGCAAGAACATCGGCCGGGGCTACACGCGCTTCCGGGCCTTCACCGAGAGCCTCGGCGAGCACCCCTACGAGTACTTCGGCATCAACAGCTCGCGCGTGCTCGACGGCCGGCTGTTCACCTTCGATTCCAAAGCCCGCGCCAGGGCGCTGAGCCAGTTCAGGGGTGTCCCGGCTCGCGACCTGGCGCGGCTCGGGCGCCTGATGCTCGCCGTTCGCCGCGACCCCTCCGCGCGTCATCTCGCGGAGGGGCGCAGCAGGCGCCTGGCCCGGCGCTACCGCGGCAGGAGCGTCGAGCAGGCCTTCGGCCCGCGTCTGCGGGCGCTGGTGCTGCGCTCGCTGACCGTGCGCGTCAGCGCGGCCGAGCCGGACGAGGTGCCGATGGCGAACGTACTGCCCTACGTCGGCATGATCGTCGACAGCTACGAGCAGCTCGTCGGCGGCATGCACGAGGTGGTCGCCGCCGCCGCCGCTGGCTCTCGCCTGCGCCTGCGGACCGAGGTGCGGGGCCTGCTGCTCGAGCGCGGCCGCGTCCGCGGCCTCCGCTTCGAGACCGCGGCGGGGGAGAACGCTTCGGAGCGCTTCGACGGCGTCGTCCTCGCGACCCCCGCCGGCGCCGCGGCGCGCCTGGTCGAAAACGCCGCGCCGCCGCTCGCCGCGCTGCTGGAAGGCGTGCGCTACTTCCCGGTCACGGTCCTGCTCGCGGAGTACGCCCGGCCCGTCTTCGACCCGGCTATGCGGGCGATCGTCTTCGGGGCCGATCAACAGCTCAGCAACGCCGGCGCCTACGGCATCGACGACCTCAACATCGTCCGCTACACCTTCAGCGGGCGCCGCGCCCGCGCGCTCGCCGAGGAGCAGCCCGATGCTTCCTCGCTGGCGGCGATAGCGGAGCGGACGCTTGCCCCCTTCGCCAACCTCGACGGCAACCGGCGCCTGGCGCTGGTCGCGCGGCAAATGTCCCCCGGGCTCTGCGCCTACCACCCGGACCAGGCGACGTTCCTGCACACGCTCGCCGACTCCGCCGCCGCCTTGCCGGGGTTGGCGCTCACCGGCGACTACCTGCGCGGCTGTTCGATCGAGGCCTGCTTCGCGGCCGCCGAGGAGGCGACCGCCGCGCAGATCGGAGATGGCCGGCGATGAGCGCGGTGGGGGAGTGGTCGGAGGAGCACGGGGTCGACGTCACCACCGAGCAGATCGTCGATTACGCCCGCGCTACCGGCGAGGACGTTCTCCGCTTCGAGCAGGACGGTGTCGCGCCGCCGATGTTTGCCGTCATCTACGCCGCGCCGGCGGTGTGGCGGACGGTCCTCGGCTGCCTGCGGGGAGAGGGCCCGGTGATCCATGCCGCGCAGGAGCTCGAGTGGTTCGCGCCGGTCCGTGCCGGCGATCGGATCGCCACCCGCGCTCGCCTCGATCACGAGGCGGTCGACGGAGGGAAGCGCACGCTCCGCTTCCGCTCCGTGTCGCACAACGGCGGCGGTGAGCTCGTCTCGCGCGGACTCTGGACGGTCCTCGTCCCCGAGGGTGGCCTGTGAAGGTCGGTGAGGAGATCCGGCCGTTGCGGCACACGCCGGGCCCAGACGCCACGCGCCGCTATGCCGAGGCATCGGGCGATCACAACCCGATCCATCTCGACCCGGAGGCGGCGCGGGCCGCCGGCCTGCCGCGGCCGATCCTGCACGGCCTCTACACGATGGCCCTGGTCGCGCGCTGCGCTGGCCGGGCCGGAGACGGCAAGGAGCTGCGAAGGCTCGCCGTCGACTTCCGCGCCCTGGGTTTCCCCGCCGAGGAGATCGAGGTCAGCGGCGTCGTCGAGGAGGTCTCGGCGAGCGGCCTCTCGCTGCGCCTGGTGGCCCGGCAGGGCCGGCGGCGGTTGATCCGCAACGCCAGCGCGACCTTGGCCGAGTAGCCGCTCCTTAGCTGGAAGCCCCGGCAAAAAGTTGCCGCTGCGAAGGCGTCGGGAGCAATATGGCCCACCGAGGGAACACCGACCACGAGAGGCCATTTTGGAGGTGTCAGTCGCATGAGCGAGCGCGTAGTCGTCACCGGGACCGGCGCCGTCACGTCGCTTGGAAATGACTCCGACGCCCTGGTGGAACGCTGGATCGCCGGCGAAACCGGCATCGAGGACGGCTCCTCGCGGTGCCAGGACTTCGATCCCAAGAGCGTCCTCGGGCGCAAGGGGGTACGTCGCTCCGATCGCTTCACGCACTTCGCGATCGGCGCCGCCGACGAGGCGCTCGCGGAGGCCGGGTGGGAGCAGGAGGAGATCCCGTACGAGGCCGAGCGCGTCGCTTGCATCGTCGGCACCGGCGTCGGCGGCATGTCGACGCTCGAAGCGCAGGTCGCCAACGTCGCCGCCTCCGAGCGGGGCTACGCGGTGCTCTCGCCGATGACCGTGCCGATGATGATGAGCAACTCCGCGGCCGGCTACCTGGCGCTGCGCTACGGGCTGCGCGGACCGAGCTTCTCGGTCGGCTCGGCCTGTGCGACCGGGGGGCACACGATCGGCACCGCCGTGCGCATGATCCAGTCCGGCGAAGCCGACGCGGTCGTCACCGGCGCCTCCGAGGCGGCCGTGACGCCGCTCGGCCTCGGCTGCTTCCGGGCGATGGAGGCGCTCTCGCCGAGCGGGCGCTCACTCCCGTTCGACGCTCGCCGGGACGGGTTCGTGATGGGCGAGGGCGGCGGGGCGCTCGTGCTCGAGGCGGCGTCGCAGGCGGAGGCCCGCGGCGCCCGGCCGGTGGCCGAGATCCTCGGCTACGGGACCACCACCGACGCCTACCACATGACCGCCCCGGACCCTGAGGCGCGCGGTGCCGTGCGCGCCATCGAGCTCGCGCTCGAGGGGGCCGGCGTGAGGCCGGAGGAGGTCGAGTACGTCAACGCCCACGGCACCGCGACCGAACTCAACGACCGCTCCGAGACGATCGCGATCAAGCGTGTCTTCGGCGAGCACGCCGCGCGCCTTCCTGTTTCCTCCACCAAGTCCGCGATCGGGCACCTGCTGGGGGCCTCTGGCCTGGTCGAGGCCGTCGCGGCAATCGGCGCGTTGCGCCGGGAGGTCTTGCCCCCGACCGTCGGCTACGAAGAGCAGGAGGAGGGCATGGACCTCGACTACGTGCCCGAGGCCCGAGCGCTGCCGCGCAACGGCCAGGCGACGATCGCCCTGTCCAACGCCTTCGGCTTCGGCGGACACAACGTCGTCGTCTGCCTTGCGGTCCCCGCCGCCGAAGCGGCGACGAACGGCGCTGGCGGGGCGGCGGCATGAGGCTCGCCTCGCCATTCCGGGCGGCCTCGCGCCTGCCCGACCCCTCGCCGGACTTCACGGCGCTGGTCACTGGCGCCTCTTCGGGGATCGGCATGGAGTTCGCCCGGGCGCTGGGCCGGCGGGGGCACTCGCTGACCCTCGTCGCCAGGCGCCAGGAGCGCCTGCTCGCTCTGGCCGCGGAGATCTCCGGCGAGCACGGGGTCCACGTCGACTGCCTCGCGGCGGACCTCTCGGTCGCCGCGGAGCGAGACGGTCTGCACGCGCAGGTCCTCGCGCGCGGTCGGGGGGTGCAGATGCTGGTGAACTGCGCCGGCTTCGGTATCTACGAGCCCTTCGCCGCCAGCGAGCGCGAGCGCGAGCTCGAACAGGTCCGCCTGCTCGTGGACGCGGTCGTCGACCTCGACGCGCGCTACCTGCCGGCGATGGTCGAGCGCGGTCGCGGCGCGGTGATCAACATCGCCTCGACGGCGGGCTTCCAGCCCCTGCCCGGCAACGGCACCTACTCGGCGAGCAAGGCGTTCGTCCTCGCCCACACCGAAGCCCTGGCCGAGGAGCTGCGGGGCCGCGGGGTCGTCGTCACGGCGGTCTGTCCCGGACCGGTGCCGACGGAGTTCTTCGAGGTCGGGCAGCCGCTCGTCGTCCACCGGATACCCCGCCTCTTCTGGTGCGACTCGACCAGGGTCGCCGAGGACGGCTTGCGGGCGGCGGCGCGCGGTGCCCCCAGCATCGTGCCCGGCTCGGTGCTCACGCGTCTCTTCTACGCCCCCTATCGCACGGCCCCGCGCCCGATCGCCGCGCCGATCGCGCGCTGGTTGATGGCGGGGGAGCTTGCCCGCTCGGGGGAGCGAAACGAGCCCGCGCCCGCTTCCTCCGAGCACCCCCGCGAAGCGGTGGAGGCCAAGGTCCCGTGAGCGCCGTCGTCGATTTCGCCATTCGCCGCCCGCGCCTCGTCGTCGGCGTCTGGATCGCCCTCGTCGCCGGTCTGGGCTTGGCTGGCCTGCGCATCGAAGAGCAGCTGCACCTGACCAACCCGGTGGTGCCGGGGAGCGACTCGGCACGTACGCAGCAGGTGGTGGCAGAGCAGTTCGGGGACGAATCGGCGCTCGTCGCCGGGCTCGGCGGTCCACCCGCGCAGCTGCGGGCGAGCGGCCCGCGCATCGCTCGGGCGCTGGACCGCATCCCCCATGTCTCCGTCGTCTCGCCCTGGGTCTCCGGGACCTCGCCGGCGCTGCGGCCGGATGCCTCGAAAGCGGTCCTGCTGCTCGGCGTCGGGCAGTCCTTCGAGCGCGTCGCGGACGAGACGGTCCCGGTCATCCGCGCGACGCTCGACCGCGTCGCCCCCCCGGCGATCGAGCACCACGTGACGGGCTACGCGGACATCGCCGGGGGGATCGAGCAGCAGACCTTCGACGCGCTGAAAACCGCGGAGCTGATCGCGGGGCCGCTGCTCTTCGTCATCTTGCTGCTCGTATTTCGCAGCCCGATCGCCGCCGCGGTGCCCCTCTGCCTCGGCTTCTCGAGCGTGGCGAGCGGGCGCGGACTGCTCGCCGTCCTCAACGCCGGCACGTATCCGCTGGACGCGGCGGCGCTCAGCCTCGCCACCATGTTCGGGCTCGCCCTCGGGGTCGATTACTCGCTGCTCCTGGTCTCGCGTTTCCGCGAGCAGCTGGCGCAGGGGGACGCGCCGCCCGATGCCGCTCGCAGGGCGATGGCCGCGGCGGGGCGGACGATCCTCGTCGCCGGTCTCGCTCTCGCGATCGGCATGGTCGCGGGCTACTTCGTCGCCCCCAACCGGCTGCTCTCCTCGGGCAATATCGGCGGGCTCGTCGCGGTCTTCGCCAGCGTCGCCGGGGCGATCGTCGCCCTGCCCGCCCTGCTGGCCCTGCTCGGCGACCGCGTCAACCGCTACCAGTTCGGCGCCGGCTGGACGCGCGGCGGGGGCCTCGCCGGTCTCGCCTGGCGTGCCGTCTCACGCCCGCTGCTCGCCTGCGTGCTCGTCCTCGTGGTGCTGCTCGGGTTCTGCAGCCAGCTGATCGGCCTGCGGGTGGCGCCTCCAAGCGACGGCTCGCTCGCACGCAGCAGCGGTCAGTTGGCCGATCTGCGCGCTATCGGCACCCAGCTCGGAAGCGGGTGGATCGCGCCCTACGAAGTCATCGTCCGAGCCCGCGACGGACTCGTCACCGACCCGCGTGTCCTCGCGGCGATGGCAGGGTGGCAGGCGCGACTGGAACGCGATCCCTCGGTTGCCGCGGCGATGGGCCCACAGTCGATCTATGGGGGCAAGGGGCCGCCAAGCAGGCGGGGGTCGTTCGCTAGGGACGCGGAAATCAACCTCGAATTGCTGCGCGCAGCGCCTCCACCCGAACGCGCGGCCGCGGCCATCGCCCTGAACCTCGACCGCAGCGGGACCGCGTTGCGAATGTCGGTGATCGGGCGCAGCGGCTTCAGCCCGGCGCTCTCCGATGTCAGGGCAGCGGACCCCGGCGATCCGCTGCGCGGGCAACTGACCGCTCAGGCCCACGTGCTCGAAGCGAAGACCGGCACGGACGTGTTCGTCGGTGGACCGGCGGCCGATCTGCAGGACTTCACCAGCACCAGCCAGGACCGGCTGCCGCTCCTCGTCGCCGTCCTCAGCCTGGCTACCTTCCTGATCCTCCTGGTGGCGATCCGCTCGCTTGCGGTCGCGCTGATCGCGGTCGTGCTCAACATCCTCACCGTCGGCGCTGCCCTCGGCCTGCTCGTGCTGGGCTTTCAGCACACGGGGCTGCTGGCGGACGCCGGGCCGCTGGACGCGCTCGTCGTCCCCGCCGTGATCTCGATCGCCTTCGGGCTGGCGATCGACTACGAGGTCTTCCTGCTCGCGCGCGTGCGCGAGGAGATGGCGATCGCCGGCGACGCCGACGTCGGCCTGCGCCGGGCGCTCGTCAAGACGGCGGGGATCATCACCGGCGCTGCCGCGATCATGTGCGGCGTCTTCATCGCCTTCGCGATGTCGAGCATCGTCAACCTGCGCGAGTACGGGGTCGGGCTGACGATCGCCGTCCTGATCGACGCCACGATCGTGCGCCTGGTCCTCCTGCCGGCGACGATCCGGCTGCTCGGCCCCCGTGCCTGGTGGATCCCCGCCTGGCTCGACCGCCTGATCGGTCGCTGGCACCTGGAGCGAGGCGCGGAGGTCGACGGCGGGGGCACGAGGGCAGGCGGGCCTTCGCCGACCGGCGCCGCGGGCGCGCTGATCGAGATCGGCGCCCCGGCTTCCGAGGCGACGAGGACTTCGAGCTAACGCACTACCAAGGAGAGGAAATGCTCGTCAACAGACCCATCTACCCCAAGCGCCGCCCCGCACTGCTGGCCACCGCGCTGCTCGGGGCCGTGGCCACGCTCGTGGGACTCTGGCCCGCTCTCGCCTCGCCCCCGGCCAGCGCGGGACCGCCTGCGCCTGCGGCGTCGGCGCAGGCGTCGGCCGTGAGGGACCTCGACGAGATCCTGCACCTGCGGATCAAGAAGGTGAAGGGGAAGCGGGTCTTCGCCAAGGGCCGCGCCACCGGCACGGTCGCGGGCACGGGGTCGTTCAAGCTGCTCCTCTCCAACGGGTCGAGCGCCTCGGCGACGTTCTTCGGCCATAACTCCCACGGCACGATCAGCGGCACGGGGGTCGCCACCTACCGGGTCGCCGGGGCGATCTCCTACTACAGCGGCAAGATCACGAGCCTCCAGGGCACCGGGCGGTATGCCCATGCGGGTAGCCGCGGGATCCGGTTCTCGGGGACCGTGAACCGCAGGACCTACCAGGTGAAGATGCACCTGCAGGGGAAGTGGCATGTCTAGGCCGGTGCTCATGGCCATTGCGCGAGCGCTGCCGGGCCTGTCGGTGGTGCTGGTGTTCCTCGCCCTCGTACCGGCGGCTGCCGCGGCCCCGGCGGTGAGCCTACGGGCGACGCTCGAGCCCAAGCGGCTCGGCGCGGACACGACCGTCTCGCTCGGCTTCCGGGTGGCGCCCGGGCCGAACGGGGAGCTCCCGGCGCTGAGCAACTTCGCCCTGCGCCTGCCCCCCTGGATGGGGTTCGCCGCATCGACGCTGGGCCTCTCGACCTGCTCGCCGTCAACGCTGCTCCTGCTCGGCGCCGGGGGCTGCCCGCACGAGTCCCTGATCGGCTTCGGCTCGGCTCGCGTTCAGGTCCCCTTCGCCTCGCAGGTCGTGCAGGAGACCGGGCGCGTCTCGATGTTCATGGCCAAGCCGGTCGACCAGCACACGACGACGCTCTTCTACTTCGACGGCCGCCGGCCGGTGATCGCGCCGTTGGTGCTGCAGGGCGAGCTCGTCACCCCGCAGGACTCGCTCGACTCCGTGCTGACCACGCCGATACCGGCGATCCCGACGGCTTCCGACGGCCCCGAAGGCGCGATGGTCGCGATGCGGGTGAGCATCGGCCCGCGCCGGCTGCGCTACTTCAAACGCGTCGACGGCCACACGGTCGCGTACCGGCCGAAAGGGTTCAGCATCCCCACGACCTGTCCCCCGGGGGGCTTCGAGTTCGTCGCGAAGCTCCGCTTCCGGGACGGCACTCGCGCCGGCGCCAGGACCGCCGTGCCCTGCCCGCCGCCACGGGAGCATGGTCGGGGAAGGGGGGAGCGCCGATGACGCGGCACCTCGACAGCGATCGGAGCAGATGCGGGCGGGCGGCCGCGACCGCCGCGCTCGTCCTCGCGGCCCTGCTGCTTTCGCTGCTCGCAGCGCCGCTTGCCGTGGCGCTGCCCGCCGGCCGGGCCTACGAGCAGGTCACGCCAGCGGACAAGAACGGCGGCGACGTCGGTGGCCCCGCGGTCGAAGGGCAGCTTGCCAACGCTCTCGGCCAGAGCGCCCCCGACGGCGACTCGATCGGCTATCTCTCCTTCTCCAGCTTCGCCGATGCGTTGAGCAGCGAAGCCCTCACCAACTACGTCTCTTCGCGAGGTGGCGAGGGCTGGTCGACCCACGCGGTCGCACCGCCTCCCGCCGCGCCGGTGCGACTCTTCCAGTCTTCCCCCTTCCGCTTCTTCGCCAGCGACCTCTCCTCGGGCCTGCTCGAGTGGCGGGAGCCGGCCCTGGCGGTGGGGGCGCCGCAGGACTTCGAGAACCTCTACGTGCGCGACTCCGACGGCCGCTACCGGGTCGTCACCGGCATCGCTCCGGCAACTCTCTCGCCGAGTTCCTACGACGTCACCTTCGCCGGCGCCACGCCGGACCTCGGCCGGGTCGTCTTCGAGGCCAACGACGCGCTGACGGCGGCCGCCCCCGCCGGCATGCGCAGCGTCTACGAGTGGGACGGGGCCTCGCTGCGCCTGGTCAGCGTGCTGCCCGGTGGCGAAGCGGCCCCAGGGGCCAGCGCCGGCGCCGGCGGCAGCGAAAACTTCACCGTCGTCATCTCCGACGACGGCTCGCGCATCTTCTGGACGGCCGGCGAGCAGCTGTACGTGCGCGAAAACGGGACCAGGACCGTGAAACTCAACGCCTCCCAGCGGGCAATCTCGCTGGGTGACGGCAGCGCGAAGTTGCTGGCAACCACGCCCGACGGCGGGAAGGCCTTTTTCACCGACCCGACGGCCCTCACGGACGCGCCGGACGACAACGGCGGCCTCTACGAATACGACCTCGACAGCGAAGGCCTGCGCAACCTCACCCCCGCGGCCGGCGGGGGCCCCGAAGTGCGGGGCGTCCTCGGCATCGGCGACGACGGGGCGGCCGTGTACTTCGCCGCGGGAGCGGCGCTCGCGCCCGGGGCCCAGGCCGGGGCCGCAAACCTGTACCTCGCGCACGGTGGTGCGATCGAGCTGATCGCCATCCTCGCCGACGGCGACGCCAGCAACTGGGCCAGCAACCCCGAAGCCGGGACCGCGAGGGTCACTCCGGACGGCACGCACCTCGCCTTCCTCTCGGTGGCAAGCCTGACCGGATACGACAACACCGATGCGGTCAGCGGCAACCCGTACCGGGAGCTCTTCGTCTACGACCAGGTCGAAGGCCGTCTCACCTGTGTCTCCTGCAACCCCACCGGTGCGCGTCCGCTCGGAGGGGCGAGCATCCCGGGCAGGCCGGCCGGGACCTACCCCGGCTACGTGCCGCGCGTCCTCTCCGACGACGGAAGGCGCGCGTTCTTCAACAGCAACGACGCCCTGGTGGCCCTCGACGGCAATCGCCGCCAGGACGTCTATGAATTCGAGGGGGGGAGGGCCCAGCTGATCTCCGGCGGGACGAGCAACGACATGTCGGCGCTGGTCGACGTGAGCGCGGACGGGCGCGACGTCTTCTTCACCACCAGGGACCGGTTGACGGCCACCGATCGCGACAACAACACCGACATCTACGACGCCCGCGTCGGCGGGGGTTTCCCGGCCGCGACCGAGCTCCTGCCGTGCGCCGGGGAAGCCTGCCGCGGCTCGCTCGCGGCCCTGCCCGCCGCCGGCCCGCTGCCGGCCACCCTGTGGCCGAGACGGGGGAGGGCGGGCCCGGCCGCCGTACACGGCCGTGGTGGATGCCGGAGGTCCAACCGGGCGACGCGCGGGCGGGCTCGGAGCGGGCCCAGCCCGAGGCGATGCCAGCGGCGCGTAACGGAGAGAGGGCATGTCGATCGTGCCCGAGGCGATTCACGAAGGGGGGCGCAGGAGCGATGAAGAGGCTGCATGCATCGGTGGCGATCTGTGTGGGGGCGATCGCCCTGCTCTGGGTCTCGGTCCCGACCGTCCATGCGCTGGGGTTCGAGTCGGCCAGCTTCTCGATCGATTCGGCCCCTCCGCCTGGGGCCGAACCGGGCGCGGTGGGCCCACCGCAGCTGCAGGCGGGCTCACACCCCTACCAGGTGGCGATCACCTTCGCCTTCGACCAGACCACGGACTCGCATGGCGCATCGGTCCCCGACGGGATCGCGAAAGACATCGTCGTCGATATGCCTGCGGGCATGATCGGAAGCCTGGCGAAGATCCCCCAGTGCGGTCTCGAAGAATTCGAGACCAGCCCACTTTTCTCGTCGGGTTGCCCCGGCGTCGCCCAGGTCGGGACCATGTCCCTCGACAACCAGCTGCTCGACGCGACGCTGCCGGTCTTCAACCTCGAGCCGCCGCCGGAGCAGGCAGCGCGGCTGGGCGTGTTCGCGGTGGTCGCGCCGATCGTGATGGGGCTCTCCCTCCGCACCGGGGACGACTACGGCCTGACGGTGAAGTTGCGCAACCTGCCGCAGCTGCTGCCGGTCTTCGGGGGCACCCTGACCCTCTGGGGGGTGCCCGCCGACCGGGGGCACGACACCCTGCGGGGGAGCTGCATGGGGTTTGGGGGCGAATCGCGGGGCACGTGCCCCAGCGGCGCTCCGAAGAAGCCGTTTCTCACCCTTCCCGGGACGTGCGGCGTATCGCCGCAAATCACGCTTCGCATCGACTCGTGGGAACGGCCCGGGGAGTTCGTCTCCGAAACGCTCGTGCCCCGCGACGACGAAGGTCGCCCGCTAGCCCTGCACGGCTGCGACGCGCTGGACTTCAGCCCGGGCATGGAGGTCCACGCCGAAAGCAGGGTGGCCGATGCGCCGTCGGGCCTCGACATCGACCTGCACCTGCCGCAGAGCGAGAACCCCGACGGCCTCGGTACGGCGGCGATGCGCGACGCCGTCGTGGTCCTGCCCCCGGGGGCCTCGATCAATCCCGCCGCCGCCGATGGACTGGGGGCCTGCCTGCCGGGGCAGGTCGCCCTGAGCAGCCCAGCCGAGCCGCGCTGTCCGGACTCGTCCCGGATCGGCTCGTTGACGATCGCGAGCCCGCTGATCGCCAATCCGCTTCGAGGCGCCGTCTACCTCGCGGCGCCAGACCGGAACGAGTTCGGAAGCATGCTCGCGGTCTACCTGGCTGCCGAGCGGGAAGGCGTGCTGATCAAGCTCGCCGGGCGAATCGATGCCGACCCCGGTAGTGGCCGGCTCACCCTGACCCTGGACGACCTGCCCCAGCTGCCGTTCTCCGACTTCGAGCTCAGCCTAGACGGCGGTCCCCGCGCTCCCCTTGCGCTTCCGCCGGGATGTGGGACCTTCACCGCGACGGGGCGGTTCGGCTCCCACTCGGCGCCGCCCGACGGGGCCGCGTCGATTCACTCGAGCAGCTTCGTCGTCGACCGCGGCTGCGGCGGCGGCCTCTCGCCGTCCTTCCTCGGCGGCGCGACGAGCTCGCTCGCCGGCCGGCGGACCGGGCTGACGTTGCGGCTCGCGCGTGCGGACGGCGAAGCGACGCTCCACCGCTTCTCGGCGAGCCTGCCCCGGGGGCTGCTGCCGCTCCTCGGCCGCGTCCCTCCCTGCCCGGAGCCGCAGGCGGCCGGCGGGAGTTGCGCCCCCTCGAGCGAGATCGGCGCGGTCGCGATCGCCGCCGGGGCGGGCCCGCGTCCCCTCCACCTCCCGGGGAAGGCCTTCCTCACCGGCCCCTACGCCGGCGCGCCATTCGGGCTCTCGATCGCCGTGCCGGGGGTCGCGGGCCCATTCGACCTCGGCCTCATCGTGATCAGGGCGAGGGTCTTCGTCGACCCCGGGGACGCTCACCTGACCATCGCCACGGACCCCCTGCCACAGGTCCTCCGGGGCATCCCCCTGCGGATTCGCAGCTTCGAGCTGACCAGCCCCGGTCAGCCGGGGCTCTTCCTCGCCCCGACGAGCTGCGACGAGCAGCGGGTCTCGGCGACGGCGTTCGGCGCCGGAGGGGCCACCGCCTCGCTATTCAGCCCCTTCTTCTTGTCCGGGTGCCGCGGGCTGCGGTTTGCCCCGCGAATCTCCGCCTCGACCGGCGCCCAGGTCACCCGCGAAGGGGGCGCGGCGCTCGGGCTCGAGATTCGCAGCCGGGGCGCCGCGCAGGCGAACCTCCGTGCGATCACGGTCCATTTCCCGGACCGGCTCTCGCCGAGGTTGTCGGCGATCCAGGCGGCGTGCGCACGAGCGACGTTTGCCGCCGATCCCGCCTCCTGTCCGGCCGCGTCGGCGATCGGCAGGGCGACCGTTCGCACGTCGGTCCTCGACGTCCCCTTCAGCGGCCCCGTCTACCTCGTCTCCCGCGAGACGGAGGCACTGCCGCGCATCGTCCTCGTGCTGGAGGCGCGCGGCATGGCGCTGGACCTGGTCGGCTCGCTGCGGATCGCCGACGACGGCGCCACCACGGCGACGTTCGCCTCGATGCCCGACGCCCCGATCTCCCGCTTCGCGTTGAGGTTGCCTCAGGGGCCCGACTCGGCGCTCGGGGCGAACTTCCTCGGTAACGCCAGGGGCAGTCTCTGCGGGCGCCAGCTGACGATGCCGACCCAGCTGGTGGCGCAGAGCGGCGCGCGCCTGGAACGCACGGTCCGGGTCGCCGTCAGCGGCTGCGCGCGATCGCCGTCCGGCGCGCCGAGGCGATAGCCCGGGCGATGCGCTGCGAGGTGCGGCGCATCGCCGGCAGCTCGCCGGCCAGCGGCAGCCAGTAGCCGTTGAAGAAGAGCGCCGGCGCGGCGGTGCCGGTGCGGTCGATGACCGCCGGCCGCCCCTCTGAGGACAGCACGCCGAGGTGGCCGACGAGGCCCGTCAGCCCGGGCCGGTACCCGGTGGCCGCGATTACGACGTCGGGGCGCAGCCGCGCCCCACCCTGGAGGCAGACCGCGTCCCCCTCGAAGCCCTCGACGGCGGGAACCAGCTCGATCTGCCCATTTCTCAGGGCGGTCGTGAAGCCCCGGTCGACGACCGGCCCCATCTTCTTCACCCGCAGCTCGGTGGCGGGGCCGTAGGGGGCGGGGGGGAGGCCGTGATCGGAGAGGTCGCCGATGGTGAGGCGCCCCACCAGGCGCGCGAGACGATCCGTGAGCCGCTCTGGAGCGCCCTCGAAGAGCCGGGCCCAGAACGTGATCGGCACGCCGAGGAACTGGGCCGGCATCAGGTTGGGTGAGGACCTGAAGGCCAAGCGGACCCGCCGGGCATGAGCGGGGAGCCGGGCGGCGATCTCGGTGCCGGAGGTGCCGAGGCCGACGACGAGGACGTCCTTCCCGGCGAAGGCCGCGGCGTCACGGAACTCGCTCGCGTGCAGCAATTCGCCGGCAAAGCCGTCCGTACCGGGCCAGGGCGGGAAATGGGGGCAGCGATCGTGGCCGGTGCA
The DNA here is from genome assembly GCA_035762685.1 of Solirubrobacterales bacterium. Classification (GTDB taxonomy): domain Bacteria; phylum Actinomycetota; class Thermoleophilia; order Solirubrobacterales; family 70-9; genus VAYN01. Next base: position 13,424 of record DASTNW010000070.1, on the reverse strand, counting down.
GATGACCACGAAACGAGCAGACACGGCGCCGTTCGACAGGCGCAGGCGCCACCCGTCGCCGTCGCGGTCGATGCGGTGGACCTCGGTCGCGAAGCGGATCTCGAGGTCTCGCCGCTCGGCGTACTCGTCGAGGAAGGCGATGAAGTCATCGCGTCTCGGCCAGCGCCCGGCTCGGCGTGGAATCCCCTCCCCCGGCAGCCCCGAGATCCTCCGGTCGGTATTGAGGCGCAGGTCCGGGTAGCGCGAGCGCCAGCTTGCACCGACCGCGTCGGCACGCTCGAGCACGATCGCCTCGACCCCGCGTCTCCCGAGCTCCGCCGCGACCCCGAGCCCGGCCGCGCCAGCGCCGATTACGACGACCTCGTGACGATCAGGCGCTGGCGCCACTATCCAAGGGAAGCGGTCCGTCGGTCCAGAAGTCGCGGGCGGTGGAGCGACGGTCGCGCCACTGGTCCCCGTTGGTGATGAAGCTGACGATGCCCATCGCCTGGTCGGCGTCGTCGACCTTCCAGGCGCCGTTGACGGCGCCGGTCAGCCCCGCCGAGAGCGCCTCGAAGCCCTGGGCGGTGTGAAGGTCTGCCTCGACGCCGTTGTTGACGATGAACTTGAGCTGGCGCACCGCCTGCTGGTTCTTGTCCAGCACGACTTCGACCAACGCCTGGACCTCGGCATCGAGCCGGTCGTCCTCGACCACCCGGTTCCATAAACCCAGTTCGGCCGCGCGGCTGGCGGGGTGCAGGGCGCCCAGCAGGTTGATCTCCTTCGTCATCCGCCGCCCGATCAACCGTGCCATCCGCGTCGTCCCGCCCCAGCCCGGGGTGATTCCCACGTCGACCTCCGGCATCCCCCAGATCGCGCGCCGGGTGGCGATGACGAAATCGCAGGCCATCGTGATCTCCAGCCCGCCGCCGACCGCGTAGCCGTCGACCGCCGCGATCGTCACCTTGTCGAGCTCCTCCAGCATGTCCGCCATCCGCTGGTAGGCCGTGACCCGGCGCATGATCTGGTTCGCATTGCCCCAGCGGCCCATCTCGGAGATGTCGTCGCCGGCGCAGAACGTCTCCCCGCTGCCGCCGATCACGACCACCTTGATCGTCTCCGAGGCCTGGACCAGTTCCACCGCGGAGGTCAGTTCCGCCGAGAGCTGCATCGAGAGGGCGTTGCGCCGCTCGGGGCGGTTGAGCACGATGCGGGCGACCGGCCCGTCCTCTTCGTAGGTCAGCTGCTCGAACCCGGAGGCGTCGCCCCTCGCCTCCCCGAGCGGCTCTGACGGGCGTAGCCCCGCCGAGGCCGGATCGTCGATCGCGTAGCGCCAGCTTCCGTCGGGCTGGCGCCGGGCGACCTCGGTGCTGGTTCCCTCTATCCCCGCCGAGCCGGCGTCGTCGTGGCCGAAGCTCATCCGCCAGCGGTTGGAGAGGAGGGCGACGTCCCCGGTGCTCACCACTCGCAGGTCGGTGGAGACGATGCTCGGTTCCATCGCCAGGAGGCTGGCCAGTCGTTCGCGGGTCGTCTTGCCGTCGTCGCCGTCGCCGTTGGGGTTGATGAGCAGGGCGTTTGGCTCGTACAGCTCCAGCAGTCCCTCCAGGTCGCCGGAGCTGGCTCGTTCGGCGAAGAGCTGGCTGAGTTCTTCGGGGTCCTTCGCTTGCATGGTCGACCTCCTTAATCGTATAACGGTGTTATAGGACGGTACCATAACACTGCTATGCAATACTGTCGAGCGTGAGCCCGCGGGTCGCAGATCAGGACGTACGCGACGGGCTGCTCGAGGCGGGGGCGCGTCTGTTGGCCCGCGAGGGCCCCGCCGCGCTGACCACGAGAAGGCTCGCGGCGGAGACCGGGACCTCGACGATGGCCGTCTACACCCACTTCGGTGGAATGGACGGCCTGCGCCAGGCGGTCCGCGCCGAGGGCTTCACCCGCCTCACCGGCTATTTCGAGATCGTGGAGACCACCGACGATCCTGTCTCCGACCTCTCGGCGATGGGCTGGGCCTACTGCTTCAACGCCGTGGCCAATCCCCAGCTGTACCGGGCCGTGTTCCTGGAGCCGCCGATCGGCGAGGAGGACGTCGCGCTCGGCCGGGCCGCGGTGCAGCGGCCGATCGACACCATCGCCCGCTGCATCGAGGTCGGTCGCTTCGACCCGGCCGAGCCCGAGTCGCTGGCGGTCCAGGTATGGGTGGCCGGGCACGGGATGATCACCGGCCTGCTGGCCCATCTGCTGACGCTCGACGAAGTGATCGAGTCCTTCTCCGCGATGGGCCGCAACCTCTTCGTCGGTTTCGGCGACGACCCGGGGAAAGCGAGGCGCTCGATCGAAAGCGCCCAGGAACGAATGCGTGACCAGGCCCCGTCCGCCGATTGACGCCCGCGGGGCAGGGGGAGGCTCGATAATGCGGGCGTGTCAGGTGAGGAGTGGACGCTCGACGCGGGGAAAGTCAGTCGCTATCTCGAGCGAGCCGACGGTTTTCCGCACCGGGCCGAAGGGGAGGGGGTCTTGCTCGAGCAGGTGCCGCTCAACGCTCGGCGCGTCCTCGACCTGGGTACCGGCGACGGGCGTCTGCTCGCCCTGCTCCAGCGCCAGCGTCCGCGGATGCTGGGCGTGGGCCTCGACTTCTCCGACCTGATGCTCGGCGCGGCGCGCGAGCGCTTCGCCGCTGACGAGCGGGTCGAGCTCCGGCGGCACGACCTCGCCGAGTCGCTGCCCGACCTCGGTCGCTTCGACGCCGTCGTCTCTTCCTTCGCGATCCACCATCTCGAGCACGAGCGCAAGCGCTCGCTCTACGGGGAGGTGTTCGACCTGCTCGAGCCCGGCGGCGTCTTCGCCAACTTCGAGCATGTGGCATCGGCGACGCCGCGCCTGCATGCGGCCTTCTTCGCCGCGATCGGCGAGCCGCTCGAGAACGCGGACCCGTCCGACCGCCTGCTCGACGTCTGGACGCAGCTCGGGTGGCTGCGCGAGCTCGGGTTCGACGACGCCGACTGTTACTGGAAGTGGCTCGAGATGGCGCTGCTCGTCGGCGTCAAGCCCGGTGGCTAGCCCTTCGGGGTGCAGGGCAGGACGTGGGTCAGGCCCAGCTTCGTGCCGTCGGCGAACAGGACTTCCCCTTCGGTGTAGTAGCTCCCGGTTGGGCAGCTCGCGGTCAGGTAGCTCTCCTTCTCGCCCCGGTAGGCGAACTTGCGGCCGATCTCCAGCTTGAACTTGGTGACCGAGCCCGCCCCGCCGGCGATCGGCGGGATCCGCGCGCTCGCGTGCAGGCCGAAGTGGCCGCGGCTGATGCGGCTGAGCTTGACCTTGACGATGACCGCCGTCGGTGCCGGGACGGCGACGTAGGTGTGGATCAGGAGCAGCGTGGTGCCGCCGTGGACGCCGCCGTTGAAGAGGAGGATCGGGCCGGTTGCCGAGAACGGCGCCTGTTCGGGGAAGGCGACCTCGACCTCGCCTTCGCCGGAGCCGACGATCGCATCGCCACAGGCCTTCTTCGCGGCCGCGCTGGAGCGTGCCACGAGCTGGTCCTCCCGGCAGACGGGCAGTCCCTCGGCATTCACCTGGATGGTCTTGTCGAAGTCGACGCTCACCGTCTTCAGGGCGGGAGGGTGAGTGCCGTCGGTGGTCCCGATTTCAGCGTCGATATAGCCCGAGATCGGCGCCGGCTCCCGCCTCGGCAGCTTGAACGGCAGGATCCCGCCGTTGTCCCTGAGGAAGAGGCTTCCGGCTCGGTCCACCTCCGGCTTGGCGAGGGCGCTGGCCGCGACGATCAGCGTCAACCCGGCCCCGACGGCCATGGCGCGAATCAGGTGCTTCCTCATGCATTGCCCCCTGCCTCGAAGAGATGGACCGAGTCGATCCTGGCCGGCCGGGGCGTCCACCGCTTCCCCAATATGGGGCGCTGCTCACCCGAGATTCAGCAAACTGAGAAAGCGCGGGTCAATCGTCCAGCTGCAGTGCCGTCTCCAGCTCCGTCGCGCACTCTCCGAGAGGGCGGCCGAAGAGCTCCTCGACGGCGCGGATGCGATTGCTGACCGTACGACGGTCGACACCGAGCGCGGCGGCGGTCGAGGAGACGTTCCGCCCGGCGGCGAAGTAGGCGCGCAGGGTCTCGCGCGCCATCTTGCCGCCGTCCCGCGCCTGTTCGAGCGGCTCCAGGTAGAGCTGGTGCAAGGAGGTGGCGACGAGATCGTCGCGGAGGACCGCCGCCAGCAGGGTGACGTCGCCGTAGCGGAGTACGGACTGCCCCTTGCGCTCGGCGATCGGCAGCGCCGCCTTGGCCTGGCGGTGGCTGAGCCGCCAGCCCGAGAGTCCCTCGCCCGGCTCGCCGATGGTCACGAACACCCGGTCCAGGGAGACTTCGCCAAGCGCTCGCTGGGCCTGTACGGCCTCGAGCGGGCGTCCACCCCCGAGCCAGCAGGCCCAGATCGGCTCCTCCTCGCGGCAGACGGCGAGCAGGCGACGGTCGAGTGCTGCCGCCAGCGCGCGCATCGCCTCCGGCGCCCTCTCTCCCTTGGCCATCAGGGCGAGGTGGTGCCCGCCGAGGTCGTATCCGAGCTCGGAGTGGTCCACCAGCTCACCCGCGAGCAGGCTCTTGACGCACTCGCGCCGCCGTTCCGCGGAGCTGCTCGGCCAGCTCTTGGCTTCGCGGGCGTGTTCCGCGCTCACCGTCTCGAGCAGGCGATCGAAGAGCGTCGCCTGCCTGCGCAGCACACGGCGGACGGCGGAGTTCGAGACGTCGGCTCGTTCCGCCTCCTCGACGAGGAAGTCGCCGAAGATGGCATTGCCGGCGATGTAGCGACGGAGGACGGTGTCGAGGGTGACGCCGGCGCGAGCGGCCAGGCGGGCCTCCGCGAGCAGGGCCGGTGGCACGCTCGGGCCGCGGCGTTCGCCGAGTTCGATCGCGGCGAGGCCGTACTCGAGGGCCGCCGTGAGGGCAGCGCGCAGGCCGTGTACGTAGGCGGGGTCGGTGGCCTCGCTGGGGTCGGAGATCGCGTAGGCGCGGGTGGCGATGGCCGCTTCCAGCTCGGGAAGCCGTTCCCGCAGGCGAGATGCGAGCGTGGAGTAGGCCTCGTCCAGGGACCGTGTGGAGGCCGATGCCCGGCGGGTCCGCCCCGCGGCGAGGCGCGAGCCGCCGGCGATGGGGCGCATGCCGCGGTTGCTCACGTGGCCACCTTACCGCCCACCGGTAAGGCCTGAACCACCGATAGCGCGCGGCGACGAGGAGTGCGTTTGCGGTCGTATAGGCCGCAAATGCACTCCTCGCGAACTGATCGGCCGCGCGGCTATGGCATGCTGCGGCGCCGATGAACGTTCTGATCGCGGCCGATATGGAGGGGGTCGTGGGCATCGAGGACTACGGCGCTTGCCTGCCCTCGCACCCCGCCGCCTACGCCGAGGGCCGGGGGTTGATGACCGAGGAAGTGCTGACCGCGGTCACGGCGCTGCGGGAGGCGGGCGCCGGACGGATCTCGGTCGGCGACTGGCACATGGTCGGGACGAACATCGAGCGGGAGCGGATGCCGGCGGGGGTCGAGGTGCGGCCGATCGCCGAGCTGGCCCTGGTCGAGGCGGAGCCGTCGCTGACCAAGGCCAACGGCGGGCCGCTCGACGCGGTCGTCTTCATCGGCCACCACGCCAGCACCAGCAACCCGCGCGGGTTTTCCTCCCACACCTTCGTCTGGGACATGGAGGTGCTGCTCGACGGCGAGTCGCTGAACGAGGTCCAGGTGTACGCGCAGGGCCTCGCCGCCGAGGGGATCCCGGTGCTGGCCGCGAGCGGCGACCGCTGGATGCTCGAGGAGCTCGGCGAAGGAGAGCTGGGGGACGCGCCCCTGGTCGTGACCAAGGAGGGCGATGGGCGGGCCCGGGCCCGCTCGCACGACCCGGCCAGAGTCCGCGCCGAGCTGGCCGAGGCGATCGGCACCGCGCTGGCGGCGCCCCTGCGACCGCCCCCCGCGCGGAGCTACCCGGCGGAGCTGCGGATCACGGTCGAGGGCGAGGAGCTGGCCAAGACCACGGTTGCCGAGCCGGCGGACCTGCTCACCGCGATCGCCACCGTCTTCCGCGGCAGCCAGGTCTCGCGCGAGTACCGCCAGCTCGCCAAGCTGCTGCCGGCGGGACACGACTCCCGCCTGCGCGCCCTGCAGCGACGCTTCGGCAGCCTCCTCGCCACGCCGGTGATGCTCTCGAAGGAGCGCCGCTGGCTCGCTACAGCGGACTGACCCCCGGCGCTATCACTTGCAGTGGGGGTCCGGCGCCGGCAGCTTCAGCCGCTGTCGGGCGGCGGCGACGGCGGAGACGGAGGAGCGGCAGGCTTTTGCAATCGCGCCGTCGCCATGGTCGGGCCGACGGCTGACCTCGAACTCGATCAGGGCGGCGCGGCGGAGTTTGGCCCGGACTTCGATCGGGCTGTCCTCGGGCGCCGAGTCCAGCGCCGCCTCGGCGGCGCGGTCGCGCCGGCAGCCGAGGCAGAAGGTGCCGCCGCGGCCCCGCTCCCAGGCGTCCGGGAACGGCACCCGGCCGCCGTCGATGCGACCGATCGAGACGCCGCAGCGGTCGCAGGTCCACTTCTTGGCGGTCGCGGTGGCGGTGGCGGTGCTCATGCCGGCGCCTTTGCCCGGTTGCGCCGGCGGCGACGGCGCCGACGCTGCGACGCGGAACCGTTGCCGTTGCCGCCGGAACGCGGCGTCGAGGCGGTCGCCGTCTCGCCGGAGCGGTGGGGGAGGTCGAGGCTGAACTCGCGGCTGAGGCCGAGGTCGCGGGCGATCTGGCCCATCTCCCCGGCCTGGTCCGCGAGCACGAAGCTGATCCCGGTGCCGCGGTTGCCGGCGCGGCCGGTGCGGCCGATCCGGTGCACGTAGGCGTCCTGGTCGCCGGGGACGTCGAAGTTGATCACGTGGGTGACGTCGGCGACGTCGATGCCGCGGGCGGCGACGTCGGTCGCGATCAGGGTGTCGACCTCGCCCTTCTCGAACCGCGCCAGCGCCCGTTCGCGCTGGCCCTGGGTCTTGTCGCCGTGCATCGCGACGGCGGTGAGTTCGCGGCTGCGCAGCCGCTTGACCAGCCGGTCGGCGCCGCGCTTGGTGCGGACGAAGACGAGGGTGCGGCCGCGCTCGGCGTCCTGCAGCCGCAGCGCCAGGTGGTCGAGCTTGGCGCTCTGGGACTCGACGTGGACGAAGCTGTGCTCGATGTCCCGCTCCTTGTGCTCGGTCGGCGCCTGGGTGTGGCGCCGCGCTTCGCGGGTGTAGGCGGCGGCGAGCTTGCCGGTCGCGCCCTCCAGCGTGGCGGAGAAGAAGAGGGTCTGGCGGTCCTCGGGGGTCTGGGCGACGATCCGGCTGACCGCCGGTTTGAAGCCCATGTCGAGCATGCGGTCGGCCTCGTCGAGGACGAGGACCTCGACCTGGGAGAGCGAGATGACGCCGCGGCCGAGCAGGTCCTCGAGCCGGCCCGGGGTGGCGACGACGATGTCGGCGCGGCGGGCGGCGTTGCTCTGCGGGCCGAAGCCGACGCCGCCGTAGACGGCGGCGATGCGGAGCTTGCGGGCGCGGGCGATCGAGTCGAGCTCGTCGACGATCTGGCTCGCCAGCTCGCGGGTCGGCGCCAGCACCAGGGCGGCGAGGCCCTCGCCCGGCTCGATCTGGTCGACCATCGGGATGCCGAAGGCGAGCGTCTTGCCGGAACCGGTCGGCGACTGGACCAGCAGGTCGTGGCCGGCGAGCGCGTCGCTGACGACGAGCTCCTGGACCGGGAAGGGCTTGGTGATGTCGCGCGCAGCGAGCGCGCCGACGACAGGCTTTGAGATGCCGAGATCGGCAAATGACTTCAAGTATGTGCTCCTTATGTGGGCGATTCAGGGAGATCCAGCAGCCCCCAAAAACGCCGAAAGCGCACAGAGGAAACGGAACCTCTCGGGCGGCAATTGGGCCAAACCCGACTGAACAACCGTAGCAGGCCGGCGCGTTTGGCCTGCTTTTACGCACTTTTTGCCGCTGTCGGCGAGCGGCCGGGCGGCGGCCCTTGGCTAGGGTGAGCGACGATGCGGATCCGGCCGGCAACCGAGGACGACGCTGCCGCGGTGACGGCGCTCTGGACCGAGGCCTACACCGGTCGGGGGTCGGGCGAGGGGAGGAGGGCCCCCTACGAGGAGTGGGAGTTCGTCGACTCGATGGAGCGTGCGCGCGTCTTCGTCGCCGTGCCGCCGGGCGGGGTGGTCGGGGTCGTCGCCTTGGCGCCGCCGGGGGCGTCGCGGAGGGTCGTCGCCGGCGAGGGGGAGGCGGAGCTGTCGCGCCTCGCGGTCGCCGCCGCGGCGCGTCGCCGGGGGGCCGGCCGGGCGCTGGCCGAGCTTTGCACCGAGCAGGCCCGGGCGGCCGGCGCGACGGCGCTGGTCCTCTGGAGCCGGCCGTACCAGGTCGAGGCGCACCGCCTCTACCTCTCGCTCGGCTACCGGCGCGTCCCGGAGCGCGATGCCGCCGACCACGAGGGCCACCGCCTCGTCTTCGCCCACGACCTCGGCAGCGCCACCGGGGGGCTCGCGTGACCTCGAAGTGACCCTCCGGGCTCGGCCCGGCGCCCTCCTACACTTGTCCGATGCCTTCGCAGGGCGAGACCGAAGCCACGTACACGCTGTACCGGCGCGGGATCGAGCTGCTCGAAGACGGTGACTTCGTCGACGCCGCCGAGCCCCTGGCCGAGGCGGCGCGGCGGGCGCCGGAGAAGTCCTCGGTGCGCGAGGCGCTCGGACGCGCCTACTACCGCGCCGGCCGCTTCGCCCAGGCGGCGATCGAGTTCGAGGCCGTGGTCGAGGCGCACCACGTCGACGACTACGCCCACTTCTGCCTCGGCCGGGCGCTCAGCATGACCGGCCAGAAGGACCGCGCCCGCCACCACCTGGCGCTGGCCTCGAACCTGCGCCCGGACAGGGGCGACTACCGCTTCTACCGCCGCTTGCTGGACGCCTGAGCGGCGGGAAACTCAGAGGCCCCGAACCAGCTTGCCGACGTTTTCGGTGGCGAAGTAGGGGCCGAAGGTGCGGGACTTGTTGTTGAGGTGCAGGTAGGCGTTGACGCCGTTGATCTGGGTGCCGTCGCCGATCAGCCAGCCGCCGCCGCTGGCGCCGGGGGCCCAGTGGCAGCGGATGCCGAGGGTCGGCGGGCCGGGGAAGGGGTTGGAGAGCAGGTCGTCGCCGATGTAGGGGGAGGTGCAGCTCTGCATCCGCTTCGCCTGGCCGGGGTAGCCGAAGGTGCTGAAGGTCTGGTGGCGGCTGAGGTCGGTGACGATCGTGGCGCCGCCGCCGACCGCGTCGGCGACGTTCACCCCTTCGGAGTTGGGCAGGGTGAGGAAGGCGCCGAGGTCGAAGTCGGGGTTGCCCTGCTTGGTCCACTGCCGCGGCGCGAAGACCTTCGAGCGGCGGGCGATGAAGGCGCCGAAGGGGGCGACGCCGCCGCTGTAGGCGGGGACGAACTGGAGGTAGTCGGACCAGACGCTGGCCCGGCCTTCTTCGCGGCCACTGTTGACGCAGTGCCCGGCGGTGAGGACGAGCTGCCGGGTGGGGCTGTTGATCGCGGTCCCCGAGCAGTAGCCGGAGAGCCTGCCGCGGCGGATGAAGATGCGGCCGTTGAACGAGTAGGGGGCCACGTCGGGGGTGGAGACGGCGAGGAAGCTGGCGCTGGCGCCGGCCGCCTCCGGGGCACCTGGCTCGAGCCGGGGCTTGCCGTCGGCGCCGACGACGAGGTCGAGCGGGCGAGCGTTGCGCATCCGCTGCGGGGTCCAGTAGCGGGCGACCCGCGCCGCCTCGGCGGCCGCCCGGCTGGCGCTGGCGGGATGGTCGCGGCCGCCCGCCGAGGCCGTGCCGGCGCAGGCAAGCGCGGTCGCGATCAGAGCGACCGTCGTCGCGAGCAGGCCCGCGACGCGTGGGTGGGCACGGTACGAGCGCCGCCGCATCCCCACGGAGGATAGTGGTCGCAGTCCTCTGCCTTGGACGTTCGGACGGCGCAATGCGCCTGGGCGTGTTAGCTGACCAGCGGGATCACGCAGCGGTATTTCCGGGGCCCTGCGGCGGACACGGAGTTAAGTTGGCCTGCGGCGGACACCGTTAGGACGGCATAGACATCCGGGCCTGAGATCGAAGGCACGTCGCTCGTCCACTCGTCTCCCGGCGCCAGCACGATCCCCGGCTGCTGCGAGAAGGCAGCCAGCGCCAGCGCCTCGGGCAGCTCGCCGCCCTGGGTCGCGCAGGAGAGCGCCGCCGCCGGGGCGGTCACGGCCGCTTCGCTGGGGGCGGTCTGCCAGCAGCCGCCGGCGAAGAACCGGTTCGGCAGCGCGCAGCCGGCGGTGTGGCCGTTGACCTTGACCGCGTCGATCGCGTTGACGGCGTTGAGCGCGGTCTGGGCGTCGCGGGCGCTGTCGGCAGAGTCGGCGTGGACGGCGCTCGCCACCTGGCCGATCGTCGTCGGGTCGATCTGGGCGCCGCTGATCGCCCCCGGCACCAGCCGGTCGCCGGGGATCGTCCCCGGCTTCAACCGGTTGCCCGGGACCGAGCTCAACGCCAACCGGTTGCCCGGCAGCGACTTCACCTTAATCGTCTTGCCGTTGATCTTCGCCGCTGCGTAAACGGTGCCGCCGAGCGCCGCGACGAGCGCCACGCACGCCACCACCAGCGCCGGCGCCTGCCGGCGGAGCTCCCTGCCCATGCTCTCTCCCTTGCTCGCTGTTGCGGGCGCTCGGAAACGCTCGAGTTCCCAGATGCGCCGGCGAGCCTAGCCCCGCCCTGGTGGCCGTTGGACGAAAATCCAGGCGCCCTGGAGACGGATAGACTCGGCCGCGTAAATACGGTCGGTGGTCAAGGGAAGTCCGGTGCAAGCCCGGCGCGGTCCCGCCACTGTGACCGGGTCGAGGAGGTCGCGGGCGCCGAGCGCGCCAGCCACTGGGGGCGCCACTGAGTCCCCGGGAAGGTGCGGCCGACCCACCCCGGAAGTCAGGAGACCTGTCCCCGGCCGAGCCATGACGACCCTCGAGGAAAGGGTGGCGTAAATGCCAAGACTCATCCCGTTCCGGCTGGCCGCTGCGTGCGCGCTGGCCCTGGTCCTGTCCCTCTCGCTCGCCGCGGGCGCTGTCGCCAAGGGCGTCTCCGCGGACCTCCGCGTCGTCGGCAAGGGCGGCAAGGTCCTGACCGAACAGACGCTCAGCACCGGCACGACCGCGATCAAGACCAGCAAGAAGGCGACGTGCTTCGGCCCCGGGACCGCCGGCAGCGGCAAATCGGTCACGGTCAGGGGCGCGACGGCGATGGGCCTGCTCGCCCAGGCCGCCAGCTCGACCGGCTCGCTGCGGCCGCTGCTCGTCACCGACGCCTTCGACTTCGGCCTCGGCCTCTGCGGCATCGGCGGCAACGTCGTCTCCGGCAAAGCGTCCTGGTACCTGAAGGTCAACCACAAGGGCGCGACGGTCGGCGGCGACGCCGTCAAGCTGAAGCCCGGTGACGAAGTGCTGTGGGACCTGGCCCCGTCCTACCCGTACCCGAACGAGCTGGCCCTGGAAGCGCCCGACACCGCGCTCGGCGGCGTCCCGTTCGAGGTGCGGGTCTTTTCCTACGACGAAAAAGGCAAGCGCAAGCCCGTCGCCGGAGCGACCGTGACCGGCGCCAGCGGCCCGACCGCGGCCGACGGCAAGGCGACGGTGACGCTCAGCGCGTCGGGGGCGCTGCAGGCCAAGCACGGCAAGGACATCCCCTCGCCCTTGAAGGCGGTCTGCATCGGCATCGCCTGTCCGGCCGCCTGAGGTGGCCGGACGCCGCGGCACGGCGGTCGCGACGGCGCTGCTGCTCTGTGCAGCGCTCGCGGCCGCCGGCTGCGGCCTCGGCGCCGGGGAAAGCGTCGGCACGGTCGAGCTGACCGTGACGCGGGAATTCGGCACCGTCCCGGTCCTGCAGCGCTCGCTGGAGGCGAACGAGTCGGACACGGTGATGCGGGTGCTGGAAGGCAGCGCCGAGATCACGACCCGCTACGGCGGCGGCTTCGTGCACTCGATCGAGGGGGTCGCCGAGGCCGAACGCGGCGGTCGTCCCCACGACTGGTTCTTCTACGTCGACGGGGTCGAGTCGCCGATCGGCGCCGCCGACTACCCGCTGGAGGGGGGCGAGCGGATCTGGTGGGACTACCGCGACTGGTCGGCAACCAGCCACGTCCCCGCGGTGGTCGGCTCCTGGCCAGCGCCGTTCACCGGCGGCTACGAAGGCGAGCGCCACCCGGTGGCGGTCGAGTGCGAGGGCGGGGGAGGGGCCTGCGCCCGGGTGCGCGGGGCGCTGCGGGGCGCCGGCGTCGCCCTCGCCGCCGATTCACCGCCCGGTGCGATCCGCGTCCTCGTCGGTCCCTGGGTGCGGCTGCGCTCCGATCCGGCGGCGAGGGCGATCGAGGCCGGGCCGGAGGAGAGCGGCGTCTACGCCGACTTCGAGCCGCGGCCGGGCGGCTACGCCTTGATCGGCCTCGGTCCCGACGGCGAGGCCGGTCGCGAGCTCGGTCCCGACGCCGGCCTGGTTGCCGCCACGCGGCGCTACGAAGCGCCGCCGGTCTGGGTGGTGACGGGCGGGACGGCAGCGTCCGTGCGTGCCGCTGCCGGCCTGCTTTCTGGGGCCAAGCTGCGCGACCATTACGCGGTGGCGAGCGAGGACGGGAAGGAGACGCCGCTGCCGCTGGAGGACGCGCCTTGAGATCGCCCTTTGCCTACACGCCGCGGCCCCGGCCGCTGCAGGCGGCCTCGCCGGGCGCCGCTGTCGCCTACCTGGGCGCCCTGGTGGTCGTCGCCTTTGCTTACTCGAGCCCGCTGGTGCTGCTCGCCGCCGGTGCCGCGGTGGTCACGGCGGGCCTGCTGGCCGGCGCCCGCCGGGCGGTGCGAGCCGCCCTGCAGATGGGCGCCACCCTGGCGCTCTTGATCGTGGTCGTCAACGCCCTCGTCGTCAACCGCGGCGCGACGGTGTTGGCGCGGCTCGGCGAGTGGCCGCTGCTCGGCCAGGTCGACGTCACCGCCGAGGCGCTGGCCGACGGCGCCGTCTTCGGCCTGCGCGCGGTCGTCGTCATGGTTGCCTTCGCGGTCTACTCGGCCTGCGTCGACCCCGACCGGGTGCTGCGCGCCCTGCGTCCCTTCGCCGGTCGCTCCGCTCTCACCGCCACCCTCGTCTCCCGCCTCGTCCCGGTCGCCGCCGCCGACGCCTCGCGGCTGCGGGAGGCGGCGCTGCTGCGCGGCCCCGGCGCTGCCGAGGCCGGCCGCGCCCCGCTCGCCCGCCGCCTCCTCGCCGGCTCGCTCGACCGCGCCGTCGACGTCGCCGCGACCCTGGAGCTGCGCGGCTACTCGCTGCCCGGTCGCTCGGCAAGCGCAACGCGCATAGGGTCCGAGGGGCCCCGAACGCGTTTCACTTTGGGGGTCCCTCGACGGCGGTCGCG
>DASTNW010000069.1:0-5630 GCA_035762685.1 Solirubrobacterales bacterium | reverse complement strand
CTTTGAATTTCGTGTGCGGGGTGATCGAGCCGGGCTTGCAGAGGACCTGGCCACGCTCGATCTCCTCGCGCTTGGTGCCGCGCAGGAGGGCGCCGATGTTGTCGCCCGCCTGGCCCTCGTCGAGGATCTTGCGGAACATCTCGACCCCGGTGACGACGGTTTTGGTCGTGTCGGTGATGCCGACGATCTCGACCTCGTCACCGGTGTTGACGATCCCCTGCTCGACGCGGCCGGTGGCGACCGTGCCGCGGCCGGTGATGGAGAAGATGTCCTCGATCGGCATCAGGAAGGGCTTGTCGAGCTCGCGCACCGGCTCCGGGATGTAGGAGTCGAGGGCGGCGGCCAGCTCGAAGACGGCTTTCTGGGCCTCCTCGTCGCCTTCCAGCGCCTTCAGCGCCGAACCCTTGATGATCGGGGTCTCCTCGCCCGGGAAGTCGTACTCGTCGAGGAGTTCCTTGACCTCCTCCTCGACCAGCTCGATCAGTTCGTCGTCGTCGACCTGGTCGATCTTGTTGAGGAAGACGACCACGTGCGGGACGTTCACCTGGCGCGCCAGGAGGATGTGCTCGCGGGTCTGCGGCATGACGCCGTCGGCGGCCGAGACGACCAGGATCGCGCCGTCCATCTGGGCGGCGCCCGTGATCATGTTCTTGACGTAGTCGGCGTGGCCGGGGCAGTCGACGTGGGCGTAGTGGCGGGCGTCGGTCTCGTACTCGACGTGCGAGGTCGCGATCGTGATCCCGCGCTCTTTCTCCTCCGGAGCATTGTCGATCTCGGCGAAGCTCTTCGCCTCGGCGCCGCCCTTGGTGGAGAGGGTCGTGGTGATCGCGGCCGTCAGCGTCGTCTTGCCGTGGTCGATGTGACCGATCGTGCCGACGTTCACATGCGGCTTATCGCGCTCGAACTTCTCCTTTGACATCTCTCTCCGTTCTACCTTTCGAAGTCGTTGTTCTGTCTGCTTGGCCTGCTTGAGTTCTGGGGGCACTGCCTGGCAGCGAAATTCTCGCTGCCTGCGGGCGAACCTGGGAAATATAGCCAGATGCCGCCCGCGGTCGCGGTTGGGTCTAAGAGCTCGCCCCCACTGGCTCTCCAGAGCGGTGCTCGACGATCTCCTCGGCGATGTTGCCGGGGACCTCCTCGTAGCGCTCGAACTGCATCGTGTAGGTCGCGCGCCCCTGGGTCGAGGAGCGAAGATCGGTTGCGTAGCCGAACATCTCGCCGAGCGGGACGAAGGCCTGGACCGCGAGCGCGTTGCCGCGCTGCTCCTGGCCCTGGACTTTGCCGCGGCGACGGGAGAGGTCGCCGATGACGTCGCCGAGGACGTCCTCCGGGGTGACGACCTCGACCGACATCACCGGCTCCAGCAGGACCGGGTTGGCCTTGCGAGCCGCCTCCTGGATCGCCATCGAGCCGGCGATTTTGAACGCCATCTCCGAGGAGTCGACATCGTGGAAGGAGCCGTCGACGAGTTCGGCGCGGACGTCGACCATCGGGTAGCCGGCCTTGACGCCGTTTTCCAGCGCCTCCGTCATGCCCTGCTGGGCGGGGCCGATGAATTCGCCGGGGATGACGCCGCCCTTGATTTTGTTGACGAAGTCGAAGCCCTCTTCGGGAGCGGGCTCGAGGTTGATGACGACGTGGCCGAACTGACCGCGGCCGCCGGTCTGGCGGACGAAGCGCGCCTCGACCTTCTCGACCCGCTTGCGAATCGTCTCGCGGTAAGCGACCTGGGGCTTGCCGACGTTGGCCTCGACTTTGAACTCGCGCAGCATGCGGTCGACGATCACCTCGAGGTGGAGCTCGCCCATGCCGTGGATCAGGGTCTGGCCCGTTTCCTCGTCGGATTCGATCCGGAAGGTCGGGTCCTCCTCGCCGAGGCGCTGCAGGGCGGTGCCCATCTTCTCCTGGTCGGCTTTGGTCTTCGGCTCGATCGCGACCGCGATCACGGTCTCCGGGAATTCGATGCTCTCCAGCGCGATCGGCGCGTCGGGCGCGGCCAGGGTGTCGCCGGTGCTGGTTTCCTTGAGGCCGACGCCGGCGCAGATGTCACCCGCGTAGCACTCCTCGATCTCCTCGCGGCTGTTGGCGTGCATCATCAGCAGCCGGCCGATGCGCTCGGTGCGCCCGGTCTTGACGTTGAGGACACGGCCGCCGGCATCTAGCTTGCCGGAGTAGACGCGGAAGTAGGTGAGCTTGCCGACGTAGGGGTCGGACATGATCTTGAAGGCGAGGGCGGCGAAGGGCGCGTCCTCGTCGGCGGGACGCGTGTCCTCGGTCGGCTCGTCCTCGCCTTTCTTGGCCGGGACGAGGCCGGTCACGGGCGGCACCTCGAGCGGCGAGGGCAGCAGCTCGACGACCGCGTCGAGCAGCGGCTGCACGCCCTTGTTCTTGAACGAGGAGCCGCAAAGGACCGGCGTCACCTTGGTGTCGAGGCAGGCGCGGTGCAGGGAGGCGGCGATCCGCTCATGCGGGATCTCCTCCTCGGCCAGGTAGGCCTCCATCAGCTCGTCGTCGTAGTCGGCGCAGGCCTCGATCAACTGGGTCCGGTATTCCTCGGCCTGCTCGGCGAGGTCGGCGGGGATCTCGATCGTCTCGAACTCGGTCCCCAGCTCGTCTTTCCAGACCAGCGCTTTCATCTCGATCAGGTCGACGACGCCCTCGAAGTCGCCCTCGCTGCCGATCGGCAGCTGGATCGGCAGCGGGTTGGCGCCGAGCCGATCGACCATCGTCTGCACCGAGTAGAAGAAGTCGGCGCCGGTGCGGTCCATCTTGTTGATGTAGGCGAAGCGCGGCACCTTGTACTTGTCGGCCTGGCGCCAGACGGTCTCCGACTGCGGCTCGACGCCGGCGACGGCGTCGAAGACGGCGACCGCGCCGTCGAGCACCCGCAGGCTGCGCTCGACCTCGACCGTGAAGTCGACGTGGCCGGGCGTGTCGATGATGTTGATCCGGTGGCCCTTCCACTCGCAGGCGGTGGCGGCGGAGGTGATCGTGATCCCGCGCTCCTGCTCCTGTTCCATCCAGTCCATGACCGCGGCGCCCTCGTGCACCTCGCCGATTTTGTGGGTGCGGCCGGTGTAGTAGAGGATGCGCTCGGTCGTCGTCGTCTTACCGGCGTCGATGTGCGCCATGATCCCGATGTTGCGGGTCTTCTCTAGGGGGAAGCTGCGTGGCATGGTCTGAAGGTAATCGTCTCTCGAAGTGGGTTACGGGTGAAACGCAAGCGACGCGGAACTGAGCAGAAACGGCGCCAGCCCCGGCGCATAAAAAAGGCCCCAGCGGGCCCGGCGAAGCGAACTGCGAAAAAACTGCCTGAGCGACGGGCGATGATAGCAGCGGCGCGAGGGCGCATCCGCCCGACGCTGACAAAGCTCGGCAAGCGGCCTGCCAGGTGGAGCCGGGGCCTCGACCGAGCAGCCAACCGCGGGCTCGAGCGCGCCCACCCCTACCTCCTCGGAGGCGCCCGTCGCTCGCGCCGCTGGGCACGGGCGACGAAGGCCTGGGCGGGACCGCGCGTGCGGCCGCTCGCGGCCCGGTTCTTCCGCGCAGTCGCCGCCGGCGAGCGCTGGACCCGGCGGGCGCTCGCGCTGACGGTCCGGGGCGCGACCCGGACCAGCGCCGTCATCACCCCCCAGCGAGCGATCGGTGCCGTCATCGTCGCCGTGGGGGCCGGCCTCGTGGCCTCACAGTTCGTCGACTACCGGGGGGTTGAGATCGGCCAGCCTGGCTACGCCGGACTGCCGGGCGCCACCCGGCCGCCGACCGTCGACGTCAAGACCGCCGGCGACGCCCACTCCTACCTGCTGGCGCCGGTGGGCGTGCTGGCCGCCCTGCTCGGCCTGTTTGCCATTTGTCGCCCTCAGGGCGACAAACGACAAACGGAGCGCTTCGCGGCACGCGACCGGCGGCGGCTGGGCCTGTCGGTGGCCGGCCTCGGACTGATCGCGCTTGCCGTGGTCCTGCTCGTCGACCTGCCCGCCGGGCTCGACGCCGGCGCCCAGAACTCGCGCTTCGCGGGCGCCGAGGCGGTGCTCGAAGACGGCTTCTACGCCGAGCTCGCGGCGGCGGCGGGGCTGGTCCTTGCCGGACTGCTCTACTATGCGCGGCCGTGCCGAATACGAATCAGCTCGTCAGGAAGGGCCGCAAGCGCCCGAAGAAGAAGACCACGACGCCGGGCCTCAAGTCGGGCCAGGGTCGCAAGAAGCGCGTAGCCGCCCCGCAGCGGCGCGGCGTCTGCACCCGTGTCGCCACGGTGACGCCGAAGAAGCCGAACTCGGCCCTGCGCAAGATCGCCCGTGTGCGGCTGACCAACGGCATGGAGGTCACCACCTACATCCCCGGCGAGGGACACAACCTTCAGGAGCACTCGGTGGTGCTGATTCGCGGTGGTCGCGTCAAGGACCTGCCGGGCGTCCGCTACAAGGTCGTCCGCGGCACCCTCGACGCCGCCGGCGTCTCCGACCGCAAACAGGCCCGCTCCCGCTACGGCGTCAAAGCTTCCTGATGCCGCGTCGCTCCGCAGCGCAGATCCGGCCGGTCGAACCCGACGCCAGGCACCGCAACAAACTCGTCCAGCAGATCATCAACAAGGTGATGAGCGACGGCAAGAAGTCCCTCGCCGAGCGGATCGTCTACGACAGCCTCGCGATCGTCGGCGAGCGCAGCGGCGAGGATCCCGTGGAGACGCTGGAGGCAGCGATCAAACAGCTGACCCCCGTGCTCGAGGTCCGCTCCCGCCGCGTCGGCGGTGCGACCTACCAGGTGCCCGTCGAGGTGCCGGCCCGGCGCGCCCGCACGCTCGCGGTCCGCTGGCTGGTCCAGTTCGCCCGCGCCCGTCGCGAGTACTCGATGGCCGAGCGCCTTGCCAGCGAGATCCTCGACGCCACCCAGCAGCAGGGCAGTGCCTGGAAGCGAAAGGACGACATCTACCGCATGGCCCAGGCAAATAAGGCATTCGCCCACTACCGCTGGTAGAGAGGCCGTGAGGACGCGCCTGGCGGTGTCCTCGGTCGGGCCGGCTCGGGTCACGCACAGAGTGCGCTCCCCTCGCCGGCCTCCCTGCGTCCTTGCCAGCCACGCCCTCACGGCCTCTCTAGAGTTTCGAAAATGAGCAAGCCGATTCTGGCTGTCGATATCGACGGGGTCATCTCGTTGTTCGGGTTCGACGAGCCACCCAAGGAAAACGCGAAGTTCGAGTTGGTCGACGGGATGATGCACTGCATCTCGCTGCTTGCGGGCGAGCGGCTGAAGCGCCTGGCGGAGCACTACGACCTGATCTGGGCAAGTGGCTGGGAGGACCGGGCGAACGACTACCTGCCGAACATCCTCGGCCTGCCCCAGCTCCCGCACCTGACCTTCAACGGCGCCGCCAAGTTCGGCTCGGCGCACTGGAAGCTGGGGCCGATCGGCAAGTACTGCCGAGGGCGGGCGGTGGCCTGGGTCGACGACAACTTCGACGAGAGCTGTTACGAGTGGGCCCGCGAGCGCACCGAGCCGACGCTGCTGGTCCCGACCGAGCCCCATCTCGGCCTCGAGGAGGCCCAGACCGAAGCACTCACCGCCTGGGCCCGCGGCCTCTGACCGCCGATGGGCCGAAAAGTCACCCCTAGGGTGACTTTTCGGCCCATCGG
>DASTNW010000068.1:0-6728 GCA_035762685.1 Solirubrobacterales bacterium | reverse complement strand
AGAGCTGGGTCGACTCGACCACGCTGCCGGCGCGCTCCAGCATCCCGATGAACTCCGCGTAGCGGCGCCAGTCGCCGAACGGGCTCGGCACCCCGCAGCGGGGAAAGGTGCGGGTGAAGATCTCGGTGCGGACGGTGTGCAGGCCGGTGTCCTGACGGTCGAGGAAGGGCGAGTTGGCCGAGGCCGCGAGCAGCAGCGGCAGCAGCTCCCGCAGCCAGTCGCAGACCGCGATCGCCCGGTCGGCGCCGCGCACGCCCATGTGCACGTGCAGGCTCCAGGTGTTGTTGCGCTGCGCCACCCAGCCGAGTTCCTCGCGCAGGCGGTTGTAGTGGGGGGTGTCGATGATCCGCTGGTCGAGGTAGTTGGCCCAGGGATGGGTGCCGGTCGCGCCCAGGGCCAGGCCCATCTCGGCAACCAGCCCGAACAGGCGGCGGCGGCGCTCCTGCTGGCGCTCCATCGCCTCGGCAAAGGTCTGCGAGCGCCCGGAGCGGATCTCGATCTCGGAGGCGATCAACTCGCCGGCGGCCGACTCGGCCAGCAGCTCGTCCTCCTGGCAGGCCGCGTACAAGTCCTCGAAGCGGTGCTCGAGCTCCAGCGTCGCCGGATCGAGGATCGCGAACTCCTCCTCGAGCCCGATCGTGAAGTCGGTCGAGGACTCGAATCTCTCGCGGACGAGGTCGAGATCGAGGGACAAGGGAGATCAGGCCAGGTAGAAGTAGAGCGCGTAGAGCAGGTCGACGGCGGGGCTGGACGTGTGGACCGTCACCTCCGGCGGCACCTGCAGCAGCTGCTCGGAGTAGTTGAAGATGATCTTGACGCCGGCCTCGACGAGGCGGTCGGCGACCTCCTGGGCGGCACCCGCAGGCACCGCGAGGACGCCGACGACGATCTCCTCCGCTTCGACGACCGCCTGCAGGTCGCCGAGATCGCGCACCTGCAACTGCCCGATCTGCCGGCCGACCACGCTCGGGTCGCTGTCGAAGACCGCCACCACTTGGAAGCCGTGGTCGGCGAAGATCGCCGAGCTGGCGATCGCCTGGCCGAGGTTGCCGGCCCCGAAGAGGGCGATGTTGTGCTGGCCCGAGGTGCGGAGGATCTTGCGGACCTCCGAGACCAGCGACTCGACGTTGTAGCCGACGCCGCGCTTGCCGAACTTGCCGAAGCCGGAGAGGTCGCGCCGGATCTGGGTCGGGTTGATGTGGGTGTACTCGGAGAGCTCCTGCGAGGAGATCGTGTCGCGGCCCATCTTGCGCGCCTGGGTCAGCACCTGCAGGTAGCGCGAGAGGCGGGCGGCGACGCCCAGCGAGAGACGCTCGCCTTCGACCGGGAAGCCTTCGGGGGCCTCGAACTCTTCGATCAACTCGACCACGCCCCCACAGTATCGAGCCTGGCCCGCACCGCCGCCTCGTCGAGGACGAGCTCGGAGACGACCGCGCCGTCGACCTCGACGACCGGGATTCGCTCCAGGTGGCGGCGCAGCAGCAGCTCGTCGCTCTCGATGTCGACCTCGTGCAGGGCGAACCGGTAGCCCTCCCCGTGCAGAGCGACAAGCGCCCCGATCGCCTCCTCGCAGAGATGACACCCCGGCCGCGAATAGACGACAACGTCCGTCATGCAGCCGGCCGATGGGCCGAAAAGTCGCCCGTAGGGGGACTTTTCGGCCCATCGGTAGGGGTTTCGCCGCTGGCGAAGGCGTCGTAGTGGAGGTAGTCGGGGTAGGGGATCCGGGGGGCGAAGCGGGCGGCGGAGCCGATCATGGCGGCGTTGTCGGTGCAGAGCTCACCCGGCACCAGCTTCAAGCGCACGCCGCGTTCCTCGCAGAGCCGGGCCACCGCCTCGCGCAACGGGCCGTTGGCGGCGACGCCGCCGCCCAGGGCCACCGCCTCCCAGTCGCCCTTCTTCAGGGCCCGCTTCAGTTTCGAGATCAGCTGACCGACGACCGCCGCCTGGAAGGAGGCGGCCAGATCGGCGCGGCGCTCCGCCACCCCGTCCTCTCCGAGTTCGCGACAGCGGTAGACGAGGGCCGTCTTGAGGCCGCTGAAGCTGAAGTCGAGGCCGGGGTCGCGGGCCATCGCGACCGGCATCTCGAAGGCCTCCGGATCGCCCTCGGCGGCGAGCTTCTGCAGCGCTGGCCCGCCCGGGTAGCCGAGCCCCAGCAGCCGCGCCGACTTGTCGAAGGCCTCGCCGGCGGCGTCGTCGAGGGTCTGTCCGAGCAGCTCGTAGCCGGCGTGGTCGCGGACCGCGGCCAGCAGCGTGTGGCCGCCGCTGGCGACGAGGCAGAGGAAAGGCGGCTCGAGCGGCTCCGGCTCGAGGAAGTTGGCCGCGACGTGGCCCTGCAGGTGGTCGACCGGGACCAGCGGCAGCCGTCGCGCCGCGGCGATCGCCTTGGCGGTGCTGACCCCGACCAGCAGGGCGCCGATCAGCCCCGGTCCGGTCGTGACCGCGACCGCCTCGATCTCGCCGAGCCCCACCCCGGCCTCCGCCAGCGCGGCCTCGACCACCGGCGCGGCCAGTTCGAGGTGGTGGCGCGAGGCAACCTCGGGGACGACGCCGCCGAAGGCGGCGTGAGCCGCCGCCTGCGAGGAGATCAGGTTCGAAAGGGCCCGCGGGCCGTCGAGGACGGCGGCGCAGGTGTCGTCGCATGAAGTCTCGATCGCGAGGATCAAGCGGGCCTCAGTCGAGCCACATGATCAGCGCGTCCTCGCCGTTGTCGTGGTAGTAGCGAGGACGGACGCCGGCGGAGCGGAAGCCGAACCTTTCGTACATGCCGATCGCCTGCCGGTTCGAGACGCGGACCTCGAGCGTGAACGGCAGCTCCCCCCGCGCCTCCTCGAAGAGTCGCTTCAGCAGCCTGCCGGCGACCCCGGCGCGGCGCTGCTCGGGCGCCACGGCGATGTTCATCAGGTGCCAGACCTGGTCGTAGCGGGAGCAGATCACATAGCCGAGCAGCTCCTCGTCGGCGCTGGCCGCGAGGCAGATCCCCGACGGCTTCGAGAGCTCGAGCACGAACATCGCCAGCGACCATGGGGTCGGGAAGGAGCGCCGCTCGATCGCGATCACGGCCGGCAGGTCGCTGTAGGCGAGCCTGCGCACCTGCGCCCTCTCGGTCAGCTCACTCGGCTCTCTGGAAAGAATCTCGCTCACGCCACCGCTCCGCGTCGGGGGGTCTGAGGTAGATCGGGGCGAGCGGGCCCCCGTCTCCCGACGCCGCCGCAAGGGCGCAGATGTGCCGCGCGGCGACCCGGTGTACGGGGTCGGCATCGTCCGCTATCCGGACGCCGTGCCGAGCCAACTCGTGACGAAATCGTATCGCCCCGGAGCCGGCGGCCGGCGGCGGCGAGGGCAGCGCCGCGACCCGCGCCTCCAGGTCCGCGGGCCGGCAGACCAGCGGCTCCCAGGTCCGCGTCCCCTGGGCCGAGTAGAGCGCGGCGAAGGCCTCGCCGCGGCGGGCGTCGAGGACGGCCAGGTGGTCGCCCCCCTGCTCCATCCCCAGCCCGATCGCGTCGAGGGTGCAGACGCCGGCGACCGGCAGGCCGAGGCTGGTGCCGAGTCCGCGCGCGGTCGCGATACCGATCCGCAACCCGGTGAAGGAGCCGGGACCGAGCCCGACCGCCAGCAGGTCGACCTGCCCCCAGCCGCCGGCGGCGGCAGCGCACTCCTCGACCTGCTCGAGCAGCGCGGTCGTGTGCCGGGGCCCCTCCGCGGAGGGCCCCAGCAGCGACTCGCCGAGGACCTCGCCGTCGCGCCAGGCGCAGGCGGCGGTGTCGGCGGTCGCGGTGTCGAAGCCGACGACGACCAGCGCAGCGCCGCTTCTAGGCCTTGACCCTGAAGGCGAAGGAGCCGACCCGTTTGCCTTCGACGAACCAGGTCACCCGGTGCTTGCCGGGGATGGTCGAGGTGATCTTGTTCACGTAGAGCGTCCCCTGCGTCGCTTCCTGTTTCTGGGCGCAGAGGTTTTTCCCGCTCGGGAATTTGACGCAGACGCTGTAGTTGACGTCGCCTTTGAGGCTTTTGAAGAAGGCGCCCTTCTTGCTCCCCTTCGGGCAGACGTGGGAGGGAGTCGCGTTGCGGGAGATGCCGCAGCCGACGTAGTGCTTGTACGCCGCCGCCCCTGCGGTGGCGGGCACCGCGCTGGCCAGCAGTCCGGTCACGACCAGCACCGCCGATAGCGCCTTCAGTCCCTTCATTGCGTCCTTCCCTTCGTGGATCGAGTTTCTGCGCCGATGCTACAAGTTGTTCGTTGTCCCCCCGAACACACCTGCGCGGCTGTCGGTGCGGGGCTCACCACTCGATCTCGACCGTGCGGCGCTCGCCGCCGGCGTGGGCGAGCCGGACCTCGAGGGCGGGGCGTCCCAGCCGCTCGACCCCGACCGCCGGCCACTCGACGAAGGCGACGCCGTCGGGGCCCAGGTAGTCGTCGAGCAGAGCGGGGTCCTCGCCCTCGAGGTCGGCGAGCCGGTAGAGGTCGAGGTGGGAGACGGGCAGGCGGCCGCCGCGGTAGCGCTGGCCGATCGTGAAGGTGGGCGAGGTGACCGGCCCCTCGATGCCCAGGGCCCGGCAGGCGCCGCGGACCAGGGTCGTCTTGCCGGCACCCACGTCGCCGCTGACGACGACGACGTCCCCGGGCGCCAGGCGCTCGGCGACGCGCCCCCCGAGCGCTTCGGTCTCAGCCGCCGAGCGGCTCTCCACCCGCTCCATCTCAACCGAACATGTCGAGCTGGTCGGCCGGCGGGGGCGGCGTCGAGCCCCCCTCGGCCTCGGCTTCGGCGATCTCCTCCTTGCTCGGCACCGGCTCCGGCGCTGGACCGGAGAGCAGGCCGGGGATCGTCGCGAAATCGGCGCGCAGCGTCTCCTTCATCGCCGGGGTCCGCAGCGCCGCCGCCGGGTGCAGGAGCGGCAGCAGGAAGACGCTGCGACCGCCCAGCTCGTGCATCTGCGGCGTGCCGCGGACCTTGGTGATCCCGGTCTGGCTGCCGGTCAGGAGCTTGGTCGCGAAGTTGCCGAGCGTGCAGACGACCCTCGGCTCGATCAGCCGCACCTGCTCGAACAGGTACGGCTCGCAGGCGGCGATCTCCTGCGGCTGCGGATCGCGGTTCCCGGGCGGCCGCGACTTCAGCACGTTGGCGATGAAGACGTCCTCGCGCGAGAGCCCGATCTCTTCCAGCAGCTGATTGAGCAACTGGCCGGCGCGGCCGACGAAGGGCAGTCCCTGCCGGTCCTCTTCGGCCCCCGGCGCCTCGCCGACGAACATCAGGTCGGCATCGGCGTTGCCGGCCCCGAAGACGGTCTTGGTGCGGGTCTCGTGCAGGGGGCACTTGGTGCAACTCGAGACCTCCTTGAAGAGGGCGACGAGCTGCTCGCGACGCTGCTCCGCGGTCGGCGTCATTTTGCCCCCTTCCTGGCCGAGGACCGGGCCCTCTCCCCCGCCGCCCGCTTCTTGCGCGACTCCGCGAGGCGATCCTGGCGCGCGGCTTCACGCTCCCGTCGCTGCGATTCGTCAGAGCGCACGCCAGCGCCGCGGGGCTGCCGCCCGGGCGGCGAGACGTTGGAAAGCAGCCGCCGCGTGCGAGCCGACCCGCACTCCGAGCAGGCAGGCGCCCCACTGCTCGCGGCCACCAGCTCCTCGAAGCGCGCCCCGCATTCCTCGCACTCGAACTCGTAGATCGGCATCGCTGCGCCTATCGTAGTTCGGCCAGCTGGACGGCCTAGCGTTGAATAGTCTGCCCCCATGGGAGCAAGGTGGCTGGGGGTGCTGACTGCGGGCCTGGTGACGGTGTCGCTGAGTGCGGTTGCATCGTCGGCGGAGGCCAAATCCGGCTATTCCGTCTGGTCGGGCTTCCACGAAATCACGTTCAGCGTGCGGGGGACGAACGGTTACAAGATCACCGTCTCCCACATCGGCAAAAGGGTCGAACTGACGGCCGGCGATGGCGACGCGGCGGCGACCTATCTCGTTCCGGCAGCGGAGCCTTCGTCCGACGGTGATATCGAGGCGACGTTCCCGGGGCGCGGTCGGGTCTCGGTGCGCTTTCAGCCGTCTGGCCCACTTCGCCGCACTCCACCGTTCTACCCCCCGGAATGCAACGGGGGCGGGGAAACCAAGCAGCTCGGGACCTTCGAGGGGACGATCCGGTTTCGAGGCGAGCGGGGCTTCACCCGAATCGCTACGAACAGTGCGCGCGGTTACGTCCTCCGGGCCAAGAAGGAAGTGTGCAGAGATACCAGCCAAGGTGACCGTTCAAGCCCTGAGCCGACCTACTCTCTCCGGGCTTTCGCGAAATCACAGGGGCGGGTCGTCTCCTTCACGGCGCTGCGACCGGCTCCTGGCTCCCAATTTGACGAAGGCGCCACCTTCCTCGGCTCAACCTTCGAGAAGCGGCGAGGAATGCTCACGGTCAGGGTGGCAGTGGCCCATGCGGACGACGAGACCTTTGCCATAGGCGGCCCACCGGGATGGCCGGACTCGGCCGGTGTCGTGCCGCCCCCTCCCTTTCAGGGGGCGGCAACCTTCGAGCGCACGGCAGAGGGAAGGGTCGAATGGAAGGGATCACTCACGATGGACCTGCCCGGGGCGAGCGGGCTGAGGCTGTCGGCACCGTCCTTCCTGGCGCAGCTTTGCCTCAACCAGCGCTGCACGAGCACGACTAGGCGCTGACTCTCAGGGCAGCGGCTCCCAGTCCCAGGCCTTCTGGGACGTCAGGCTCTCCTGGTCGAGGTAGCGGCGGAAC
>DASTNW010000067.1:0-33692 GCA_035762685.1 Solirubrobacterales bacterium | reverse complement strand
TTACGGCTTGAACCCTCAAACCGGCCCAGCTGCGCAACGGCCTCCGGGGGAGGGGCACCTGGCCCGCCTCACCCCTCCGCAATAGCCAGAAACGCTTCCGCGCGGTCCTTGTCTTTCGCCGCCCGCGCATAATCAGCGCTCCCCTTGTCGTGCTCAGAGCACCGCCGCTCGGCATCGGAGAGCTGCTCTTTCAGCGCCCCCACGTCGAGGTCCTCCGGCGCAATCGCCTCCTCGACCAGCAGCCGCGCCCGGTTGCCGAACATCTGCAGCCAGCCGTGCGCCTGCGCGTAGCGCTTCACCTCGGAATCGGAGACGTGCAGCCGCAGCTCGGTCGGCCGCAGCGCCGCCAGCAGCGGCGTGTGGTTGGCGAGGATGCCGATTTCACCGACCTCGGTCCGGGTCGAGACCTGGCGAGCTTCGCCGCT
The DNA here is from genome assembly GCA_035762685.1 of Solirubrobacterales bacterium. Lineage (GTDB taxonomy): Bacteria > Actinomycetota > Thermoleophilia > Solirubrobacterales > 70-9 > VAYN01. The sequence continues at coordinate 33,267 of DASTNW010000067.1, read as the reverse complement.
GTAGACCTCCCCCTCGGGGGTGAGGACTTCGACGTCGACCATGTGCTCCGCGGCCATCGGTGTCCCTAGGCGGCGGCGCCGGACTTGGCGTTCTCGGTGACCTGGTCGATCGAGCCCTGCATGTAGAAGGCGCCCTCGGGCAGCTCGTCGTGCTCGCCGTCGAGGATCTCGCGGAAGCCGCGGACCGTCTCGGCCACCGGCACGTACTCGCCGTTGCGGCCGGTGAACTGTTCGGCGACGAAGAACGGCTGCGAGAGGAAGCGCTCGATCTTGCGGGCGCGGGAGACCGTCTGGCGGTCCTCGTCGGAGAGCTCGTCGATGCCGAGGATGGCGATGATGTCCTGCAGCTCCTTGTAGCGCTGCAGGACCTCCTGGACGTCGGTCGCGGTGCGGTAATGCTCGTCGCCGACCACGTCGGGCTTGAGGATCGTCGAGGTCGAGTCCAGCGGGTCGACCGCCGGGTAGATCCCTTTCTCCGAGATCGCGCGCGAGAGCGCGGTGGTCGCGTTGAGGTGGGCGAACACCGAGGCCGGGGCCGGGTCGGTGTAGTCGTCGGCCGGGACGTAGACCGCCTGGATCGAAGTCACCGAGCCGCGATCGGTCGAGGTGATCCGCTCCTGCAGGCCCCCCATCTCCGTCTCCAGCGTCGGCTGGTAGCCGACCGCCGAGGGCATCCGCCCGAGCAGCGCCGAGACCTCGGAGCCCGCCTGGACGAAGCGGAAGATGTTGTCGATGAACAGCAGCACGTCCTGACCGCCCTGCTCGCGGTAGTACTCGGCCATCGTCAGGCCGGAGAGGGCGACGCGCAGGCGCGCGCCCGGGGGCTCGTTCATCTGGCCGAAGACGAGCATCGTCTTCTCGAGCACGCCCGACTCTTTCATCTCGAGCCAGAGGTCGTTGCCCTCGCGGGAGCGCTCGCCGACCCCGACGAAGGCGGACAGGCCCGAGTGCTCCTCGGCGATGTTGCGGATCAGCTCCTGGATCAGCACGGTCTTGCCGACACCGGCGCCGCCGAACAGCCCGACCTTGCCGCCTTTGGCGTAGGGCGCGAGCAGGTCGATGACCTTGATCCCCGTCTCGAGGATCTCCTGGGTCGGGGTCAGATCGGAGGCCTTGGGGGCCGGACGGTGGATCGGCCAGCGCTCGCCGTCGCCGATCTCGGCGCCGTTGTCGATCGGCTCACCGAGCAGGTTGAAGATGCGGCCGAGGGTGGCGTCGCCGACCGGGACCGTGATCGGCCCGCCGGTGTCGGTAACAGCGGCACCGCGCTTGATGCCGTCGGTCGCGTCCATCGCGACCGCGCGCACGCGGTCGTCGCCGAGGTGCTGCTGCACCTCGCAGACCAGCTGCGTCGCTTCGCCGTCGCCGCTGTCGGTCTCGATCGTCACCGCCGAGTAGATCTCCGGCAGCTGCTCGGGGAAGACCGCGTCGATCACGACTCCGGTCACCTGCTCGACTCGACCTACATTCGTTGCGTTGGTTCCGTTGCTCTCAGCCATTGGTTCCTTTTCTCGTCTCCAAACTGTGTCGCCGCCTAACCGAGGGCCTCAGCCCCGGCGACGACCTCCAAGATCTGCTGCGTGATCTCCGACTGACGGACCCGGTTCATTTCGAGCGTCAAGTCGTCCATGATCGTTTCCGCGTTCTCAGCGGCGTTGCGCATCGCGGTCATCCGCGCCCCCAGCTCGGAAGCGGCGGACTCGAGCAATGCCCGGTAGACGGAGATCGTCACGTACTCCGGGATCAGCCGCGCGAGTACCTCCTCGGGCTCTGGCTCGAACTCCCACTGCGAGCGACTCTGGGCACTTTCGGCCTCGGTCTCCTCCTCGGTCCCGGAGTCCTCTCCAGCGCCCTCGCCGATCACCTCCGCCTGCTGCAGGGGCAGCAGGGTCTGCCGCCAGACGTGCTGGGTCAGCGGCGAGACGAAGCGGTTGTAGATGAGTTCGACCCGGTCGAGGTCCTCGTCGACGTAGCGGGCGGTCATCTCCTCGCCGATCTCGCGAGCGTTGGCAAAGGCGGGGCGGTCGGTGAAACCGATGTAAGAGCCGCTGATCTCCTGCTTGCGGAAGGTCAGCGCCGAGACGCCCTTGCGGCCGACCACCGCGAAGGAGGGCTCGGCCCCGTCACTGCGCACCTTGGCCGCCATCCGCATCCCCTCGCGGATGATGTTCGAGTTGAAGGCGCCGGCAAGGCCGCGGTCGCCGGTGACGAGGACGATCCCGACTCGCTTGACGTTCTCGCGCTCGACCATCACCGGGACCTGTGGGATGCCCCCGGCGCGCTCGGAGGCCTGGCGGGTCAGCTTGCGCATCCCCTCCGCGTAGGGCCGCAGCTGGTCGATTCGCAGTTCGGCCCGCCGCAGTCGCGCCGCCGCGACCATCTCCATCGCCCGCGTGATCTTGTTGATGTTCTTGATCGACGCAATGCGATTCTTGACTTCCTTCTGGCTGGCCATGGTGGAACGCGCAGCGGGCTAGGCCGCGGCCGTCTCCTCGGTGCGGGACGGGGCCTCGCGCTCCTCTTTCGACTTGACGCGGTCGGACTCACCGGCCTCGAGGGGGTCGCCGTGCTCGTCGAAGTCGGGACCGAAGTCGTCGACGAAGTCGGCGATCGCCACTCCCAGCTCTTTCTCGTCTGCCTCCTCGAGCTTGCCGCTCTCTTCGATCCGCCCCAGCAGCTCGGCCTTCTCGGAGTGCAGGCGCACCCGCAGGTCGGCGAGGAACTCGCCGACTCGCTCGACTTTGATGCGGTCGAGGTAGCCGCCGGTGCCGGAGTAGATCGAGGCAACCTGGTCGCCGACGCTGAGCGGTTCGCGCTCTTTCTGTTTCAGCAACTCGACCAGCCGTTCGCCGCGGGTCAGCGCTTTCTGCGTCTCCGCGTCGAGCTCGGAACCGAACTGGGCGAAGGCCTCGAGGTCGCGGTACTGGGAGAGGTCGAGGCGCAGTTTTCCGGCGACTTTCTTCATCGCCTTGGTCTGCGCGTTGCCGCCCACCCGGGAGACCGAGATGCCGACGTTGATCGCCGGCCGAACGCCGGAGAAGAAGAGGTCGGACTCGAGGAAGATCTGCCCGTCGGTGATCGAGATCACGTTGGTCGGGATGTAGGCGGAAACGTCGGAGGCCTGGGTCTCGATGATCGGCAGCGCCGTCAGCGAGCCGCCGCCGAGGTCGTCGTTCAGCTTCACCGCCCGCTCGAGCAGGCGCGAGTGCAGGTAGAAGACGTCGCCCGGGTACGCCTCGCGACCCGGCGGGCGCCGCAGCAGCAGCGACATCTGCCGGTAGGCGGCGGCGTGTTTGGTGAGGTCGTCGTAGACGCAGAGGGCGGCTTTGCCGTTGTAGAGGAAGTGCTCGCCCATCGCGCAGCCTGCGTAGGGGGCGATGTACTTGATCGGCGCCGCCTCGTCGGCGGGGGCGGCGACGATGATCGTGTTCTCCATCGCCCCGTTCTCCTCCAGCGTCTCTTTGAGCTGGACGACGGTGGACATCCGCTGCCCGATCGCGACGTAGATGCAGATCAGGTCCTTGTCCTTGTTGTTGATGATCGTGTCGATCGCGATCGCCGTCTTGCCGGTCTGACGGTCGCCGATGATCAGCTCGCGCTGGCCGCGGCCGATCGGGATCATCCCGTCGATCGACATCAGCCCGGTCTGGACCGGTTCCTCGACCGGCTGGCGCTCGACCACGCCGGGCGCTTTGAACTCGGCCGGGCGGGTCTCGGTGGTGGCGACCTCGCCGCGGTTGTCGAGCGGGCGGCCGAGCGGGTCGACCATGCGGCCGAGCAGCTCCTCGCCGACCGGGATCTCGAGCAGGTGCCCGGTGCGCTTGACCGTGTCGCCCTCGACGATCTTGTCCCACTCGCCGAACAGCACGGCGCCGACGTTGTCGGCCTCGAGGTTGAGGGCCAGCCCCGTGACGCCGTGGGGAAGGTCCAGCATCTCCAGGGCCATGCAGTTGTCGAGGCCGTGGATGCGGGCGATGCCGTCGGCAACCGACAGCACCGTGCCGACCTCGGTCAGGTCGGCGGAGTCGGTCTCCAATCCCTCGATTCGCTCACGCAGAATGCTTGCGATCTCGTCCGGCTTGATCTCCATCGGGTGCTCGTCCCTCCTTACGCCGCGGTCGCGACGGTCTTTCGAAGTTTCTCCAGGCGACTGCGGATGCTGGCGTCCAAGATCATGTTGCCGACCTTGAGCACGATGCCGCCGAGGATGTCCTCGTCGACGCGGCTCGACAGCTCGACGCCCTCACCGGTCTGGCGTTCGACCTCCTGGCCGATTCTTTGGACGACGGCGGGGTCGAGCTCGACGGCGCTGGTAACGGTGACGTCGAGCCGGCGGTTCTCCTTTTTCCAGAGCTCGTCGAGCTCGCGGCGGATGCGGAAGATTTCCGGCATCCGGTGCTTCTCCGCCAGCAGCTCGAGGAAGTTGGTCAGCTCGGGCTCGGCGCCTGAGATCGCCCGTCCCAGCCCCTCGCGCTTGTCGGCGGAGGAGAGGTAGGGGCTGAAGAGGAAGACCTGCAGCTCGCGGTCGCCGTCGACCGCGTCCGCGAACTGGGCAAGCTGCGACTGGATCGAATCCAGCTTGCCCCTGTCCTTGCCGGCCTCGAAGAGGGCCTCGGCGTATACGCGTGCAGCCTCCGGCATCTAGTTGTTCTCCGACCCCGAGAGCGTCGAGAAGTCGACCTCGGCGAGGGCCTCCTCGACAAGCCTCTGCTGGTCCTCGGCTGAGAGCGTTTTCCGGGTGACTTTCTCGGTTGCCAGCACGGTCAGGTCGGCGACCTCGCTGCGAATCTGGTCCAGCGAGCGCCGGGTCTCGGCTTCGATGTCGCGCTTCGCCTGGGAGACCAGCTCCTCGCGTTTCTCCTTGCCGGCGGCGGTCGCCTCGGCTTCGGCCGTCTCGGCCGCCTTGCGGGCGCGGGCCATGATGTCGTCGGCCTGCTCGCGCGCCTCCGCCAGCCGGCCGCGGTACTCGGCCAGCAGCTCGTCGGATTCGCGCCGCTGGCGCTCGGCCGCGTCGATCGACTCGGCGATCGTCTTCGCCCGTTTGTCCAGCGCCTCCTGGATTTTCGGAAACGCGAACTTGCTGAGGACCCACATCGTGAAGAGGAAGAGGACGAGGGTCCAGATCATCAGGCCCAGGCCCGGCGAGACGAGGAAGCTGCCACCGCCTTCCTCGTGCGCCGCCTCTGCAGCCAGCGGGACCGCGGCTATGTAGCCGAGCAGCTCCATGCGCCTAGAGGAAGAAGGCGATTAGGCCGAAGATGAACGTGTAGAAGGCCACGGCCTCGGTCAGTGCGAAGCCGAGCCAGCGGATGCTCTGGAGCTCGTCTTTCATCTCGGGCTGGCGGGCGACCGACTCGATCTCCTTGCCGAAGATGATGCCGATGCCGATGCCGGCGCCGATCGAACCGAGGCCGGCGCCGACGCCGAGGGCGATCGCCTTACCGGCGGCTTCGATGCCTTCGTCGGATATGGCCGCGACGACAGGGGACAGGTCCATTGGAACAGTGCTCCTTTTCTAGTGACTGGCGGAGGTAGCTCCGCCGAGGTAGATGGCAGTGAGGGTCGAGAAGATAAATGCCTGCAGCGTTGCGATCAGCCCGACCTCGAGGATGAAGAAGAAGAAGGCGAGCGGGAAGGTGAGCGCGCCGAGCGCGGCGATCCCCAGCAATACCGCCAGCCCACCACCCATGAAGAGCAGCAGCAGGTGGCCGGCGAGGATGTTGGCGAAGAGTCGGACGGAGAGCGAGATCAGGCGGGCGAAGTGCGAGACCGCCTCGATCACGAAGATGAACGCCTTCGCGGCCGGGTTCATGTCCTCCAGGCCCGGCGGCAACCAGCTCGCCAGGTACTTGAAGAGCCCCTTATCGCGCACGCCCTCGACGTGGTAGGACATCCAGACGACGAGGGTGAGGACGAGCGGGATCGAGAGGTTGGCGGTTGCCGCGTAGATCGCGAAGGAGGGGATCTCCACCCCGAAGACGTTGACAGCGTGCTCGGTGTTGGTCGGCAGCGGCAGGAAGCCGATCATGTTCGAGAACCAGATCCAGAAGAACAGGGCCGCCAGGAAGGGGAACCACTTACGGGCCATCGTGGTGTCGAGGCTGCCGCCGGCGATCGTGTTCTTGGTCATGTCGTAGGCGACCTCGACCGCGGTCTGGACCCGGTTCGGCTTCTGTTGCATCCGTTTCGAGATCCACAGCATCGTGCCGATCGTCAGGGCGCTGGCCAGCAGCAGGTAGAGGACGGCCTTGTTGATCGAGAAGTCGATCCCGCCCAGTTCCAGCGTGATCCACGGTTCGAGTTTGAACTCGTTCTGGGGCTGGAACTCTTCGTTTTTGCCGTCGCTGCCGAAGATCAGCAGCAGCAGGATCGCGATCGCGAAGTAGACGCCGAGCCCGATGAAGACCTTGGCTTTGGTGCTGAGCCCGCCCTTCGACTCGGTTGTTGCCTCGTCGCTCACTATGCCCCCTGCCCTTCGGGCTCGCCGAAGAGATGGGACAGGCCCTGAGCGGCGAAGGAGACCGTGAAGAGGACGAGGACGAGGACGGCGGCGCCAAGCCCCGCCTCGCGTTCAGCCAGGCCGGCCAGCAGCACCGCGGTCGCCATCAGCCAGACACGGCCGAGCGTGGTCGCGGCGACGATCCCCATCGCCTTCTGGCGGTTGCCGGCCTTGAGCTCCCCCTTGACGCGCCCGGCGGCGACCATCTGGACGCCCCGCTGGAGCAGCCAGGCGGCGGCGCCGACCGCGTAGCCGAGCAGGGGCAACCCGGCCAGCAGGAAGACTGCGAGCGCGGCGGCCAGCACGAGTAGGTCGACGTACTTTGGAGGAGACATGGGATCTGAAACAGTCAGAAAAGACGCCCGGCTCGGGCCGAGCGGGCGGACTGGCGACTATATCCAAACGACCCCGAGAATGGCTTTGTGAAGCCAACTTCGTGAGGGTTGACACTACCCTCCGGGCGGCCCTTGATCGATCGCCTCGAACTCGCCCGTCTCGGGGTCCACGACGGGAAAGCTGCCGGTCTCGAGCTCCTCCGCGACCGCCCTGTCGACCTCCATCGCCGCCGGCGCGGCACGGCCGGCCTGGCGACGCAGGCCGACGAGCTGGCGCAGCCGCATCTGGCGCAGGGTGAGGATCTCCAGGACCGAGACCAGGTAGACGCTGGCGGCGATCGCGAGCAGGCCGAAGACGACCATCACCGCGGTCCAGACAGGGTCGAAGTTGCCGTGGTCGTCGCTGTAGGGGACGAAGCGGAGCGCCAGGGCAAGTGCCGCCATGACCATGGTCCAGCCATAGAGGTAGAGCAGGGTGCGGCGCTGGGAGAAGCCGATGTTGGCCATCCGGTGGTGGAAGTGCCAGCGGTCCGCTTTATAGATCGGGCGGCGGTACTTGAGCCGCTTGGCGACGACGAAGCCGGTGTCGAGGATCGGCACCGCGAGGATGATCAGCGGCAGGAAGAGGGCGACGACGGCGTTGGTCTTCAGCGCCCCCTGGACGGCAACCACGCCGAGCAGGTAGCCGAGCAGGTTCGAGCCGGTGTCGCCCATGAAGGTCGTCGCCGGCGGGAAACCGTGGCGCAGAAAGCCCAGCGACGCCCCGGCGGTGAGCGCGGCGAGGACGCCGGCGGCGGTGCGGTCGAGCGAGAGGGCGATGATTGCCAGGGTCAGGGCCGAGATCACGCAGACCCCGGCCGCCAGCCCGTCGACCCCGTCGATCAGGTTGATCACGTTGATCACGGCGACGATGCCGATCACCGTGCCGACGTCGCCGAGGTGCACCACCCCGCCCCAGGGAAGGGTCAGCAGATCGACCGAGCCGGGGGTGAGCCGGCCGAAGAAGGGGAAGGTGAAGTTGTCGACGGTGACTCCGGCGGAGACCGGGATGATCACCGCCGCGGTCTGGCCGAGCAGCTTCGGCACCGGCCCCAGTTCGACGATGTCGTCGACGACGCCGACCAGCGAGATCGCGACGGCGCCGATCAGGATCGCCCGGCTCTCGGCGTCCCAGGGCAGCCAGACGAGGCCGGCCACCAGGATCCCGGCCAGGATCGCGAGACCACCGAGCTTCGGCATCGGCGCGGTGTGCAGGGAGCGCTCGTTCGGCTCGTCGATGGCGCCGACGCGGATCGCCAGGCGCGTCGTCAGCGGCGTCAGGAGCAGCGCCAGCGCGCCCGCGACGAGGAAGGCGAAAACCGCGTCCAGCGAGTTCGGCGTCTGCTCCATCGGCTCCGGGCCCTGCGTGAACCAGCGTAGGGGACGCTAGACCGCGTAGCGGTCGAACCAGAGCGTGAAGGCCATCAGGCCCCAAAGCTGCCGGCTCAGGTCTTCGCGCCCCGAGCAGTGGCGGTCGAGGAGCGGCGTCACCGTGTCCGGGTCGAGGCAGCCCTGGCGCGCGAGGGTCGGAGCGGAGAGCACCTCGCGCGCGAACGGCTCCAGCGGGCCGCGCAGCCAGGCCGCCAACGGGATCGAGAAGCCCTGCTTGCGGCCGCCGACGACCTCCTTCGGGAGCAGCGGCGCCAGCGCCCGTCGCAGCAGGCGCTTCTTGGCGAAGCCACGCACCTTCAGCGGGGTCGGCAGCGCCAACGCGAACTCCGCCACCCGCTGGTCGAGGAACGGAACCCGCAGCTCCAGCGAGTGGGCCATGCTGAGCCGGTCGGTCTTGACCAGCAGGTCGTCGACCAGGTAGATGCCGAGGTCGACGTCCTGCATCCGCGCCAGCGGCTCGGCCCCGGCGGTCTCCGCGTAGCGCTCCCGGTACAGGTCGAGCGGGTCCGAAGCCGTCACCCGGCCCCCAAGCAATGCCTGCTGCTGCTCGGCCGAGAAGATCTCCTTCCAACCGTGGTGGCGCTCGAGCGGCGGCAGCTTCGCGGCACGGGCGAAGCGCTTGGCTTTGTAGTCGAAGCCGACCCGCGCGTCGGAACTGGGCAGCGCCTCGATCAACGGCGAGGCGAGGGCCGCGAGGCGGCCGAGCCGCGGTGCAAGCAGGTCGGCGACGTAGGTGTAGTAGCCGCCGAAGAGCTCGTCGCCCCCCTCCCCGGAGAGCGCCACCTTGACCTCTCCCGCGGCCAACTCGGAGACGAGATAGGTGGGGAGCGCCGAAGAATCGCCGAAGGGCTCGTCGAAGGAATCGACCAGCTTCGGCAGCATCTCGACGGCGTCCGGGCGCAGGACCAGCTCGTGGTGGTCGGTACCGAAGCGCTCGGCAACCAGGCGCGCCCGCGAGAGCTCGTCGAAACCGCTCTCCTCGAACCCGATCGAGAAGGTCTTCACCGGGTCGGCCGACTCAGCCGCCGCCAGCGCCGTGATCGCGCCGGAGTCGACGCCGCCGGAGAGCAGGACGCCGACCGGGACGTCGGCGACGAGGTGGGCGCGGACCGAGTCCCGCATCACCCCGCGCAGCTCCGTCGCCAGCTCGGCCGCCGGCTCGGTGCGGACCCGGTCGGCGGCGACGGGGGCGGGGCGGGCGTAGCGGTCCAGCGCGATCTCGCCGCGTCGCCAGGCGAGCAGGTGGCCCGGGGGCAGCTTGCGCGCCTCGGAGAAGATCGTCAGCGGCGCCGGGACCGAGTTGAAGGCGAGGTAGGCGGAGAGCGCCTGCGGATCGATCGCGCGCGAAAAGCCGGGTAGCTCGAGCATCGCCTTCAGCTCCGAGGCGAACGAGAGGCCGCCGTCGCGGAAGCGGTAGTAGAGCGGCTTGATCCCAAAGCGGTCACGGGCCAGCAGCAGCCGTTCCTCGCGCCCGTCCCAAAGGGCGATTGCGAACATCCCCCGCAACCGCTCGACGAAGGCGTCGCCGTGCTGCTCGTACAGGTGGACCAGGACCTCGGTGTCGCAATCGGTCGCGAAGCGGTGGCCGCTGCGCTCGAGCTCCCGCCTCAGCTCCCGGTGGTTGTAGATCTCGCCGTTCTGGACGACGACGACGCTGCCGTCCTCGTTGGCGATCGGCTGGTTCCCATGGTCGAGGTCGATGATCGAGAGCCGCCGCGCCGCCAGCGCCACCGGGCCGCGGTGGAAGAGGCCGTCGTCGTCAGGCCCGCGGTGGACGAGGGTGGCGCTCATCCGCGCCACTGCCTCGAGGTCCGGTGCTCCGTCGGAGCTGACGATGCCGCAGATGCCACACATGGCGCGGCAGTCTCGCAGCCGTGGGGGGCGGGGGGAGAGGGAGAGGAGTCGGGGTGCCCTCTACCTTCGCTGGGCTATTCGCCAGGAGACGAGATGGCAGTCCTTGGGCGAGCGCTGGAGCGAATAGCTAACGCCGCTCGTACGAGGGCACCCCGACTCCTCTCACCGAGCCGCAGCTAGAGGCGGGAAGCACACCCCGGTCCTTCCGACCCGGACCGAGCAGCTCAGCCCTCGTTGTTCCGCGGCGCCGCCGGCCCGCGGCCCAGCACCTTGGCCACCGTCGCCAGCAAAACGCTGACGTAAAGGCCGACCGAGCGGTCGGCGATGTACTCCATGTCGTGGGCGAGCTTGTGGGCCCACGACTCCTCCCGGGTCACCCGCGTCTGGGCGAAGCCGGTGACGCCGGGGCGGACGACCAGCCGCTGCCAGTACTGGGGGATCTCGCGGCAGAGCTCGGCGAAGAAGGCGGGGCGGATCGGGCGCGGGCCGACGATCGCCATGTCGCCGCGGAGGACGTTCCAGAGCTGCGGCACCTCGTCGAGGTGGGTGGCGCGGAGGGCGCCCCCGATCCGGGTCCGCTCCTCCTCGGTGCGGCGGGTCAGCTCCTCCCCGTAGAAGGGGCCCAGCCGCTCCTCGGCATCGGGCCTGAGGGTGCGGAACTTGTACATCCAGAACAGCTCGCCCGCCCGCCCGACGCGGGCGCCGCGGTAGAGCACCGGCCGACCCGAGTCGAGCGCGATCGCCGCCGCCACCAGGGCCAGCAGCGGCGCCAGCACCAGCAGCACCGAAGCGGAGATGAGGATGTCGAGCGCCCGCAGCAGGGCGTCGACCGGGCGGTGCTCGCTTTCGGCAGCGGGCGCGACCAGCTCTTCGAAGCTGGACTCGGCCTCGAACTCCTCTAGGAGGGCGCTACGTGGTGTGGCTCGCCGCGCGATGGTGAGGCACCGACGGTACCGAGGATGGTCTCGACCAGCGCCGCCGGGTCGCGCTTCGTCGGCGCAGCTTCCGAGGTCCGCTTTTCCAGCTGCAGGGCGCGCGGATCGGTCAGCGGACGCAGGCGCCCGGAGCGGATCAACGCTTCGTCGACCCCCCCGAGCCGGCCGCCGTAGGTGGTGTAGACGGGCGTGCCCAGGGCGGCGGCCTCGCGGTTCATCGTGCCGCCGGCGGAGAGCACCAGGTCGGCCAGGGCAACCAGGCTCTGGGCCTCGACGGCGCCGTCGGGCACGATCAGCGAGGGCAGCCGCAGGCCGCCGATGAACTCGCGCTGGGCCTGCGTGCGCGGCAGCACCACAGCATGCACGCCTCCGTCGCGGCCGAGGCGATCGAGCACCTTGGGGAACAGCGGGTTGGACTTGCGGTGGTAGAGGGAGACGTCGGGCGGCGGTCGCACGATCACCACCACCCGCGAGGTGTCCACCCCGAGCCGCCGCAGCGCCTCGGGATCGGGCTCGAAGTCGTACAGGTAGTACTCCTCCTTCAGGCCCGGATAGGGAAAGAGCTTCTCGGCGGTGACGCCGAAACGGCGCAGGCGCTCGGCCGGGACCGAGTCGGGGAACATCACCCGCCTGGCGAGGCGACAACCGATCCGGTGCTGGGTGACCGCGTACTCGTAGTCGTGCATGTTCGCCTCGGGGACGCCGAGAGCGCGGGCCGCGATCGCCAGGTCGTTGGAGCCGTGCGCCAGGGCGAGGTCGAAGGAGCGCCCCCGCCCGAACCTCAGCATCCCCGCCGAGCGGGCACCGAGCCGGTAGGCCTTCTGCAGCCGCGACGCGCCGCCGTGGCGGCCGATCGGCGTGTGCGGGATCCCGTGCAGGTCGAGCAGCGCCTGGGTCTGGGCGTAGTCGCGCGAGGTGACCTCGACGGCATGCCCTTCCGCTTCGAGCCGCGCGATGATCGGGCGCAGCACCAGCACGTGCGCCGGGGCGCTCATATCGACCCAGATCTTCAAGCGCTCAGACGGAGGCTGGGGTCAGCTGCGGGTAGAGCGGAAAGCGGTCCATCAACGCTTCGCTCCGCTCGGAGAGGGCTGCTTTCTCGGACTCGAAGTCGGGGCCGAGGGCGGCGGCGATGACGGCGGCGATCTCCTCCATCTCCTCCTCGCCCATGCCCCGGGTGGTCAGCGCCGGGGTGCCGATGCGGAGACCGGAGGGGTTCATCGGCGGCCGCGGGTCGAAGGGGATCGCGTTGCGGTTGACGGTGATCCCGACCTCCTCCAGCCGATCCTCGGCGGTCTGGCCGTCGAGGTCGGTCGGGGTCAGGTCGACCAGGACCAGGTGGACGTCGGTGCCGCCGGTGAGGACCGGGATCCCGTTCGCTTCGAGCCCGGCGGCGAAGGCCTGGGCATTGGCGATCGTCTGCCGCTGGCGCTCACGAAACTCATCGCTAGCGGCGATCTGGAACGCCACCGCCTTGGCGGCGATCGTGTGCATCAGCGGCCCGCCCTGCTGACCGGGGAAGACCGCTTTGTCGATCGCCTGCGCGTACTCGGCGCGGCAGAGGACCATGCCGCTGCGCGGGCCGCACAGCGTCTTGTGGATGGTCGTGGTGACGACGTCGGCGTACTCGACCGGGTTGGGGTGCTCGCCGGCGGCGACGAGGCCGGCGAAGTGCGCCATGTCGACCATCAGCTTGGCGCCCACCGAGTCGGCGATCTCACGAAAGGCAGCGAAGTCGAGCTGGCGTGGATAGGCGGACCAGCCGGCGACGATCAGGGCGGGCCTATGCTCCTGCGCCAGCCGCTCGACCTCGTCCATGTCGACCAGCAGGTCCTCGCGGCGGACGTGGTAGGGGACGGGGTTGTAGAGCTTCCCGGAGACGTTGATCTTCATCCCGTGACTGAGGTGGCCGCCGTGGTCGAGCGCCATCCCGAGGAAGGTGTCGCCAGGCTCGAGCAGCGCCATGTAGGCGGCGTTGTTGGCCTGAGCGCCGGCGTGGGCCTGGACGTTGACGTGCTCGGCGCCGAACAGGGCCTTGGCCCGGTCGATCGCCAGCTGCTCGGCGACGTCGACCTCCTCACAACCGCCGTAGTAACGACGGCCGGGGTAGCCCTCGGCGTACTTGTTGGTCAGCACCGAGCCAACCGCCTCGAGCACCGCCTGCGGCACGAAATTCTCCGAGGCGATCATCTCCAGGGTGCGCCGCTGGCGCTCCAGCTCGGCCTCGAGGACGGCGGCGATCTCCGGATCGACCTCGCTCAACGACGCCGTCTGGAAGTTGTCTGGCAACTCGGTCACGGTCGGGCGACCATAGCAACGCGCCGGGATAGTCTGGGGCGGGTGAGAACGCGCATTTCCGTCCTCGCCGCGGCGCTCGTCGGACTCGTCGCCGCCCCCGTTGCCAGCGGGGCGGAAATCGAGAACCCGTGCGCGGGGCCGCAGGCACAGACGCTCCTCTGCCCCAACCTGCGAATCGGGCCACCGGCCGACCTCTACGTCCAGGACAGCGGTGGGCGCAAGCTGCTGCGGGCAACCAGCGACGTGCGCAGCCGCGGTCGCGGGCCGATCGAGCTGCGCGGTCGGCGCGACGGGTGGCGCACGATGCGCACGAACCAGCGCATCTACCGGCGGGGCGGCGGCCACATCGACGTGCGCAGCCGGGCGACGCTGCGCTTCACCGCTGTCGGCGCCTACTTCGGCGGCTTCTACTGGAAGGTCCACCAGTTGGCGCGTTTCGACCTGCGCCGGGTCGGCCCGGACGGCAAGCTCGGCGCGGTCGTCCGCACCAGCCCCAAGCTCAACTACTGCCTGCGCGACCTGGAGCTGACGCGCCCCGGTCGCCGCGCCCCGAACCACCGCCACTACCCGGGCTGCAACCAAAACCCGTACCAGGACCGCGTCACGCTCGGCACCTCGGTCGGTTGGTCGGACATCTATCCCGCCTCCTACGACAAGCAGTGGATCAACGTCGCCGGCCTGCGGGGCTGCTTCGCCTTCGAGATGAGCGTCGACCCGAAGCAGCTGCTCTTCGAGTCGAACGAGGACGACAACACCTCGGTCCGCACGGTGCGTCTGCCCTTCACGGGCGAGACCGGCTGCTAACCAAGCCCGACCGAGGCGAGGGCGCTGGCCAGGTCGCCCTCCGAGAGCGCCCCCTGCCGCAGGACCGTCCAGCCGCCGTCCTGCTCGATCGAGGCGACGTCGACGACGGTCGAGGGCAGCCCGGTCAGCTCGCCGCCGTCGATCGCCAGGTCGGCGCCGGCGACGATCTCCTCCGGAATGTCCTCGAAACGACCCGGCGCCGGCTTGCCGCTGAGGTTGGCCGAGGTCTGGAAGATCGGGCACATGACCCCCGCCAGCGGGCCGGAGAGCAGGCGCAGGCCCAGCCGCTCGACGTCCTCCCGACAGGCGAGGGGGTAGCGGTGCTCCGGGTTGGCGACCACGAGCGTGACCGGGCCCGGCAGCAGCGCGCTGACGGCCGCGGCCGTGCGCGGGCCAAGGCCCGCGACGAGCTCGCGCATCGCCAGCGGCGAGAAGTACATGACCGCGGCGGGCTTGCCGTCGTCGCGGCCCTTGAGGCGGTGGACTCGCGCGATCGCACCGGCGTCGAGCGGGTCACAGGCGAGACCGTAGAGGCCGTCGGCGGGAAAGACCGCGACGCCGCCAGCCGCGATGCAGCGTTCGAGGGCGCTGCGGGCGGTGTCGGCGCTGCCGCGGCGGAGTCTGATGACCTCGGTCGCCCCGGAGCCGCCGCTCACCGCTCCCCCACCACCACCCGCTCGATCCCGGCCAGGTCCCGACGCGCTTCCGTGCGCCAGAACCCCGCCTCGCGCAGCAGCCCCGCGACGGCCGCGGCCTGCCCCTCCCCCACCTCGAGCGCCACGCACCCGGCTGACCGGGGGGCCGAGAGGAAGGCGCGGATCGCGTCGAGGCCGTCGGGGCCGGCGAGCAGGGCCTCGCGCGGCTCCCACTGCGTTACCTCCGGTTGCAGGGTGGGCCAGTCGGGCTCGGCCACGTACGGGAGGTTGGCGAGGACGAGGTCGAAGGCGCCGTCGGGGACCGTGCCCTCGAGGAAGCGGACGCGGCCGGCCAGGCCGAGGCGCTCGGCGTTCGCTCGCGCGACTTCTAGCGCTGCGGCCGAGGTGTCGGTCGCCATCACCTCGCAATCTGGCAGCTCGTCGGCAACTGCCAGGGCGATCGCGCCGGAGCCGGTACCGACGTCGAGCAGCGTTCGAGGCTCTCGCTCCAGGGCGACTTCGACCAGCAACTCGGTCTCCGGTCGCGGCACCAGCACCCGCCGGTCGACCGCGAGCTCGAGCCGCCGGAACCCCCTGCGGCCGACGATGTAGGCGACCGGCTCCCGCCGCAACCGCCGCCGCACCATCTCGCCGAACAGCCGCGCGGCCGCGGCCGGCACTTCCCCCTCGGGAGCTGCGATCAGCGCCGCTCGGTCGCGTCCCGTCGCCTCCCCCAGCAGCAGTTCGGCGTCGAGCCGCGGGGCCTCGACGCCCACGGCGGTGAGCGCGTCGGTGGCGGCGCCCAGCGCCTCGCGCACACTTGCGGCGGCCATCGTCACCACGCCGTCAGGCCGCCGAGGTCGCCGCCTCGAGGCGTTCTCTCTTCTCCTCGGCGGCGAGGGCGTCGGTGAACTCCCCCAGCTCGCCGGCGAGCACGCCGTCGAGGTTGTGCGAGGTCAGCTTGATCCGGTGGTCCGTTACCCGGCCCTGGGGGAAGTTGTAGGTGCGCACCTTCTCCGAGCGCTCGCCGCTGCCGACCTGGGCCTTGCGCTCGGAGGCGATCTTCGCCTGCTGCTCGGCAACCTCGCGCTCCAGCAGCCGCGCCCGCAGCACCCGCATCGCCCGCTCCTTGTTCTGTAGCTGGGACTTCTCGTCCTGCATCGAGACGACGATCCCGGTCGGTTTGTGGGTGATTCGGACCGCCGAATCGGTCGTGTTGACCGACTGCCCGCCCGGCCCAGAGGAGCGGTAGACATCGATCTGGAGATCGTTCTGGTCGACCTCGACCTCGACCTCCTCCGCCTCCGGCAGCACCGCGATCGTCGCCGTCGAGGTGTGGATGCGGCCCTGGGACTCGGTCTCCGGCACCCGCTGGACGCGGTGGGTACCGCCCTCGAACTTGAAGACGGAGTAGGCGCCGTCGCCCTTGACCGCAAAGGTCACGTCCTTGAAGCCCCCCATCTCCGAGGCCGACTGCGAGAGGACCTCGGTCGAGAAGCCGCGCTCCTCGGCGTAGCGGGTCAGCATCTTGAAGAGGTCGCCGGCGAACAGCGCCGCCTCGTCGCCGCCGGTGCCGCCGCGGATCTCGACGATCACGTTCTTGGCGTCGTTGGGGTCGCGCTCGACCATCGCCAGCCGGATCTCCTCTTCCAGCTGCTCCAGTCGCGCCGGCGCCTCCTCGACCAGCTTCCGCAGCTCCTCGTCCTCCCCCTCCGCCAGCAGCTCGCGGGCACCCTCGAGGTCGTCCTTCAGCGTCCGCCACTCGGAGGCGAGCTTGCGCGCCGGTCCCAGCTCCCGGTATTCCCGCCCCACCTCCGCGTACCGCTCGCGATCGCCGATCACCGCAGGGTCCGACATCAGCCCCTCCAGCTCCCCGAACCTGGCCTCTATCTGCTCGACGAGCTGCTCGATCACGCCTACAACCCTAGAGGGGAGTTACGCGACGATCTCGATCTGCTGCTGCTTCGCCGCCTCCTCGGGATCCTCCCGAGCCAGGACCGCCTCGAGGGAGGCGATCGCCACCGCCAGCTGCTCTTCGTCAGGCTCGCGCGTGGTCAGGTTCTGCAGCATCAGGCCCGGCCACATCACCACCCGCACCCAGCGTTTGCGACGGTTTTTCCCGGCCCACTTGATCACCTCGTAGGAGAGGCCGGCGATCAGCGGGATGCCGAGGATCCGCGAGAGCAGCAGCCAGTACCAGGCCGGCAGGCCGATCGGGGCGAAGACGAAGATCGCCAGCACCATCACGATCAGCAGGAAGCTGGTGCCACAGCGAGGGTGCAGGCGCGAGTAGAGCTTGGCCCGCGAGGGCACCAGTTCGTCTTCGGCCTCGTAGCAGGAGATGGTCTTGTGCTCGGCGCCGTGGTACTCGAAGACGCGCCGCAGGTCGGGCATTTTGCTGATCGCGACGATGTAGCCGATGAAGATCGCGGTGCGCAGGACTCCCTCGATCAGCCAGAACAGCAGCGCCGAGCCAAGCTGGTCCTTGATCAGGCTGGTCAACCCGACCGGGACGACGAAGAAGAGCCCGATCGAGAGCAGCAGCGAGAGGAAGATCGTCAGCCCCCAGACCCAGCCGCCGATCTCGTCCTTCTCGCCCTTCTCGTCCTCGTCCAGCTGGGCATTGGCGGAGATCGCCAGCGCCTTGAAGCCGATCTTCATCGACTCGCCGAGGGCGACGACGCCGCGGACCACCGGCAGGCGCCAGACGCGGTGACGCTGGGCCCACGGCTTGAGCGGCTCGGACTCGATCTCGATCTGGCCCTCGGGCGTCCGCACGGCGACCGCCCAGACCGAGACGCCCCGCATCATCACCCCCTCCAGCACCGCCTGGCCGCCGACCGGTGCGTCGCGCTTGGCGACAAGGGCGCCGTCGGGCATGCGGAGAGGATCGCCTCCGTTGGAGGAGGGCACGGGGGATGCCTGTGCCGAGCCCGCCGGCGGGCTCACGGACTACTTCCCGGCCCTGTGCTTGGCGGCCCGGCGCTGGAAGCGCTCGACGCGGCCGCCGGTGTCGACCAGCTTCTGCTTGCCCGTGTAGAAGGGGTGGCACTCGGAGCAGAGCTCGACATGCAGGTCGTCCTTGGTCGACCGCGTGTAGAACTGGTTGCCGCACGAGCAATGCACGTTGGCAAGCGTGTACTCGGGGTGGATTCCTGCCTTCATTTCGCTCTTCAGTCTAGAGAACTGGTCAAGCCGTGCCGATACCCCTGTGTGGCCGTATCGAGCCCGGCACCCCAACCCACCGCGAAGCGCGCACTGCGCGCGGCGATTGGCGTGGTGCTGTTCGGCGGCGGCCTCCTCGTGCTGCTCCACGACTGGGTCGGGATCGGCGGCAACGGCGCCACCGACTTCGTAAATGGACCTCTGTACGACGCGGTCGTGGTCAGCGCCGGCCTCGCCTGCCTGCTGCGCGCCCAGGGAGCCGGGCGTGAGCGTGGCGCCTGGCTGGCGATCGCGGCAGCCGTCCTCTCCTGGGGCGCCGCCGAGATCTACTGGACCGCGGTCATCCTCAACGAGGCCAGCCCTCCCTATCCCTCGCCGGCCGACATCGGCTATCTCGCCTTCTACCCGCTGGCGGCGGGCGGCGTCTACCTGCTGGTCCGGGCCCGCACCGAAGAGCTCGACTGGCGCCTCTGGATGGACGGCCTGATCGCGGCGCTCGGCACCGCGGCGCTGGGCGCGGCGCTGGTCTTCGAGTTCGTCGCCGACCACGCCAGCGGCACCACGATCGAAATCGCGACCACCCTCGCCTACCCGCTCGGAGACATCCTGATGCTGGCGCTGGTGGTCGGCGTCGTCGCCCTCACCCGTTGGCGCCCAGGGCGAACCTGGTCCCTGCTCCTGATCGGGCTGGCCGCGCTGGTCGTGGCCGACGTTGCCTACACGCTGCAGTCGACCGACGCCAGCCTGCCGGGAGGCGACTGGATCGAACCGATCTACCTGCTGGCGGCGGTCTGCCTCGGCGCCGAGGCGTGGCAGCCCCGGGCCGACACGATCCAGGCCGGGGCACGCTTCGACGGCTGGCGCGAGCTGATGGTGCCGGCCTTCTTCGCCGCGGTGATGATCGGCCTGTTCGCGATGCAGTACTTCAGCCACGCCAGCGGCCTCACCACGGTGCTCTGGACGGCGACGATGGTTGCCGTGATCGCCCGCCTGGCGATCAGCGTGCGGGAGAACAAGCGACTGCTGGAGCTGGTGCGGACGGACCAGCTGACCGGCCTCGGGAACCAGGGCCGGATGCAGGTGGACCTGGCGAGCCGGTGCGAGCGCGCGGCCGAGGAACCGCTGACGCTGCTGCTGCTCGACCTCAACGGCTTCAAGCGCTACAACGACACCTTCGGCCACCCTGCCGGCGACGAGATGCTGACCCGGCTGGGTGGTCGGCTGCGGCTCGCCGTGGGCGCCGACGACTCCGCCTACCGGATTGGCGGCGACGAGTTCGCCGTCCTCGCCGGCGGCGAGGAGGCCGACGTCGAGGCGGTCAAGGCGCGCGCGGCCGAAGCGCTGACCGATCGCGGCAAGGGCTACGAGCTCAGCGCCGCCTGGGGCGCGGTCTCGATTCCCGCGGAGGCCGACACGCCGGTGGCCGCGATGCAGCTCGCCGACGTTCGCATGTACGCGCAAAAGGAGTCGCGCCGCCTGGCCCATGACGACGCGCTCGAGATCGACGGCGACAAGGTCTCGGTGCGTCTAACCGGCACCCACGACGGCGAAGCTCTCGAGCAGCGCCAGTAAGACGACGGTCACCTCGGCCCGGCTGTCCGGCTCCTCGGAGCGAGCGACCAGCATCGCCGCCTCGTCGAGCGCACCGAGCAGCAGGTGCGCCATCGGCTTGACCGGAAGATCGCGGACCTCCCCCGCCTCGATTGCCGCCGCCAAGCTGGCCTCGATCAGGCCGAGGCCGTTGGCGGCGCCGATCTCGCGCCAACGGTCCCAGCCGAGCACCGCCGGCGCGTCGTGCAGGGCGATCTGCCGCAGCTCGGGCTCGGCGCACTCGTCGAGGAAGGCCTCGATGCCCGCCTTCATCGCCTCCAGCGGGCTTTCCAGGTCGGAGCCGAGGACGATCCTCGCCACCCGCGCGGTCGATTCCGCCTCGAGTTGCTCGTAGGCGGCGTCGAGCAGACCGGACTTGCCCCCGAAGTGGTGGTAGAGGGCACCGCGGGTGACGCCGGCCGCACGCACGATCTCCTCGGTGCCGACATCGTCATACCCGCGCTCGGTGAAGAGGCGGCGAGCGGCGGCGATCAGCGCCCCCCGGGTCGCCTCGGTTCGCTCGGCCTGACTTCGCCGTTTTCGGTTTACATGCATACTGTATGTATCTTATCTCCCGAGGAGGACGCAAATGAGCACTGAGGCGAACCAGCGCAAAGAGATCGAGTTGCCGATGGGCAAGGTCCGCTACCGCGAGGCCGGCAGCGGCAAACCAGTCGTCTTCGTCCACGGATACCTGGTCGACGGACGTCTCTGGGACGGCGCCGTCGACAGCCTCTCCGATCGCTACCGCTGCATCGCCCCGGACTGGCCGATCGGCGCGCAGCAGATCGCGATGAGGCCCGACGCCGACCTCTCCCCGCCCGGCATCGCGGCGACGATCGCCGCCTTCCTCGAGGCGCTCGACCTCGACGACGTGACGATCGTCGGCAACGACTCCGGCGGCGCCATGTCCCAGGTCCTCGTCACCCGCCACCCCGAGCGCATCGGCCGCCTGGTGCTCACCAACTGCGACACCCACGAGAACTTCCCGCCAGGACCGTTCAAGACCATGCCGCCGCTGGCGGCGCTGCCCGGCGGGATGAGGCTGCTCTCGCTGCCGTTCCGGATCGGCGCCGTCGCCCGCGCCGCCTTCCGCCCGTTTACCCGCGAGCCGCTGCCAGCCGACCTGATCGCGTCTTGGATGGCGCCGGCGCAGACCGACAAGGCCGTCTTCCGCGACCTGAAGAAGGTGACGACCGGGATGAACAAGCGCTACACCCTGGAGGCAGCGGAGAAGCTGCGCGACTCGGAGCTGCCGATCCTCCTGACCTGGGCACCGGGGGACAAGCTCTTCCCGCTCAAATACGCTCAGCGCCTCGTCAGCGAGACCCCGAACGTGCGCCTGGTCGAGATCCCCGACTCGAAGACGTTCGTGCCCATTGACCAGCCTCAGCGCCTGGCCGACGAGATCGCCGCGTTTGCGCCGGCGGCCTGACAAGCGAACACGCGTTCCCAAAATTCGCAAAGTCCAGCTTTTTCGTCCGATCGGGGGGCGAATCTTTCCCGACCCCTAGAGGACGGAGAGCTAGTGACCAAGCAGATCTTCGACCAGGACCGACCGCGGAGCACGATGGCGCAGCGCCTCGACGAAGCCTTCGCCGGTTGCGATCAGTGGACCGTCGTCGCAGCGCCCCCGCGGCGGAGCGGCACCGACTTCAGCCCGCGCGCCTCGACCTCTTCGAGGACGATCGGCAGCGCGGCCGCGGTGCGGACCCAGGAGCCCGGCGCGCTGTAGTAGTCGGCGTCGTGCAGGAGGACGACGTCCCCAGCCCCGATCTCGGCGACCGCCCGGCGGGCGATCGAGGCGGGGGTCGCGTCGCGCGTCCAGTCCCGCCCCCACTTCGACCACAGCACCGGCCGCCAACCACGGCTACGCACCGCCCGTAGTCCCGCCGCGCTGAAGATCCCGTAGGGCGGGCGATAGTCGGCGATCGGCTGACCGCCGGCCTCCTCGATCGCCGCCACCGCGCGGTCGGCGTCGGCCAGCAGTCCACGGGGGGACAGCCGCAGCTGGTTGCGGTGGCGGTGGCAGTGCAGCTCGACGCGGTGGCCGGCGGCGACGATCTCGGCCACCAGCGCCGGGCGCTGTTCGACCTGCTCGCCGGCGAGGAAGAAGGTCGCGACGGCACCCGCCTCGCGCAGCGTCTCGAGCACGGCCGGCGTTCCTTCGGGATGCGGCCCGTCGTCGAAGGTGAGCGCGACGCCCGCGGCGCCCTCCTGGCGCAGGTGGACCCCCAGCGCCCTGCCGATCGACGGGACCAGGGGCGATAGCGCGGGCGTGGTGTGGGCGACCACGGCGGCGACCCCGAGCCCGGCCGCGGCGGCGATCAAGGACCGGCAGCCGCCGCCGGCTCCGCGGAACCGGGCTCGCCAGCGACGTTCGCAGCGGCACTCGTCCCTGGCAGCGGTTTCGCCGCGGCCTGGGGGTCGCTGTCACTGCCGATGTGAATCCGGCTGGTGACCGGCTTGGCGACCTTCCAGGGGCTCTCGCGCTGGACCAGCGAGAGCATCAGCACGACCGCCACAGCGGCGAGGGTGACGGCGGCGGCAACGCGCTCGACGCGCAGGCGCCAGACCGGTTGCGGGCGCACGCGGGGACGCACGCTCAGCGCCCGCGAGGCGATCGAGGGCAGCGAGGCGAAGGAGGAGTCGGGCGAGCGCCGCTCGCGGGTGACGTGGCGCAGCATCGACCCCAGCTCGTGCTCGGAGCGGGCGACCTCGGCCAGGCCGAAGCGCTCGAAGGCGGCGTTGTTGGCGCGCAGGTGGCCGGCGTTGAAGCCGTAGGAGACGACCGGGCAGCCACGGATGTGGGCCTCGAGCACGGTCAGGCCGGCGGTGGCGTGGATCATCGCGTCGGCGGCCGCCATCCAGTCGCTCATCTGCTCGGTGAAGCCGAGGACACGGACCTGCTCGTGCTCGCCGAAGCGCTGTTCGAGCCGGTCGCGGGCCGCCTGGTTGCGCCCGGTGATGCAGACGACGAGCGTGTCCCCGTCGGAAAGCGCCGACTCGATCGCGCCTTCGAGGTCGCCGATGCCCCAGCCGCCGCCGGAGACCAGCACGATCCGGGCGTGGGCGGGCAGGCCGAGCGCCTCGCGGGCGTCGCGGCGGGTCCGCGGCATCAGGAAGTCGCGCGAGATCGGCGGGCGCATCCACTCGACGCTCCCCGGTCCGACCAGCTTTTCGACCTCCTCGATCGACTCCGGGTGGGTCACGTAGTGCATGTCGACGCCGGGATGGACCCAGTAGCGCAATCCGGCGAGGTCGGTGATCGCCGACTGCACGGGAACCAGCAGGCGCCGGTTCTCGCGCAGCATGCCGAGGACCGCGGTGACTCCGGGGTAGGTCGAGATGACCACGTCGGGGTCGTGCTTTTCGATCAAGCGCATCAAGCCGCGGGCGCCAAGCAGGTAGCCGAGATGGTGGGCGAGCCAGCGGGTCGGGGCGAACTTGGTGATCAGCCAGTACTGGACGTCGAAGAGCCAGGGCATCCAGCGGAAGGTGAAGCGGGAACCGCCCCGTACGACGGCGGAGACGAGCCTGCCCATCGCCTCCAGCCCGTTGGCAATCTCAACCTCGCCCCCAGGCAGCTCCTCCTCCAGGTCCGCCTTGATGATCCGCGCCGGCAGGTCGTGGCCCTCGCCGATGTCGGCGGTCAGGACCAGCACCCGCGGCTCACGCTCCTCGAAGCCGGCTGCCCCCGCCAGCAGGGAACCGGCAGCGCGGTCGTTGCCGTTGAGGGACGGCTTCTTGCCGGGGACCGGGTCGGGCGGACGGGTGCTGCCGCGCACCCATTCGACGTACTTGCGGACCCCGTCGCGGAAGCTGGTCCCGGCTTTCCAGCCCAGCTCCTCGAGGGCGCGCTCGTTCGAGATCACCTTGCCGGGGAAGTCGCCGGGGCGCGGCGGTGTGTGGACGATCTCGCAATCGTCGGTGTTTTCCTGCACCCGCTCGGCGATTTCGAGGATCGTCACGATCTCCTCGCCGGAGAGGTTGTAGGTGCGGCCGGCCGCCTCCGGCGCAAGCGCGGCGACGATGCCCTCGGCGAGGTCCTCGACGTAGATGAAGCTGCGGGTCGTGCTGCCGTCGCCGGCGATCGTCAGCGGCTTGCCTTCGAAGGCGAGGTCGGTGAACTTGGCGACGACGCCGGCGGCCCGGGCACGGGGGCCATAGGGAATGCCGAAGCGCAGGACCGTGCTCTCCAGCTCGAACAACTCGGCATAGCCGGCGCAGTAGGTCTCCCCCGCGAGCTTGGTCGCGGTGTAGAGGTGGCGCGGCGCCGGGATCGGCGTCTCCTCGTCGACCTCGGCCTCGGCGCAATCGCTGTAGACCCAGGTGGTGGAGCCGTAGACGACGCGGCCGACCTTGGCCCGGCAGGCGGCCTCGAGCACGTTGAGCGTGCCGCGGGTGTTGACCTCCTCCGCCAACACCGGGTCCGCGTGGACGTGACCGACGTCGGCGACGGCGGCGAGGTGGATGACCGCGTCGCAGTCGCGCATCGCCAGGTCGAGGTTGGCCGGATCGGTGATGCTGCCGGTGAAGGTCTCGACCTCGAGCGGAGAGTGGTACGGCGAAGCGCTGAGGTCGAAGACGCGCGGCGTCAGGCCACGGTCGAGCAAACGGTCCACCACGTGGGAGCCGATGAAGCCCCCGCCCCCGGTGACGAGGACCCTCATCGCGCCTCCTCGAGGGCGGCGGCCCGGCTCTCGGGGCGATAGTAGAGCGGCACGCACCAGTGGTTCTCGGCCACCCAGTCGGTGTTCGGCAACTGGTCGGAGCGGCCCATGATGCGGTGGCAGGGATCCTCGTAGACGCGGCCGGTGGACTTCTCGATCTGCTCGAAGACGATGTACTTGTAGAGGCCGGAGGTCATTCCCTCCGGCAGCTCCAACCGGGCTGGGTGGACGGGGTCGAGGTGCTCGCGCGCGTACTCGTTCTTCCAGGCGACGATCTCCTCCATCCGCTCCACCTGGACCAGCGCCAGGGCGGCGGTGAACTCGCTCATGCGGAAGTTGAGCCCGTCGACCTCGTGCTCGAACTTGCCGTAGTTGCGGAACTTGCCGGCGAACTCGATCAGCTCCTGGTTGGCGGAGACGAGCACGCCGCCCTCGCCGCTGGAGACCGTCTTGGTCGCGTAGAGCGAGTAGACGCCGGCGTCGCCGAAGCCCCCCGGCTTGCTCCCGTTCCAGTCGGCCCCGTGGGCGTGAGCGCAGTCCTCGAGCAGGAAGATCCCGTGGTCGCGGCAGTAGGCGGCGATCCGCTCGGCGTCGAAGGCGATGTGGCCGCCGATGTGGACGAGGACCGCGGCACGCGGCTTCAGCCGCTCGGCCTTGCGCTCGAAGTCCTCGAAGGACATGCAGAGGTCGCCGCGGTTGCAGTCGACGAACTCGACCTCGGCGCCGGCCCCGATCGCGGCCAGCGGCGTCGCCATGAAGGTGTTGGAGGGACAGAGCACGGTCTCGCCCTTGACCCCTGCGAACTCAAGCGCTGCGAGCGCTCCGCCGGCCCAACTGGAGAGACCGAGGCTCGGCAACCCGTTCCACTCGGCCCAGCGCTGCTCGAAGGCGGCGAGCTTCGCGCCCTCGGACCATTGCTCGGAGTCGAGCACCTCGGTCCAGAGCTCGAAGAGCCGCGCGCGGTCGCGATGGTCGAACCCGATCGCGAACTTGTCTGCGACCGCAGTGACTGAGGAATCAGCGAGGGGCAAGGGCGGCGTCAACCTACCAGCGAGAGCGGCCAGAGCGTGTTATTCGCGGTGAGCGCTCTCGAGCACCGCACCGACCGCCCGCGAGCCCGCCAACAGCACGGTGCCGGCGAGCGCGACCGCCATGAAGCCGACCAGGGCAGCGCCACCCAATGGCGTCTCCGCCCAGGACTCACCGAAGATCAGCGGGGCCAGGAGCACGGGGACGAACACCTGGACCGCGAACATCACCGGCGCCACATGCGTGGCGGGGCGTTTCTGCAGAGCGCTCATCTCACTCAACAGCGCCAGCCCCTCAGAGGCGACCGCGGTGGACAACCAGGCGACGGCGACCAGCAGCGCGCCCGCGGCGAGCTCATCGGTGAGGAGCTTGCTGGCGATCGCGGTCCAGGCGTAGCCGAAGCCAGCGCTGAACACCGCGAGGGAGGCGGCCGCCGAGGCCCGCCCCCGCATCAGGTAGGGAGCGGCGATCGGGACCGCCACCAGGCCGAGGGCCAGGGCAATCGCTGCGGTGCCAGCATGGTCCGTGGTGCGCTCCGGCGCCGCCCACGCGACCCCGGCGACCCCGGCGACGATCGCCGCCACCGCCACGAACTCTCGCCGGCCCGGCGCCTCCCCCAGCTTGGTCGCTCCCAGCCACAGCAGCAGGATCAGCCCGCTGACCAGGCATGGCTGCACGACCGTCAACGGCGCCAGCAGCAGCGCCACGATCTCCAGCGGCCACCCCAGCAGCCCCAGCCCCGTCGCCCCCAACCAGCGCCGGTTCCGCACCAGCTTCCCGATCAGTGAGACCCGCAGCGAGTGCTCCTCCGGCACCTCCCGTGCCTCCAGCGCCTGCAGCGCGATCGAGGTGTTGTAGAGCAGCGAGGCCCCGATCGCCGCAACTATCCCCAGCGCCAGCACGGCGCGACCCTACCCGGCCCTTGCGGTCCTAGCGGCGATCGGTCGAGTCGTAACGAAGGATGACCCTCGAAACGAGGTGCATCCCGGAGCCGCCTACCACGATCATCGCAACGGCGACCAACTCACCTCCTGCTCCCAGCGTCATCAGAGCCGCGCACACGACCGTGGTCAGAATCACCGCGGCGGCGAACACGAGGCTCACTGCTTTGAATTCGCTCATGCGCTCACCTATTCGACGAATGCAGACAAAATGACTACAGACAAAGAGACTACTAGACCGCCGATGCCACCGATGACCGTCGCCTCCCTGATGCGCCTCTCGCCGGCACCCGAAAGCGCCGGCTTGATGTGGGCTGCGAAGCCGAAGACCGCAATGGTGGCCGCTGCCAAGCCGAAACCGGTGGCGGCGACGCTGAGGATCGAGCCGGCGACGAGCATCGGCCGAGACTAAGAGACAGGGCCGCACGGGAAACCTGCGGCCCGTGCCGATTTTCGAACGTCTCCCCTACGTCTCCTGGTACAGCGGCCCGTCGCCGCCCTCGGGCAGCGTCAGGCGGCCGCCCTTGGCGGTGATCGCGCCGCACTGGACGCAGTTGGAGGCGGTGACGTGGACGTCGACCGTGGCGGTGCCGTTCTCGAGCTGCTCGTCGGGAATCTCGTAGACCTGGGCCGGGCACATCGAGACCCAGGTCTGGGCGATCTCGCGCGGCACCTTGGTCTGGATGCGGACGTGGTTGGGGGCGTCGTCGCGGGTCGCGTTGCCAGAGAGGAAGACCGAGTCGAGCTTGTTGAAGGTGAGCTCGTTGTCGGCCTGCGGGTACATGTCGCCGGCCTTGCCGAGGTCCATCTCGTGCTCGGCGTCGTCCTCCTGGCTCCAGTGGCCGCCGGGGAAGTTGCCTTTGGTGACGGTCATCGCCGAGGCGATCGCGCCACCGAGGAAGAAGCCTTTCGAGAAGGGCTGGCGCATGTTGCGCGATTCGAAGATCTCCTTCTCGATCAGCGAGTTGTGGACCTTCTCGTCGTAGGCCTCGAAGTTGACCGACTCCGGGTCCTCTTTGAGCGTCGCGACGATCGTCTCCGCCGCGTACATCCCCGCGTGCATCGCGTAGTGGACGCCCTTCAGGGTCGGCACGTTGACCATGCTGGCGGCGTCGCCGGCGATCATCATCCCCGGCACGGCAAGCCGCTTCGGCATCGAGAAGTAGCCGCCGGAAGGGATCGTCTTCGCGCCCCAGGCGACCCGTTTGCCGCCGTCGAGGATCTTCTTGATGAAGGGATGGGTCTTGAGCAACTGCAGGGCGTCGTGGCAACTGAAGGTGGCGTCGGTGTAGTCGAGGCCGACGACGAGGCCGATGCAGACCTTGTCCTCGCCCATCGGGTAGATGAAGCTGCCGCCGAACTCGTTGAAGCGCGGCGATTTGCGCAGTGGCCAGCCCATCGTGTGGATCACCCGGTCGAGCGGCTCCTTCACCTCCCAGACCTCTTTCACCCCGAGCTCCCAGCGCATCGGGTCGGCGCCGTGCATGTCGAAGTAGTCGTAGGCGGCGTAGGTGAGGTGGCCGACGGTGCCCTCGGCGAGCACGGTTGCCTTCGCGGTGACGTCGGAGCCGGGCTCGAAGTTGCCCAGCTCTTCGCCCTCCTTGCCGCGGCCGCGATCGCCGGAGCGGACGCCCTTGACGACGCGGTCCTCGACCAGCAACTTCGTCGCAGCCGTCTCGGAGAGGATGTAAACGCCGGCCTCCTCGGCTTTGTCGGAGAGGAAGCGGGCCAGTTTGGAGACCGAGGTGACGTAGTTGCCGTGGTTGCGGAAGTTCGGCGGCATCGGTTTCAGCGGCAGCGCCGCCCTCGAGGTCAGAAGGTAGACCGCGTCCTTAGTCACCTCCTGGTAGACGGGCCACTCCGACTTGTCGAGGTCGGGGAACAGCTCTTCCATCGCCGAAGGCCGCATGTTGGCCCCGGAGAGCAGGTGTGCTCCGGCGACTTTGCCCTTCTCGATCACCGCCACCGGGACTTCGCCCAGCTGCTCGGTCAGCTCCGGCTCGTTCTCCAGCAGCTGCATGAGCTTGTTGGCGCAGGCCAGGCCCGCGGGCCCGCCGCCGACGATCGCGACCCCCACCTCGATCCGCTCGTCCGCCGGATCGGTCGGGGGACCGATCACAGCGGCGGAATCGAACGGCGGTGGGAACTCGCTGGGCGCGACGGCGGGCACTGCTCAGCCGCCCTTCTTCGCCTTGATCGCCTCGGTCAGCTTGGGGACGATCTTGTGCAGATCGCCGACCACGCCGAGGTCCGAGAACTCGAAGATCGGCGCGTTCGGGTCCTTGTTGATCGCGAGGATGTTCTCCGAGTTCTGCATCCCGACCTTGTGCTGGATCGCCCCGGAGACGCCAGCCGCCAGGTACAGCTTCGGCGCCACCGTCTTACCGGTCTGGCCGATCTGGGCGGCGTAGGGGTACCAACCGGCGTCGACGACCGCGCGGGTCGCGGCGACGGCGCCGCCCATCGAGTCGGCCAGCTGCTCGCAGAGCTCGAAGCCCTCTTTGGCCCCGAGGCCGCGGCCGCCGCCGACGAGGATGTCGGCGTCCTCGATGTTGACGTCAGCGCCGCGCTGCTCGCCGCGCTGCACCATCGTCGCCTTGGAGGACCAGGGCGAGAGCTCGACGTCGACGTCGACCACCTCGGCCGATCCACCGCTCTCCTTGGCGTCGAAAGCGTTGAGGCGGCCGATGATGATCCCGGGCTCGCTGACGTACCCGACGTCGGCGATCTGGGAGTCCTGCAGGATCGGCCGCTCGGCAACCAGCTTGCCGTCCTGGACCTTGACCTCGGTGACCTCCATCGTCACGCCGGCGTTGAGGCGAGCGGTGAGGCCAGCCCCGATCTCGAAGCCGAGCAGGCCGCCACCGAACAGCGCGTAGGAGATCCCGTTGTCCTGGATCACCTTGGCCATCGCGTCGATGATCGGCTGGGCCAGGCCCTCCGGCACGCTCTTGGCCCGGTAGACCTTGGCGGCGCCGTAGTTGCCGAGCGCAGCGCAAGCGTCGTCGGCAATCTCGCCGACGACCAGCGCGGCCGCCTCGCCGCCGATTTCACCGGCCAGCTTGGCCGCCTCGGAAATCGCCCCGAGCGAGTTTTTGTTGAAGTTGCCCTCGTCGTCGTGGAGGGCGTAAACCAGGATGCCTGCCATCTAGATCAGCTTCCTCTCGTCGAGCCAAGCGACGATCTTTTCGACCGTCTCGTTGGTGTCCTCGTCCTCGATGATCTCGCCGGCCTCCTTGGCGGGCGGCGGGTTGAGGGCCAGGACCGCGGTCTTGGAACCGTCCTGCCCGACCATGCCGGCGTCGATGCCGACGTCGCCGGTGGCCTTGCTGTCGAGCGGTTTTTTCTTCGCCCCCATGATCGCCTTGAGGCTGGGGTAGCGAGGCTCGTTGATCGCGTCGCCGACGCTGATCACGGCGGGCAACTCGACCTCGACCGTGTCGTAGCCGTACTCGGCCTGGCGCTCGCAGCGCAGCTTGCCGTCGCTGACGTCGATCTTGATCACCTGGGTCAGCGAAGGCATCTGCAGGTGGTCGGCGACGACGGCGCCGATCGTGTAGCACTCGCCATCGTCGGACTGCTGGCCCAGCAGCACCAGGTCCGGGCTCTCGGACTCGAGCACTTTGGCCAGCGAGTAGCCGGTGGCGCAGACGTCGGAGCCGGCCAGGGCGTCGTCGGAGAGGTGCACCGAACGGTCGGCGCCGAGCGCGACCGCCTTGTGCAGGGCGCGGACGGCGGAGTCGGGGCCCATCGTCACGGCCACCACTTCCTCGACCGGGATCGCCCCACCCTCCTTGATCTGCATGGCCGCCTCGAGGGCGTGCGTATCGAAGGGGTTGAGGTTTTTCTCGCCGCCGCGGTCCAGTCGCATCGTGCTTGGGTCGATGCGCTTCTGTACAGCGGCGTCCGGAACCTCCTTGACCAGGACGCAGATCTTCAAGTTGAAGCCTCCTTGGGCTGGTTGATTGACCAGTCAGTCAGGTGAGTCGGGCAGTTTATCCAGCTTCGAAGACGAAGCGTCACTCGTTTGCGTGGCGCTCGGTGGCGCCCTCGCGGATGAAGTCGACGATCTCGTCGGTGCCCGCGCCCGGCGTGAACACCTCGGCCACACCGAGCTTCTTCAGCTCGGGGATGTCGTCGGCGGGAATCGTGCCCCCGACCGTGACCAAGACGTCGTCGACGCCCTGGGCCGCGAGCAGCTCGACCACTTTCGGGACCAGGGTCATGTGGGCACCGGAGAGGATCGAGAGGCCGACCGCGTCGGCGTCCTCCTGGATCACCGTCTCGGCGATCTGCTCCGGCGTCTGGTGCAGGCCGGTGTAGATGACCTCCATGCCGGCGTCGCGCAGGGCGCGGGCGATGATCTTGGCGCCGCGGTCGTGTCCGTCCAAGCCGGGCTTGGCGACGACGACGCGGATCTTGCGGGCGGTTGCGGCCTCCATCGGCGGCGGAAGCGTAGCGCCTGTCTAGAAGACGGGCGACTCGGTGTAGGTCCCGAAGACGCTCTGCAACGCCGCGATCATCTCCCCCTCGGTGGCGCGGGCGCGGGCGGCAGCGATGATCGGCGGCATCAGGTTGCCCTCACCGGCGGCGGCCTGCTCGAGGTCGGCCAGGGCGCGCTCGACAGCGGCGCCGTCGCGACGGGCGCGGGTCGCCTGCAGGCGCTCGACCTGCTTGCGTTCGAGCGCCGGGTCGATCTTCAGAATCGGCGTCGGCTCTTCGTCCTCCTGGGTGAAGTCGTTGACGCCGACGACGATCCGCTTGCGCTCGTTCAGCTCCTGCTGGTAGGTGAAGGAGGCGTCGGCGATCTCGCGCTGGGGGAAGTTGCGGCGGATCGCCTCGACCATCCCCCCCAGCTCGTCGATGCGGGCGAAGTAGCCGTAGGCGGCCGCCTCCATCTCGTCGGTCAGCTTCTCGACGAACCAGGAGCCGCCGAGCGGGTCGGCGGTGTTGGTGACGCCGGACTCGCTGGCGATGATCTGCTGCGTGCGCAGGGCCACCCGCACCGCCTCCTCGGTCGGCAGCGCCAGCGCCTCGTCGTAGGAGTTGGTGTGCAGCGACTGAGTGCCCCCGAGCACCGCCGCCAGCGCCTCCACCGAGGTGCGAACGATGTTGTTGAGCGGCTGCTGGGCGGTCAGCGAGACGCCCGCGGTCTGGGCGTGGAAGCGCAGCCGCATCGACTCCTCGCGCCTGGCGCCGTAGGTGTCGCGCAGCTCCCGCGCCCAGATCCGGCGCGCCGCCCGGTACTTGGCGATCTCCTCGAAGAAGTCGACGTGGGCGTTGAAGACGAAGGAGAGCCGCGGCGCGAAGTCGTCGACGTCGAGGCCGCGCTCGATTGCCCGCTCGACGTAGGTGAAGCCGTCCTTGAGCGTGAAGGCCAGCTCCTGCTGGGCGGTCGAGCCGGCCTCGCGGATGTGGTAGCCGGAGATCGAGACGGGGTGCCAGCGCGGCATGTTCTCGGTGCACCACTCGATCATGTCGGTGACCAAGCGCAGCGCCGGCTCGATCGGGAAGCACCACTCTTTCTGGGCGATGTACTCCTTGAGGATGTCGGTCTGGATCGTGCCGCCCAGCTTCTCCGGCGGCACCCCCTGGGCCTCGCCGACAAGCACGTAGTAGGCAAGCAGGATCGCCGCCGGGGCGTTGATCGTCATCGAGGTGGTGACACCCCCCAGCGGGATCCCGGCGAAGAGCTGTTCCATGTCGTCGAGGCTGTCGACGGCGACGCCCTCGCGCCCGACCTCGCCGAGGCTGCGGGCGTGATCGGAGTCGTAGCCCATCAGGGTCGGCATGTCGAAGGCGGTCGAGAGCCCGGTCTGACCGTGGTCGAGCAGGTACTGGAAGCGCTCGTTGGTCTCCTCGACCGTGCCGAAGCCGGCGAACTGACGCATCGTCCAGAGCCGCCCCCGGTACATCGAGGGGTAGGGGCCGCGCGTGAACGGGTACTCGCCGGGGTGGCCGACCCGCTCTTTGAGGTCGGGGTCGAGATCGGCCTCCTCGTAGAGCGGCTCGACCTCCTGCCCGGAGATGGTCGAGAACTCGACGTCGCGCTGCTTGAACTCCGGCTTGGACCCAGGCTCTGCTGCCATCGAGCCAGTCTAATGGCGACTTTGTTGCCCCATGAGCAACAAAGTCGCCATCAACGTCGCGGGCCGAAGCGGCGCGGTGGCGGCTTGCGGCGGGCGGCGACCCGCCTGGCGCTGACGCCGACGACGGTGGCCAGCACCGTGACCACGAGGGCGAGAAGGCGGCGCCCGAGGCGCTCGAAGCGCAGCGTCTGCCAGTCCTCTTCCTTGGCGATCGCCGCCAGCGGCGGGTCGGGGTTGACCGCGACCGGGTTGCCGACCGCCC
Source organism: Solirubrobacterales bacterium (assembly GCA_035762685.1). GTDB lineage: Bacteria > Actinomycetota > Thermoleophilia > Solirubrobacterales > 70-9 > VAYN01. The sequence continues at coordinate 727 of DASTNW010000067.1, read as the reverse complement.
GCAGCATCGGCAGGTCGGATAGCGAGTCGGAGTAGGCGTAGGAGGCGGCCAGCTCGATCTCGTGGCGGGCGGCGAATTCCTCCATCGCGGTGACCTTGCCCTCGCCGTAGACGAAGGGGCCGTCGAGGCGGCCGGTGTAGTTGCCATCGCCGTCCACCTCGTAGCGGGTGCCGATGCCGCCGTCCATACCGAGCACGTGGGCGAGCTGCTCGACGACGCCGTTGCCGGCGGCGCTGACGATGAAGGTCGGCCGGCCGGCGTCCTGGTGGTCATAGACCTCGTCGAGCATCTGCGGGTAGACGCGCGGCAGGATCGCCGCCATCACTTCCGGGCCCATCCGGTCGATCGTCTTCGCCGGCAGGCCGCGGATCAACTCCCGGGCGACCTTCAGCACCTCGGCGGTGCGCTCGTCGGTGGTGCCCCGGAGGCGGTAGCGGAGGTGCTCGAAGCCCCAGCTGGCGAGTTGTCGTTTGCCGACGATCCCCTGCTTGGCGGCGATCCGGGCGAACTGCATCCCGCTCGACCCCGCCATCAGGGTCTTATCCAAATCGAAGAAAGCGGCAGCCCGCGGCGCCACTTCGCTCGCGGGCTGCACGATCAAAGGGGATCAGCCCCCGTTGACCTCGATCACGATCGCGTCGCCCTGACCGCCGCCGGAGCAGATCGCGGAGACGCCGAGGCCACCGCCGCGGCGCTGCAGCTCGTGCACCAGGGCGCCGACGATGCG
>DASTNW010000066.1:0-20098 GCA_035762685.1 Solirubrobacterales bacterium | reverse complement strand
GGCCCGAGGCCGACCGGTGCGCGAGCTCGGCCCCGGCGGCAACAACAACGCCAACGTCGACACCGACTACAAAATCTTCTCCCCCGACCTCTCCTCGGGCTGGTTCATCCACAACTACGACCCGCCGCTCGCCGATTGCGCCACCGAACGCTATTCCAACCTCTACCGCCGCGACCCCAGCGGCGGCTATGAAGCGATCACGACCGCGGCCCCGACCAACCAAGACCCGCTGCGCTACTGGCCAGTCCTGCAGGGCACCTCGGCCGACGGGCGGGTCACCGTCTTCGCCGCCAACGCGAAGCTGACTTCCAATGCGTCGGGCGCGGTGGATGTGGGGAAACCGATCTACCAGCTCTACGCCCACGTCAAAGACCCCGCCGGCGGCTGCGGGGAGCTGCGCTTGCTCAGCACCCTGCCCAACGGCAACGCCGCCAACCTCGCCTCCTCGCTGGGGACGCCGCAGAACGTAATCGAAACCCGCGAAAGCACTTTGGTCAACGCCCTCTCTGAAGACGGCACCCGTGCTTACTGGAGCATGGCCGTCAACGGTCCCGGCGCCCTATATCTCTCGACCGAGGGCCAGCCGACCGTGACCGTCAACGCCAACCCCGCCCGCTACTGGGCCTTCGCCGCCGACGGCTCGAAGGCGATCTATGAACGCGAAGGCGAGCTCTTCGAATACGACGCCAACGCCAAAACCTCGAAATCGATCGCCAAAGGCTCCCAGGGAGTGGTCGGAGCCAGCGAGAACCTCGCCCGCCTCTACTTCGTCTCCAGCGAAGCGATCGGGGGAGAAGGGAGCGCGGGGCAGCCGAACCTCTATTTGCGCGAAGCGGCCACGACGAAGCTGGTGGGGACGCTGGCGGCGGCGGACATAAACGGAAGCTTCGGGCAGACGCCGGTCTCGGTCACCGCCCCGGAGCCGATCAAGCGCTCGACCCGGATCTCCCCCGACGGCGGCACCCTGGCCTTCCTCTCCGCCGCCCCGCTGACCGGATACGACAACAAAGACGCCAAAGACGGCGTCGCCAACATGGAGCTCTACCGCTACTCGGCCAGCGCTGATGAACTGCTCTGCGTCTCCTGTAGCCCGAGCGGGCAGCGGCCCAGAGGGCGAGAAATCGAAGGCGCAGAAGCCAACACCCGCCGCGTCGCCGCCCTGCTTCCGGCCTGGGAGACCCAGGACTTCGCCCCCCGGGCACTCTCTGAGGACGGTCGCCACCTCTTCTTCAACAGCTATGACGCCCTCTTGCCGACCGACACCAACGGCGCCGCCGACGTCTATGAGTGGGAAGCAGCCACGGGAGCAGCGCAGTGCACCGAACGCGGCGCCGCCCTCTACGTCCCCTCCTCACAAGGCTGCCTCAGCCTGATCTCCTCGGGCAAGAGCCCCGATGACTCAGAACTGATCGACGCCAGCCCCAATGGACGCGACGTCTTCTTCAAAACCGCCTCCAGCCTGCTTCCACAAGACCCGGGGCTGATCGACATCTACGACGCCCGCATCGGCGGCGGCCTGCCGGCCCCGCCGACCCCCCCGGGCGCCTGTGAAGGCGAAGCCTGCCAGGGGCCGCCGGCGCCGCCCGATGACCCGACCCCCGCCTCGGCCAGCTTCGAGGGCGCCGGCAACCTCAGTGAGGGACCGAGCAGGCCGCGCTGCACCAAGCCCAAGGTCCGCCGCAGGGGCCGCTGCGTGGAGCCGAGGAAAGCTGCGCGCGCGAAAAGAACCGCACCCAAACAAAACACCAACGGAAGGGCAGGACGATGAGCAGGCGAGTCACTACGATCCTAGTTGCGCTGTCTCTGACCGGCTTGCTCCTCGCCACGCCGGCGTGCGCCGAGTTCGGCCTCAAAGACCAGGCGCTGAGCTTCACCAACAAAGACGGCACCGCCGCCACCCAGGCCGGCTCTCACCCGTTCGCGATGACGACCACGCTGGACTTCAACACCGTGGTCGACCCCGAACAGGGCGTCGTTCCGGACGGCGCGATCAAAGACGTGGTGGCCGAGCTGCCGCCCGGCTTCGCGGTCGATCCCAACGCGACTCCGCTCTGCTCGAGCGCAGACTTCCGCGACGTTCCCACCCACCCGATAACCGGCGAACCCGAACCCAACTGCCCGCTGAACACGGTGGTCGGCTACCTCGAAGTGCGCCTGGACGGGGTCGTGAGTGGGGGGGATCGCAATCCTGTCTACAACCTCGAGCGCGCGCCCGGCGTCGCCTCCAAGCTCGGCTTCCGCCTGGCCGGCGTCTCGGCGGTGATCGAAGGCGGCGTGCGGGGCGAAGGCAAGCGCAACCTCTTTGCCACCGTCAGCTCGATCTCCCAGGCGGCCCAGGTAAGCGGCTCGCAGCTCGTGCTGTGGGGCAAGCCCGCCGACCCGGCCCATGACGACGATCGTGGCTACTGCCTGAAGACCACCGAAAAATGCTCGATCGACCTTGCCCCGGAGCCCTTCATCACGCTGCCGCGTAGCTGCACCGGGCCACTTCAGACGATCTTCGACATCGACTCCTGGCAGAGCCCCGGCACCTGGGTTCGCGGCGACGCGCAGAGTGAGGGAATGACCGGCTGCGGCAAACTCGGCTTCGGCCCCTCGATCACCGCCAAGCCGACGACCAAGGCAGCCCAGAGCGCGACCGGCCTGGACTTCAGCCTCGACGTCGACAACGAGGGGCTGACCAACCCTTCCTATGAGGCGACGGCCGACTCCGACATCAAACGGGCGGTCGTAACGCTGCCCGAGGGCTTCACCACCAACCCCTCGATCGCCGAAGGGCTGAACGTCTGCACCGAAGCCGAGCTGAAACGCGAGACCGCGTTCTCCGATCCCGGCGCCGGCTGCCCCAACGCGTCGAAGATCGGCACGGTCGAAGTGGAGACGCCGCTACTCGACGAAAACGTCGACGGCGCCCTGTTCATCGCCAAGCCCTACGAGAACGAGTTCAACTCGCTGCTCGCCCTCTACATCGTGATCAAGAACCCGAACCTGGGCATCGTCCTCAAGCAGGCGCTGAAGGTCGAAAACGACCCGGTCACGGGCCGCATCACCACGGTTGCCGACGACCTGCCCCAGCTCCCGTTCAGCCACTTCCGGCTGCACTTCCGCGAGGGAACCAGGAGCCCGCTGGCTTCTCCTCCGGGCTGCGGCACCTATGCCGCGGAGGCGCTGCTCACCCCCTGGGCGGGAGGGCCGCCGGTCACTTCGACCTCGACCTTCCAGATCATCACCGGTCCCAATGCCGGGCCCTGCCCTTCGGGCGGCACCCCGCCGTTCCACCCGGGCCTGGTGGCCGGCACGATCAACAACGCCGCCGGCACCTACTCGCCGTTCAACCTGCGCCTCTCCCGCAACGACGGCGAAGGCGAGTTCACCCGCTTCTCGATCAAGCTGCCGCCGGGGATAGTCGGCAAATTGGCCGGGATCCCCTTCTGCCCCGATTCCGCGATCGCCGCCGCGAAAGCGCGGACGGGAGCGCATGGGGGCCAGGAAGAGCTCGACAGCCCGAGCTGCCCGGCAGCAAGTCAGGTCGGAAGGAGCCTGGCCGGCGCTGGCGTCGGCCCCAGCCTCGCCTACGCCCCCGGCAAGATCTACCTTGCCGGCCCCTACCACGGCTCCGCGCTCTCGATCGCCGCGATCACCGCCGCCAAGGTCGGTCCCTTCGACCTCGGCACCGTGGTGATCCGCGAGGCCCTGGAAGTGAACCCCGAAACGGCGGAAGTCTTCATCGACGCCACCGGCTCAGACCCGATTCCCCACATCATCAAAGGAATCCCGGTGCACGCAAGGGACATCCGCGCCTACGTGGACCGCTCCCAGTTCGTCCTCAACCCGACCAGCTGCAAGAAGACCTCGACCGCCTCCACGGTGATCGGATCGGGGCACGACTTCGGCTCGGCATCGGACGATCAGCCCTTCACCGTCACCTCGCCCTTCCAGGCGGCCGACTGCGCCAGCCTCGGCTTCGGTCCGAAGCTGGCGCTCAGCCTCAAGGGCGGCACCAAACGCGGCCAGAACCCGGCCTTCAAGGCCGTTCTCACCGCCAGGCCTGGGGACGCCAACATCGGCAAGGCGAAGGTGACGCTGCCGCATTCGGCCTTCCTCGATCAGGCCCACATCAAAACGATCTGCACGAGGGTGCAGTTCAAAGCCGGAGCGGGCAACGGCTCCCAGTGCCCGGCCGGCTCGATCTACGGCTACGCGAAAGCGATCACGCCATTGCTCGACGAGCCGATCGAGGGTCCGGTGATCCTGCGCTCCTCCTCCAACCCGTTGCCCGACCTCGTCGCCGCGCTGCACTCGCAGAAGATCGACTTCAACCTGGTCGGCAGGATCGACTCGGTCGGCGAGGGGCAGATCAGGAACACCTTCGAGCTCGTCCCCGACGCCCCGGTGACGAAGTTCACCCTGACCATGCAGGGCGGCAAGAAAGGGTTGATCGTCAACAGCACCAACCTCTGCCGCTCCACGAATAAGGCGAAGGCCGACTTCACCGGGCAGAACGGCAAGAAGCACGTGTTCAAGCCGGTGGTGAAGCCGCGCTGCCCGAAGGCCAAATCCTCGAAGGCGAAGCGGCGCGGGGCGGCCTAGGCGCGAGATCCCCCCAGACGGTCCTTCCCGCTGCAGATGGCCAGGACGGTCGAGCAGGCACGCACGCTGATCGCCGCCCGGTTGCGGGGGCGCCAGGCGGAGGTCGAGCAGGCCACGCTGACGCGGATGTATGCGATCTCGCGGCCGAGCACGCGCGAGGGCCCCGAGTACGCCCACGGCCTGCGCGCGGCGGTATCCGTTGCCCTCGAGCATGGCCTGGCCGCGCTGGAGCGCAGCGGGGACAGCCCGCCGCCGATCCCACCCGTGCTGCTGGCCCAGGCGCGGATGGCTGCCCGGGCGGGCGTCAGCCTCGACACGGTCCTGCGCCGCTACCTCGCTGGCTACACACTGCTGGGGGATCTCGTCATCCAGGAGGCCGCGGCCGAGGACAGCCTTAAGGGCAACGCCTACCAGGAGCTCTTGCGCGGCCAGGCCGCGCTCCTGGACCGCCTGCTGGCTGCCGTCGGCGAGGAGTACAGGCGCGAGCAGAGCGGCCTGCTGAACAGCGCCGAGCAGCGCCGGGCCGACCGCGTCAGGAGGCTGCTGGCGGGCGAGCTGGTCGGCACAGCAGATCTGGCGTACGAGCTCGACGGCCACCACCTCGGCCTCGTCGCCGTCGGCGCCGAGGCGGCGGAGGCGCTGCAGCGGGTGGCGCTGTCGCGCGACTGCCGCCTGCTCTTGGTCCGGCGCGAGGAGGGCGCCGTCTGGGCCTGGTTGGGCTCGCGGCGGGAGTTCGACTCCGACGCGGTCGACGAGCTCCTGGACCGAACCTGGCCCGTCGACTTGACGCTGGCCGTCGGGGAGCCGGGAGCGGGGCTCGAGGGCTGGCGCCTCACCCACCGCCAGGCCCGCGCCGCGCTGCCGATCGCCCTCCGCGGTGGGCAACGGGCGGTCCGCTACTCGGGGGTCGCGCTGCTCGCCTCGATGCTCCGCGACGATCTCCTGGTGGCCTCGTTGCGGGAGCTGTACTCGGCTCCGTTGGCCGGGAAGCGCGACGGGGGTCTAGCGCTGAAGGAGACGCTGCTCGTCTACTTCGCCAACGACCGCAACGTCACCTCCGCCGCGGCGGTGTTGAAGGTAGCTCGCCGCACCGTCCAGCGGCGGTTGCAGGCCGCCGAGCGGCTGCTCGGAGGGCCGCTGAGCGCGCACGCGGCCGAGCTCGAGGCCGCCCTGCGCCTCGAGCAGTTGAACGCGCCCTGGGGCCGGTGGGCCGAGGTGTCGCGAGGCGCGACACAAAAGGATTTGCCCGGTGCCGAATCGACGCGACGGAACCCCCAGCGCGACTGAGAGGTTCGGGTCGCAGGGAACTACCCGTCAATCGGCCCCGGCGGCTGAATGCTGCCGGAACTAAGGGAGGTAGTAAGTGAAACGCATCAGAAACGTCGGCCTCGCCGTGCTCGCGGCGCTGGCCCTAACCGCGGCGGTGGGCGCCACGGGAGCATCGGCATCGGGATTCGTCGCCGACCAATTCCCGGCGGCGATCACGTCCTCCAGCTCCGAAACCCACGCGGTCACCCTCCACGGTCTCACGACCAACTGCAACGCGCCATCGTTGAGCGCGACGCAGGAAGGCTCGACCAAAGCGCTGGAACCGAAACTCAGCAACACGACGTGTACCTACGTGGGCAGCGAACTGGTTATGAAAATGAACGGTTGCATCTTCGTCTATCGCCCGGGCGCCAAGGTCTCTTCGACGCTTTTCGAAGGCAGTTTCGACATCGTGTGCCCGGCGGGCACCACGATCCAGATCGAGAGTTCGCCGGGCCCCTGCCAGGCGACGATCCCCGCCCAGACGGGCTTGAAAGCCACCTACGAAAACCTCGGCTCGGGAAGCACCGCAACGGTGAGGATCAATGCTCAGGCAATCGGCCTCAAACACACCCAAACCGGCGGTTGGGCCTGTCCTCCGGGTACCTTTTCCGATGGGAAATGGGAAGGCAACTGGACGCTGCAGGCTTCCTACTCGGGCAAACAGACCGGTCTGCGGGTGAGCGACCGTTCGCCGATCAACGTCCAGTATTTCAGTGGAACCCCCCATCTCATGGGTTCGGGTGAACCGCTATTGGTCGGCGGCGAACAGAACGCCAGCGGCAAACACGCCCTCGGCTTCCAGTACGGGAGCACGTCGTGCACTTCGGCGAACTTCAGCGCGAGCGTGCCGAACCAGGCGACCCAGTGGTCGATGCAGGCCGAATACGGCGGTTGCACGTTCTCCGGTGTCATCGGGTCCGTGAAAATGAACGGCTGCAGCTACGCGACCAAATTCATCGCGGCGCCGGAAGCCGGCGGGCTCTACGCGGGCCATACCGACATCTCCTGCCCGGCAGGCAAAGCGATCGAAGTCGTCGCCGGCAGTAAATGCACGGTGACGATCCCGACCCAGACCACCGATGCGGAAGGTCTCACGTTCAAAAACGAAGCGGGCACGATCGCGCTCGGCCTCAACGTGAAAGGCATCGACTACCACCAGGAGGCGGGAACCGGAGCCGGCAAATGCACGACCGGTGACTACACCAACGGCACCTACACGGGATCCAGCACCCTGTTCGGGATCCTCTAGGGCTGTTCCTCCAGCAGCACCCGAGTACCGAGAGCGGGGCCGCGAGCGATCGCGGCCCCGCTTCCACCACCTACCATTTGCGATTGATGGCAGAGGCCTTCAACACGCGCTCCGACTGGCTCGCCTCGCACCCTCCCGCGCCCGAGCGGCTGGCGGAGACCCTGGCGGGCGTGGCCCGACGTGCAGCGGCCGGGGAGGACTTCAGCCATGCCGTTCGCGAGTTCCTCGACCAGTTCTCCCTCCGGAGCGACGATCGCCTGCGCGCCGAAGCCGTCGCCGAGCGACCCGTGGCAACCGGCGCCCAGCGCCACGACGCCTATCTCGGAGCACTGGCCGAGCACCTCGCGGCGGCCCATGGCTTCGACCGGCCCGCCTGGTCGGTCGAGCCCGACCGTTTCCTCGACCGCTTCTGGTTCGTCAGCGATGTGCCCGGCTTCCGCGCCATTTCCATTGCCCAGGCACCGGCCGCTTTCCGCCGCCGTGGGGTCTTCATCCCAGAGCGCTCCCTGCACCGCGTTTGAGCGATGGACCGCGACGAGATCATCGAGGCGCTCACCGCCCTCGCGACCGAGCTGGATCGCCGCAACGTCAGCGCTGAGATGTACGTGGTCGGCGGGGCGGCGATCGCCCTTGCGTTCGACGAGCGGCGGTCGACGCGCGACATCGACGCGGTCTTCGAGCCGAAGAACGTCGTGTACGAGGCGGCAGCGGTGGTGGCGGAGCAGCGCGGGCTGCCTTCGGGCTGGCTCAACGACGCCGTCAAGGGTTTTCTCGAGGGGAACGATCCGGCCGCCGCGCCCGTGCTCGATCTACCCGGACTACGGTGCCTCGCGGCATCGCCCGAGACTCTGCTTGCGCTCAAGGTCCTCGCCCATCGGGTCGGCGAGGACGAGGCCGACCTGCGCCTGTTGGCCGCCGAGTTGGGCCTCGAGCAAGCCGATCAGGTCCTGGCCGTCGCCGAGCGCACCTACGGCGACCGCCTCGACGCCGCCGCCCGCTTTTTCGTCGAACAGGTCTTCAGCCGCGAGTGACGCGGCGGAGATCAATCGCGAAGAGGCCGCGCAGCCTCGACACCTGAGCATTCTCGTCCCATGCGGCCCTCGCGTCACGCCGCTAAAGTTGATCGCTCCGCCCGGATAGCTCAGTTGGTAGAGCACTTCCATGGTAAGGAAGGGGTCACGAGTTCGAGTCTCGTTCCGGGCTTCTGAACCTGCGGCCGCAGCTATTTGCTCCGGGCCCGCCGCAGGCGTTCGAGATCGAAGAGGTCTTCGGGCCTGCCCGCGGCCTCCTTCAGCGCGATGAGATCCTTGTAGCTGACGACCTTGATCGGCAGGCCGTCGATCTCGTCCGCTACGGCGGCAGGCGCGAGGAGAGTCTTTTCAGGTTCGCGCTGTCGGGCGCTGGCACCACATCTACGTCCTTCGTCGCTCGGATGTGGCCGTGATAGCCAACGGCGACGCCCCCGATGATGAGGAACTCGACCCCCTCCTCGACCAGCTCGCGAGGATCCCTTGGATGTCGAGCTCAGCCACCGCGCTGGCGGCGGCCCGCCGCGGCCATCCGTGACATGAACCGCGAGAGCTCGAAGACCTGTTCGACACGCTGCGCCGGGGTGAGCTCCTGGAAATCTCTTCGCAGGGCGGCGAGCTCCGCTTTTCCATCCGGCGTCCAATTGCCGATCCGCTTCTTGGCGCGGATGGGCACACGGTACAGCGACTGAATGCAGGCCGGGGGCGAAATCATGCGCCTCGGGCCCTAAGCAAATGATGACCGCGAGGAGCTCGGGGAAACCGCCGACTCTGGCGACTTTCGTCGAGGAGACCTGGGCGCCGCTTGCGAGGCGCCGGCTCGCCGCGAAGACCTGCGAGCGCGACTCGATCGTCTACCGCCGGCACGTCCTGCCGGCGCTCGGCCAGCGCCCGATCGCGGCGATCGACGTCGAGGACCTGGTCGAGTGGCAGGACGGCCTCGAACGGGCTGGGGTCGGCGCTCCCACGATCGTCAAGGCGATCGGCATCCTCTCGAGCATCTTCGGCGAGGCGGCACGGCGTCCGCGCTCGACCGGAGTCACCGGCAATCCCGTCGCCCTGCTTGCCAAGCCCCGCGCCAGGCGCCGCCGCCAGCCCTTGGTCTGGGGGCCGGTCGTGGTCGAGCGGGTCCGCTGCGAGTTACTCGTCAACTCATCTCGAATCGGCCCGCTACGGCCGCTGGCGGCGATGCGCGACGCCCTCCTCGTCAGCCTGATGGCGATGACCGGCTGCCGTCCGGGCGAGGCCCTCGCGCTGCGCTGGAGCGATCTCGAAGGCCGTGTCTCGATCGCGCGGCGCCTCAGCGGCACCGAGATCCTCGCCGGCACCAAGGCAGGCGGGGAGCGCACGGCGCCGTTGCTCGAACCGCTGCGCGACGACCTCGTCGCGATGCGGCGGCTGAGCGGCGATGCCGCCGAGGACTACCTATTTCGCACTCGCACTGGGAGGCACTGGGTCGAGACCGACTGGCGCAACTATCGCCGCCGCCATTTCGCGCCGGCGCTCGAGCGCGTCGAAGTGGGGTGGGGGAGGTGGCGCCAGGGCCTTTCCACGCCGAGCGCGGTGCGCGAGTCCGTCGCCGGCCTCGCCTCGACGCGCCCCTATGACCTCGGTCGCCACACCCACTCTGCCCTGATGCTCGCCTCGGGCATGAGCCTGCAGCGGCTCGCCCGCATCCAGGGCCACGGCATCCGCGTCCTCGACGAGACCTACTCCGAGCAGCTGGCCGAGTTCGAAGATCGCGACGAGCGGATCGACCCGGTCAGCGAGATCGAACGAGCCCGCAGGCTCGTTTGGGAGGCGCGCTCGCCTACCGGAAGAGGCGCTCCGCCGTGACCAAGGACACCTGCTCCTCCTTTGCCCGCCGTTCGAGTTCGGGCTCGAAGCCGCGGGCGAAGATCGCCAGGCGAGCCGAGCCGGCCCGGGGCAGCGAGTCGCGGTGGGAAAGCAACTGGCCGAGGGCCGCAGTTGGTGCTTCCTGGCCCCACTTGCATGAGCCGAGCAGGTCGTACCGGCCGCGGGAGGCGCCGACGATGTCGATCTCGACCTGGCCATCTCGCGACCACCAGTTGCCGAGGTGCTGAGAGGCCGGGAGGGCGTCGCCGGCGTAGCGGCCGGCCCATTCGCGGCAGCAATCCTCGAACGCCTTGCCCATGAACGTGTCCATGTCGCGCCTGACGATTTGCAGGACGGCCTTGACGCGACCGCGCTCGAGCAGGCTGCGGTTTGGGAAGACGAAGCGAAACCAGAAGCGGAAGAAGGGGTCTACGAGGCGGTAGCTGGCTCGCTTCGCCTCTGGTTCGTTCGGTCCCAGTGGCGCCCGACCTTCGAGGTAGCCGAGCGCTTCGAGGCGACTGAGCATCTTCGCCAGGTTGGGCGTGGGCAGCTGCGTCGCATTTGAGATTTCCCCGGTGCGGGTCCGCCCAGCCGCGATCTCCCGGACGATTGCGAAGTAATTGGCGGGATCGCGGATCTCCTGCTCCTCGCGCAGCAGGTGCAGCGGCTCCTCGTACAGCGACTCCCCTTTGCTGAGGACGCGCTCGGCGATCAAATCCTCGAGGGAGTCCTCCCCCGCCCAGACCTGGTACTGCGGCGTTCCTCCGAGCACCGCAAAGCGCCGCAGCTTCTGCTCGGCGTCGAGGTTCCTGGGGGCGAATCGGGAGGCATCGCGGAAGTCGAGGGGCAGGAGGAGGGGCCTGTAATCGGCGCGGCCGTATAGCGGCGCCCCGGGGTCCAGCAGCCGCTCCATCAAGCGCAGGGCGCTGCCGCTGAGAACCAACGTGATCGGAGTGCCCTGGCGCTGCCAACGGTCCCAGTGTCGCTGCAGGATCGAGTCGAGCGACGGTTGCGCCGCCTGCAACCACTGGAACTCGTCGAGCACGATCGCCAGGGGCCCCTCTTGCGCCAGCGCACCCAAGGTCTCCAGCGCTTCGTCCCAGGTCTCGAAACGAAGCGGCACTCTGGGCTTGAGCAGAGTCGACACCTCGGTCGCGAAGAGGTCGAGGTGCGCGCGCTCGGTCTGCTCGTCGGCCTGGAAGAAGACGCCGCGATGTCGAGCCAGGGCATGCACTAGGAGGAAGCTCTTGCCGACCCGGCGTCGCCCCCGCAGGACCACGAGCTGGGGCGGCCGCTCGATCGCCTCGGTCAGTCGAGCGAGTTCCTGCGTGCGGTCGATTATGGGGGCTATCATGAAATGCAGTATATCGTGAGTTACTAACTCATACGGCATCAACTGAGGGTCAGGCGGCCGGCGCCGCTCCCACGCAATAGGCTCTCGCCGTGGACTTCGCCCTCACCGACGAGCAGAGCGACTTCGTCGACGCCATCCGCGACTTCTGTGACCGCGAGTGCGGGACGCAGGACCAGCGAGAGCGGCTCACCGACGGCTACAAGGAGCACCACAACTTCGACATCTACAAGCAGATGGCGGAGCTGGGCTGGCTCGGGGTGACGATCCCCGAGCAGTACGGCGGCTCCGGCGGCTCGATGCTCGACGCCTGCCTGTTCATGGAGGAGACCTCGCGCGGGCTGGCCCCGATCGGCGGCTACGCGACGACGCTGATCGTCGCCGGCGCCACCCAGCGCTTCGGCAGCGAGGAGCAGAAGCAGGAGGTCCTCGGTGGCATCGCCGCGGGCGCGGTCGAGGCGATCGCGATGACCGAGCCCGAGGCCGGCTCCGACGTCGGCGCCCTCACCTGCACGGCCGAGCGGGTCGACGGCGGTTTCGTCCTCAACGGCCAGAAGGTCTTCTGCTCCAACGCCCACATCGCTGATCACGTGCTCGTCGTCTGTCGCACCACCAAGGGCGAGAACAAGCACGAGGGGATGACGATGATCTGGGTGCCGCGCGACGCCGAGGGGATGGAGACGGTCCCGATCGACACGATGGGCGGGCGCGAGACCAATCACCTCTACTTCACCGATTGCGCCGTCCCGGCCGAGGCGGTGCTGGGCGAGGTCGACCAGGCCTGGACCCAGCTGATGGCCGGGCTCAACGTCGAGCGGCTGATCCTCGCCGCGACGATGCTGGGCATCGCCCAGCGCGCCTTCGATGACGTCCTGCTCTATGTAAAGGAGCGCAAGCAGTTCGGTCGCCCGATCGGCTCCTTCCAGGCGCTCCAGCATCGCCTCGCCGACCTCGCCACCGACCTCGAGGCGGCGCGCCTGATGACCCGCTGGGTCGCCGCCCTGACCGACGAGGACCCGGACCGGATGCTGCCCCAGCAGGCCTCGATGGTGAAGCTCTTCGTGACCGAAGTCGCCAAGCGCACCACGCTCGAGGGGATGCAGCTGATGGGCGGCTACGGCTACTCCTCCGAGTACGACATGGAGCGTCTCGTCCGCACCTCGCTGGTCTCCACCATCTACGGCGGCACCTCGGAGATCCAGCGCAACATCATCGCCAAAACGCTCGGTCTCTAGCCGGGCTGGCGACCGCGCCGGTTCAGGCCGCGGCGCCGGTCGACACGCCGTCGACGACGACCGGCTTGCCGATGTGGAAGCCCTGGGCGTAGTCGATTCCGCAGCCGCGCACCAGGGCCAGCGTCTCCGCGTCCTCGACGCCCTCGGCGACGGTCTCCTGACCGAACGCGCGGGCGAACTCGGCCATCGCGTGGACCAGGCGCCGGTCGACCGGGGAAGTGCGGAGGTCACGGATGAACTCGAGGTCGATCTTGAGGTGCTGGACCGGCAGTTCCTTCAAGTAGCTGAAGGAGCTGAAGCCGGTCCCGAAGTCGTCGAGGCCGAGACCGCATCCCATCCCGGTCACCTCCTCGGCGAACTCCCTGGCCCGATCCATGTTCGAGATCGCCGCCGTCTCGGTGATCTCGAAGTCGAGCCAGCCCGGGTTGAGCCCGTCGGCGATCGCCTGGCGCACGTCGGCGATCAGGTCCGGGTCCGAGAGCGACCCCCCGGAGACGTTGACCGCGATCGGCCGCGATCGGCCGGCCAGCTCCACCGCCTTCGAGAGCACCAGCCGGTCGATCTCGGCGATCAGGCCGAAGCGCTCCGCGGTCGGCAGGAAGGAGGAGGGCGGGATCACGTCGCCGTCGTCGTCGAGCATCCGCACCAGCAGCTCCTCGCGGGCGACGCGATGGCTGCGCAGATCGAAGATCGGCTGCGCGTAGACGACGATCTTCTGCCGGTCGATCGCGTCGCGGATCCGCTCCGGCCAGGTCAGCTTCCCGTTCGGGCCGTCGAGACAACTGACGGCCCGGCCGCCGCCCCTTTCCTTGGCTTCGCAGAGGGCGATGTCGGCGGCGATCATCAGGCCTTCCGCCGTCACCGCCTCGCCGGTCCCGCCGAAGTTGGCGATGCCGACGCTGGCGCCCACCGCCGGCTTCCCCCGCTCGCGGACCAGCCCGATCAGCCGCTCCGCCGCCGCCATCGCTTCGGCCGGGTCGCCCCGGGTCAGCAGCAGGGCAAATTCATCGGCGCAGATTCGCCCCGGCAGATCCTCCGACCGCGACTCCTCGCGCAGCATCGTCCCGACCGCGGCGAGCAGCCGGTCTCCCGCTTCGTGCCCCAGCGAGTCGTTGACGAGGTGGAAGGCGTCGATATCGAGCAGCAACAGCGCGCCCGGATCCTGCCGGTAGCGCGGATCGAGGATCCGCTCTTCGACCGCTTCCACGAACTGGTCCCGATCGCAGAGACCGCCGCTTTCGATTGGTCCCAGCATTCGCCTCCAGGCCACTTGGATGGATTGGATCAAAAGCGACTTTACAAAAAATTAGGTAAACCGGGGAAAGCGACCCTGGGCTGGGAAGAGGCAACCGTCGCCGGCCCGCGTCAGGCCGCTATCCTTCGCTCAGCCTCGTGCCTCGGGCCCGGGGTTTTCTTTTGCAACGACCGTCCTCAGGAACGAGGGAGAAGTAATGGCTCGCGGAGATGTCCGCATCGCGGTGACTTTGGCTTGCGAAGACTGCAAGCGACGGAATTACCAGACCAACAAGTCTCGGCGCAACTCGCCGGACCGAATCGAGATGCGCAAGTTCTGTCGCTGGTGTGGCCACCACACGGCCCATAAGGAGACCCGGTAGTCGCCAATGGCCAAGACCCGCGCACAGCGCAAGGCCGAGCGCCGGGCTCGGGAAGCTGAGGAGCGGAAACGCTCCGACGGCGGGCGCGCCGAGTCGCGCGCCCAGCACGACACCCAGGTTCCCGTCTCCGGCGAGGTGGCCGAGGTAGAGGCGGTCGAGGCCGGGATCGCCGCTGGCGCCTCCGAGTCGCAGCTGGAGACCCCCGACGCGCCAAAGCCGCGCTCCGCCCGCCGCGCCGAAGCAAAAGCGCAGAAGGAAGCGGAGAAACGGCAGCGCGCCGAGCAGAAGCGGCGCGAGCGCGAGCAGCTGGCCAAGAAACAGAAACAGGCCAAGAGCGAACGCCAGCGCGGCGGCGTGATCGGCTTCTTCGTCTCCTGCTGGCAGGAGCTGAAAAAAGTCCAGTGGCCGGACCGGGACACCCTGATCCAGGCGACCGCCGTCACCGTCATCTTCGTCGCCGTCGCGGCGGCCTACCTCGGCGCTCTCGACGCCGCTTTCAACTTCCTCATCCAGCGGATCCTGTAGCTCAGGCTCCCCGAACAAAGGCTTCCACTTGTATCGCTGGTACGTGATCAACACCTACTCCGGGCACGAGAACAAGGTCAAGCACAACCTCGAGCACCGGGTCCAGACGATGAGCCAGAACCGCAACGTGCGGCAGGTCGTCGTCCCCACCGAGCAGGTCTCGGAGATGAAGGACGGGCAGAAAGTCCAGAGCGAGAAACGGACGATGCCGGGCTACGTCCTCGTCAACATGGAGATGACCGACGACGCTTGGGGCCTGGTCAAGAACACCCCCGGCGTCACCGGCTTCGTCGGCTCGCGCAACAAGCCGGTGCCGCTCTCCAAACCGGAGGTCGATCGCCTGCTGCATCGCGAGGCCGCCGAGCGCCCCCGCACCCAGGCCCAGTTCGCGATCGGCGAATCGGTCAAAGTCATCGCCGGCCCGCTCTCCGACTTCTCCGGCGAGATCGCCGAGATCAACGAGGACGCGGCCAAACTCAAGGTCCTGGTCTCGATCTTCGGCCGCGAGACCCCGGTCGAGGTCGGCTACGACCAGGTAAAGAAGATTTAGGCCACGGACCGCTACCCTCTCCGACCCCGATGGCCAAAAAAGTCCTCACCCTCATCAAGCTGCAGATCCAGGCCGGCAACGCCAACCCGGCGCCGCCGGTCGGTCCGGCGCTGGGCCAGCACGGCGTCAACATCATGGACTTCTGCAAAGCCTTCAACGCGCAGACGCAGAACGAAGGCGGGACGATCATCCCGGTCGAGATCACGGTCTACGAGGACCGCTCCTTCACCTTCATCACCAAGACGCCGCCGGCCGCGATCCTGATCAAGGAAGCAATCAAGATTTCGAAGGGCTCCGGTGAGCCCCACGTCAACAAGGTCGGGACGATCTCCCAGGACCAGATCCGCGAGATCGCCGAACGCAAGATGCCCGACCTCAACGCCAACGACATCGACGCCGCCTCGAAGATCATCGCCGGCACTGCCCGCTCGATGGGCGTCGACGTCAAATAGGAGACCCGTGGCCCACGGCAAGCGCTACCGCCAGCAGTACGACAAAGTCGACCGCGACCGCGCCTACCCGCCGCCGGAGGCGATCGCCTTGGTCAAAGCGACGGCGAGCACCAAGTTCGACGAGACGATCGAGGTCCACGTCCTGCTCGGGGTCAACGTCCGCCACGCCGACGAGCAGTTGCGCGGGACGCTGGCGCTGCCGCACGGCCTCGGCAAGGACGTCACCATCGCCGTCTTCGCCCAGGGCCAGCAGGCCCGCGACGCGGAGGCCGCCGGCGCCGATTTCGTCGGCGGCGACGACCTGGCGAAGAAAGTCGAAGAGGGCTGGACCGATTTCGACGTCGCGATCTCGACCCCGGACATGATGCCGACGGTCGGCAAACTCGGCCGCGTCCTCGGCCCCCAGGGCAAGATGCCGAATCCCAAGGTCGGCACCGTCACCGACGACATCGAGAAGGCCGTCGGCGAGTCGAAGTCCGGCAAGGTCGAATACCGCACCGACCGCCAGGCGATCGTCCACATGGCAATCGGCAAGGCCAGCTTCGACGCCGGCCAGTTGCTCGACAACTTCACCGCCGTGGTCGAGGAGATCGTCCGCGCCAAGCCCGCTTCCGCCAAGGGCAAATACATCATCTCCTGCACCCTGGCGAGCACGATGGGCCCCGGCATCCGCGTCGACGCCTCCAAGGTCGGCGACCGCGAGCTTGCCGGCGCCAACGCCGAGCCCGCGCCGAGCGAGACCGCACCGGAGCCGGCAACCGCCTAAACTCCCCCGCCGCTAACCCCAGACCACCGGCAACGTGGTCGATGGGCCGATAAGTCACCCCATAGGCGACTTTCAGGCCCGTCGGCAGTGGAAGCCCGGTGCAGGTGAGACGATGAACCGCGAGGAAAAGTCAGCAGCCATACAAGAGATCGCCGGCCAGATCGAGGCATCTGAGGCGATTTTCGCTGTCGATTACCGCGGCATCAGCGTTTCCCAGGCGGCCGAGCTGCGCTCGAAACTGCGCGAGGCCGACGCCAGCTTCCGCATCGTCAAGAACCGGCTGACGAAAATCGCCGCCGAGAAAGCGGGCGAGGAACGACTCGCGGAGCTGCTGCAGGGCCCGACCGCCCTGACCTTCGTCCGCGGCGACACCGCCCAGGCCGCGAAAGCGATCTCCACCTTCAACAAAGAGCACGAGGTCCTCACCTACAAGGGCGGCTTCATGGACACGACCTCGCTCGACGAGGCGTCCTTCAAGTCGATCGCCCGCCTGCCCACCCGCGACGTCCTCAACGGCCAGTTCGCCGGCGTCGTCGCCAGCCCGCTGACCGGCCTGGTCCGCGGCCTCGGCTCGATGATCCAGGGACTGGCGCTGCAGCTGGGGCAGATCGCCGAGAAAGGGCTCGTCTCTGGCGAGGCACCGAGCGCCCCGGCTGCGGACCCTGTCACGGAGGAGGCGGAGGAGTCGCCCGCCGAGGACGAGGCCGCGGAGGACAAGCCCGAGGCCGAGGACACACCAGCGGCAGAGGCCGAGGCCCCGGCTGAGGGCGAGACTTCAAGTGACGACGAGACTTCGGATCAAGATTCGAACGAGGAAGAGGGGTAACGACGCATGGCAACTAAGACTTCAACCGAGGACTGGATCGAGGAGCTGAAAGGCATCTCCGTCCTGGAGCTCTCCGAGCGGATCAAAGCGCTCGAGGAGGAGTTCGGCGTTTCCGCGACCGCGGTGGCGGCGGCGGCCCCGGCGGCAGCCGGCGCCCCGGCCGGCGACGGCGGCGGCGAGGAGGAGTCCTCGACCGTGGACGTTGTCCTGGCCGAGGTCGGCGGACAGAAAGTCCCCGTGATCAAGGTGGTCCGGTCGGCGACCGGGCTCGGCCTCAAAGAGGCCAAGGCGCTCGTCGACGAGGCCCCGAAAGCGATCAAAGAGGGCGTCGAACGCGACGAGGCCGACAAGCTCAAAGCGGAACTCGAGGAGGCCGGCGCCACCGTCGAGCTCAAATAGGTCCGCCCGCATCGCCGGTGCGGATCCCAGTCGGGGAGCCAAGCTTGAAGGCGCGTGTCGCCGTGTGTTATTTTCTGCGGTCGCGCGCCATTTGAGTTTCCCTGCCCAGATCTGCGCTTTACCCACGTCCCTCTGACCGCCCGAGGAGTCGCCGACTTGGCACGTTCGAACGCTGCCCCCGTAACCCGTAGGAGCTTTTCCCGCCTAGAGAACCCACTCGAAGTCCCGCACCTAATCGATATCCAGCGCCGTTCCTTCGAGGAACTGACGGATCCGAAGAGCGGCGGACTGCGAGAGACGATCAACGACATATCCCCGATCGAGGACTACACGGGGAACCTGCAGATCGTCTTCGGCGAGTTCAAGTTCGAGGATCCCCCGCACTCGATCGAGGAGTGCCGGGAGAAGGACATGACGTTCTCACGGCCGCTGACCGCGACCGTCGCCTTCCAGAACAAGGAGACGGGCGAGATCCGCGAGCAGGCCGTCTTCATGGGCGACTTCCCGTGGATGACCGAGCGCGGCACCTTCATCATCAACGGCACCGAGCGCGTCGTCGTCACCCAGCTCGTGCGCTCGCCGGGCGCCTACGTGATGGCGCCGAAGGACCCGGAAAAGCAGGTCTTCATCGCCAACCTGATGCCGGCCCGCGGTTCCTGGCTCGAGCTCGAAGTCGACAAAAAAGGCAAAGTCTTCGTCCGCATCGACCGCAAGCGCAAACTGCCGGTCACGGTGCTGCTGCGCGCGATGGGCTACGTCGAGGACCAGCAGCTCCTCGACATGTTCGACAACTCGGTCTACATCCGTCACACGATCGAGGCCGACACCGAGGCGACCCGGACCGAAGAGGGCGCCCTGATCGAGCTGTTCAAAAAGCAGCGCCCGGGCGAGCCGCCCTCGGTCGACGCCGCCAAAGGCCTGCTCGAGCAGCTCTTCTTCGACCCCAAGCGCTACGACCTGACCCGGGTCGGCCGCTACAAGCTCAACGCCCGTCTCGACCTCGACATCGACCTCGAGACGCGGGTGCTGACCCACGACGACATCATCGCCCTGGTCAAGGAGCTGGTCTCCCTGCCGAAGCTGCTCGGGATCCCCGAGGAGGTCGACGAGGAGAACCCGATCAAAGACTACGCCGCCGAGGCGATCACCTACCCGCGCGAGCCCGTCTACGAGCACCTCGACGAGTACGAGCACTTCGGCAACCGCCGCCTGCGCACGGTCGGCGAGCTGATCCAGGAGGCCTTCCGGATCGGCCTCTACCGGATGGAGCGCGTGGTCCGCGAGCGCCTCACCACCGAGGACTCAGACGCGATCACCCCGCAGACGATCATCAACATCCGCCCGGTCGTGGCGGCGATGAAGGAGTTCTTCGGCTCCTCGCAGCTCTCGCAGTTCATGGACCAGACCAACTCCCTCGCCGGGCTCACCCACAGGCGGCGGCTCTCGGCCCTCGGCGCCGGCGGCCTGACCCGTGAGCGGGCCCCGATCGAGGTCCGAGACGTGCACCCGACCCACTACGGCCGGATGTGCCCGATCGAGACCCCGGAGGGACCGAACATCGGCCTGATCGGCTCGCTCGCCTCCTACGCCGAGGTGTCGGAGCACGGTTTCGTCACGACCCCCTACAGGCTGGTCGAAGACGGCGTCGTCAGCAAAGAGATCGTTCACTACGACGCCACCCAGGAGGAGGACAAGGTGATCGCCCAGGCGAACTCCGAGTTCGACCCCAAGACGGGCAAGCTGAAAGGCCCGCAGGTGCTGGTCCGCGCCGGCGAGCAGGAGTACGCGACCGCCACCCCCAAGGAAGTCGACCTGATGGACGTCTCACCGTCCCAGATCTGGTCGGTGGCGACCTCGCTGATCCCGTTCCTCGAGCACGACGACGCCAACCGGGCGCTGATGGGCTCCAACATGCAGCGCCAGGCGGTGCCGCTCCTGAAACCGGACCCGCCGCTGATCGGCACCGGCATGGAGCGCCGCGCCGCGGTCGACACCGGCGACGTGGTGCTGGCCAAGAGCGGTGGCGAAGTCAGCCACGTCGATGCCGAGCGCATAATCGTCAGCAGCGGCTCGAAGAAAGACGAGTATCTGCTGCACAAGTTCATGCGCTCCAACCAGGGGACGATCATCCACCAGCGGCCGATCGTCAAGACCGGCCAGACGGTGAAGGAGGGCGACGTGCTCGCCGACGGCTCCTCCACCGGCGGCGGTGAGATCGCCCTCGGCAAGAACTGCCTGGTCGCCTTCATGTCCTGGGAGGGCTACAACTTCGAGGACGCGATCATCCTCTCCGAGCGCCTGGTCAAGGACGACGAACTCACCTCGATCCACATCGAGGAGTACGAGATCGACGCCCGCACGACC
>DASTNW010000065.1:0-26795 GCA_035762685.1 Solirubrobacterales bacterium | reverse complement strand
GCTGGAGTCGCTCGACATCACCGTCGAACGCGTTCGCTCGCAGGTCGTCCGCATCGTCGGATCGGGCGAGGAGGTCACGTCCGGCCAGATCCCGTTCACGCCGCGGGCCAAGAAGGTGCTCGAGCTGGCGCTGCGCGAGGCGCTCTCGCTGGGCCACAACTACATCGGCACCGAGCACATCCTGCTCGGCCTCGTGCGCGAGAACGAGGGCGTCGCGGCCCGCATCCTGCTCGACTTCGACGCCGACTCGGACAAGATCCGCAACGAGGTCATCCGCATGCTCTCCGGCCCCGGCGGCCGTCGACAGGGCGGCGGCAGCGGCGGTTCGGGCGAGGGCAAAAAGTCTTCGAAACTGCTCGACCAGTTCGGTCGCAACCTCACCCGCCTCGCCGAGGAGGGCAAGCTCGACCCCGTGATCGGTCGCGAGACCGAGATCGAGCGGATCATGCAGATCCTCTCCCGTCGCACCAAGAACAACCCGGTGCTGCTGGGCGAGCCAGGTGTCGGCAAGACCGCCGTGGTCGAGGGCCTGGCCGCGCGGATCAACAAAGGCGAGGTGCCGGAGCTGCTGAAGAACAAGCAGATCTACACGCTCGACCTCGCCGCCCTGGTTGCCGGCTCCAAGTACCGCGGCGAGTTCGAGGAGCGCCTGAAGAAGGTGATGAAGGAGATCACCCAGCGCGGCGACATCATCCTCTTCATCGACGAGCTCCACAACTTGGTCGGCGCCGGCGCCGCCGAGGGCGCGATCGACGCCGCCTCGATCCTGAAGCCGGCCCTGGCACGCGGCGAGCTGCAGACGATCGGCGCCACCACCCTCGACGAGTACCGCAAATACCTCGAGCGCGATTCGGCGCTGGAGCGCCGCTTCGCCCAGATCAGGGTCGACCAGCCCTCGCCCGAGGACACGGTGAAGATCCTCGAGGGCCTGCGCGAGCGCTACGAACAGCACCACCGGGTGACGATCAACGACGACGCCCTGGCCGCTGCGGCCGAGCTCGCCGACCGCTACATCTCCGACCGCTTCCTGCCGGACAAGGCGATCGACCTGATCGACGAGGCCGGCTCGCGGATGCGCATCAAGTCGATGTCGACGCCGCCGGTCTACCGCGACCTCGAGGAGGAAATCGAGACGACGCGGCGCGAGAAGGAGGCGGCGATCGAGGCCCAGGAGTTCGAAAAGGCCGCCAACCTGCGCGACACCGAGCGCCAGCTGACGACGAAAAAGCGCCAGCTCGAAGACGAGTGGGCAGAGGGCGAGAGCGGCGACCGTCCGGTCGTCGGCGAGGAAGAGATCGCCGACATCGTCTCGATGTGGACCGGGATCCCGGTCTTCAAACTGACCGAGGCCGAGACCAAGAAACTGATTCGCATGGAGGAGGAACTGCACAAGCGCGTGATCGGCCAGGAGGTCGTGATCACCGCCGTCTCCAAAGCGATCCGCCGCTCGCGCGCCGGGATCAAGGACCCCAAGCGCCCGGCCGGCTCCTTCATCTTCCTCGGCCCCTCCGGGGTCGGCAAGACCGAGCTCGCCCGCACCCTCGCCGACTTCCTCTTCGGCGACGAGGAGGCGATGGTCCGGATCGACATGTCCGAGTACATGGAGAAGCACGCGGTCAGCCGCCTGGTCGGCTCACCGCCGGGCTACATCGGCTACGACGAGGGCGGCCAGCTGACCGAGGCCGTGCGGCGCAAGCCGTACTCGGTGCTGCTGCTCGACGAGATCGAGAAGGCGCACCCGGACGTCTTCAACATCCTCCTGCAGATCCTCGAGGACGGGCGCCTGACCGATGCCCAGGGCCGCACGGTCGACTTCCGCAACGCGATCGTGATCATGACCTCGAACATCGGCGCCTCGGAGATCTCCAAGAACACCTCGATCGGGTTCACCGTCTCCGACGAGACCGGGATGTCCTACGGCGACATGAAGAACCGGATCATGAGCGACCTGAAAAAAGTCTTCCGGCCCGAGTTCCTCAACCGGATCGACGAGGTGATCGTCTTCCACAAGCTGGCCAAGGACGAGGTCAAAGAGATCATCGACCTGATGATCGCCCGGGTCCGCGTCCAGGTTGCCGAGCACGAACTGCAGCTGGAGCTGACCAACGAGGCGAAGGACCTGCTGGTCGAGAAAGGCTGGGATCCCTCGATGGGCGCCCGGCCGCTGCGCCGCGCGATCCAGCGCTACATCGAGGACCCGCTCGCCGACGAAGTCCTGCGCCAGGGCGAGATGACGCCCGGCTCGACCGTGATGGTTGCCCGCGACCCCGCCGGGGACGAGGAGGACCACCCGCTCAGCCTGGAAATCATCGCCCCGAAGAAGCCGAAGCAGAAGCCGGCGGAGAAGCCCGAGCCGGAGGCGGTCGGCGTCGGCGCCAAGAAGAGCGACGGCGAGCACGGGTTGGACGACGGCGAGGAGCCGTCGCACGACGACGCTGCCGAGTCCTGACGCCCGCCCCATGAGCGAGCCCGGCCGCAGCGCGATCGGCACCTGGAGCGGCGGGCGCTTCCTGCATTTCGGCGAGGCGATCGCCGAGGAGCGGCTGGAAGGGCTGCTGCGGCCCGGGAGTGGGATCGACACGGTCCTGACCGCCGACGCCTACGGACAGGGGGAGGCGGACCGGGTGCTCGGACGCGCCCTCGACGGTGTGGCGCCTGCGGACTACTGCCTGGTCGGCGCCGTCGGCCACGATTTCTACGAGGGCGAGCGCAACGGGCCGAAGGGCTTCCCCCGCTTCACCGACCCCGCCCTGCGCGGGCCCGACGAGTACGCGGGCTACCTGCGGATGGCGACCGAGGCGAGCCTGGAGCGGATCGGTGCCTCCTCCTTCGACCTGCTGCTGCTGCACAACCCCGACCGCACCGGCTACTCCAGCGAGGCGGTCTGGGACGGGATGGCGGCGCTGCGCGAGGCCGGCCTGACGAAACGGATCGGCGTCGCCCCGGGCCCCGCCAACGGCTTCACCCTCGACCTGATCGCCTGCTTGGAGCGCTTCGGCGACCGCATCGAGTGGGCGATGGTCATCCTCAACCCGCTCGAGCCCTGGCCGGGCGAACTCTGCCTCGACGCCGCCGCCCGCCACGACGTCAAGGTCCTGACCCGCGTCGTCGACTACGGCGGCCTCTTCTGGGGCGACCTGAAGCCGGGGGCGGAGCTGGCCCGGACCGACCATCGCTCCTTCCGCCCGGCGGGGTGGATCGAGGCGGGGGCCGAGAAGCTGGAGCGGATGCTGCCGATCGCCGCACGGGCGAAGCTCACCCCGATCCAGCTCGCCTGCCAGTGGAACCTCGCGCACCCGGCCGTCGAGTGCGTCGCCCCGACCCTGATCCAGGAGGCGGGGGAGGAGGCCTGCCCGATCGAGGCCAAGCGAGTCGAACTCGCCCACCTGCCGGCGGAGCAGCGGCTGACCGGGGAAGACGTCGCCGAGATCCGCGCGATCGGCGACAACACCGGCAGCATGGTCCTGAAGGGGGCTAGCCCGGCCCACGAGGGCGAGGAGCAGCCGGACCGCTGGGGCCTCGACGAGGACCTTGCTGCCGTCGGTGAGCGCTGGGGCATCGACCCAGCCCGCGACCTCGTCGCTGAGCACTAGTCGCGAGACGACGGCTGGTTGAGGGAGGGTCCGGTGCCCTCCCCCAGAGGCCGTTGCGCAGCTGGTCGAGCTCCAGGGGTGCGGAGCCGTAATTCTTGAGCCTCTGGGGAAGGGCACCGGACCCTCTGCCGACAGCGGCTTCGGGGACGGCTTGGGGCGATGCCTGGAGCAAAGCACCGCCGCACCCGCCGATAGCTTCGCGCGATGGACCGCAAGTGGTGGACCTTGGCCGGGGCTTGCTCGGGGCTCTTCTTGCTGATGCTCGATTCGACGGTGGTTGCGTTGGCGTTGCCGGAGATTCGGGGGGATGTGGGGGCCTCTGGCGAGGGGCTGCAGTGGGTGATGAACGGGTATCTGTTGACGATCGCGGTGCTGGTGGTCACTGCCGGGCGGCTTGGGGACATGTTTGGGCGCAAGCGGGTCTTTCTCGTCGGCATGGGGGTCTTCGCGGCTGGTTCGGTTGTCTCCGGCGCCGCCGGCGACGAGGTGACGCTGATCGTGGGGCGGGTGCTGCAGGGGGCGGGGGCGGCGCCGATGTTGTCGCTTTCGCTGGCCCTGGTCTGCAACGTGTTCCCGACCGTGGAGCAGCCGCGGGCGCTGGGGATCTGGGCCGCCGTCTCGGCGGTGGCGCTGGCGATCGGGCCGCTTGCCGGCGGTCTGCTGATCGAACTCGACTGGCGGGTGATCTTCTGGATGAACCTGCCGGTGGCGGCGGTCGGGGTCGCGATCACCGCCTTCGCTGCCCCGGAGTCGACCGACCCCGAGGCCGGTACGAGGGTCGACTGGGCCGGCCTGGTCGCGCTCAGTGTCGGGGTCACGGCCGTCGTCCTCGCGCTCGTCCAGTCGCGCCAGTGGTCGGCGACGACGACGCTCGCCCTCGCGGTCGTGGGCCTCGTCGCCCTCGCCGGCTTCTGGTGGACCGAGCACCGCGTGCGCGACCCGATCGTCGACTTCGGCCTGTTCCGCAACCGTCCCTACTTCGGGGCCAGCGCCGCCGCCTTCGCCCTGGTCGGCGCCTACTGGGCGGTGATGTTCTTCCAGCCCCAGTACCTGCAGGACGTCCGCGGCCACTCGCCGATCGCCAGCGGCCTGCTGGTCCTGCCGATCACCGCGCCGATGATCTTCGTCTCGCCCTTCTCGGGGCGGCTGATCGGTCGGTTCGGCGCCCGCCGCCTGATGACCGCCGGCATGGTCTTCGGGCTCGGCGGCCTCCTGCTCCTGACCCAGGTCGGCGCCGAGACCTCCTTCGCCGTGGTGCTCCTCGCTTACCTCCTGTTCGGGATCGCCCTTGGCCTCGTCTACGCGCCGATGTCGACGGCGGCGATGGCGGCGATGCCGGGGGAGAAGGTCGGGATCGCCTCCGGGGTGCTGGCGATGGACCGGGTGCTGGCGGGTGCCGTGGCCCTCGCCGCCACCGGCGCCGTCTTCCACGCGCTGCTCGGAGACGGCGACTCGTTCGCCGCCGCCATCGCCGGTTCGACCTGGGTGCCGGCGGCGCTCTGCGCGGTTGGCGTCGGGCTCACCTGGACGTTCGTCCGCGATCCCAGCCCGCCGGCGCCGGGGGCGGTGGCTGCCGAAGACCCCGGTTCCGCGGCCCTGCAGCACCATCAGCATCACCGGCGATTCCACCTCTGAAGCGCGAAACCCATACAACGTATTTTTTGAGTGATTGATTCGTTTGACACCAGCCAACCCGAGCTTTCCACTCGGATATGGCCAGGCCGCATTCCAGAGCGCTTTTTGCCATCCTAGAGGGGATGTCGCCTTCGCCTGGGGATGAGCTCCATGAGCTTTCCGAACGTCAAGATCCTCGGTTGCTGAGGGCACTCGATGTCGTCGCCCCGGGCGGCGCACTGCGGGAGGGGATCGACAACATCGTCCACTCGCGCACCGGTGGCCTGATCGTCGTCGGCGACCTCGATGACATCTCCCACATGCTCTCCGGTGGGATCAAGCTCGACGTCGACTACACGCCGGCGATGCTCTACCAGGTGGCGAAGATGGACGGGGCGATCGTGCTCAACGGCGAGGCGACGACGATCGCCTGGGCCAACGTGCAGCTGATGCCGGACCCGACGATCCTCTCCTCGGAGACCGGCACCCGCCACCGCACCGCCGAGCGAGTCTCCAAACAGACCGACGCCCTGGTGATCGCGATCTCGCAGCGACGCGACGTCGTCTCGCTCTACGTCGAGGGGACCAAGTACATCCTGCAGGAGATCCCCGCAGTGCTGGCCAAGGCCAACCAGGGCCTGGCGACGCTGGAGAAGTACCGCGAGCGCCTGGACCAGGTCTCGGGCCGCCTCACGGTGCTCGAGTTCGACGGCCGCAGCGTCCTCCATGACGCCCTTGCCGTTCTGCAGCGAGCCGAGCTGGTGACGCGGATGGCGGTCGAGGTCGAGCGCTACATCGTCGAGCTCGGCACCGAGGGGCGCCTGATCGAGATGCAGCTGGAGGAGACGATGGTCGGCGTCGCTGCCGACAAGACGGCATTGATCCGCGACTACTCCGTCGAAGACACCGAGGGCAGCCTGGCGGCGACGCTGCAGGCGCTGGGCCGGATGCCGCACCAGGACGTGCTCGACTTCGGTCGCCTCGGCGAGCTGCTCGGCTACGACCGCAAGCTCAACACCCTCGACTTCCCGGTGGCCTCGCGCGGCTACCGCGCGCTGGGCCGGGTCCCGCGCATTCCCAAGCTTGTCGTCCAGAAGATCGTCCACGAGCTGGGCGGGTTGGCGGAGGTCCTTGCGGCCGACGACGCCGAACTCGCTGCCGTCGACGGAGTCGGGCCCGTTCGGGCCAAGGACATCCGCGAGGGCCTGCGCCGGTTCCAGGAGGTCGAGCTGGTCGACCGGTACTTGCAGAGCTGACGGCGATGGGCGCCGTCGATGACAGAAAGGAGCCACCGATTCCCGAGCTAGACGAGGCCATCGAGGCAGTCTTCGAGGAGGACGTCGAATACGTCTGCGACTTCGAGGAGGGCGACAAGGTCGTCTACCCGCATCATGGGGCGGGCTTGGTGCTGAAGAAAGAGACCCGCGAGCTGATGGGGACCGAGCGTGAATACCTCACGATCAAGATCCTCCACAACGAGCTGACGGTAATGGTCCCCTGCGAAAACGCGGGAGTGGCCGGTCTGCGCCGCGTCATCGACGAGGAGGAAATCAAGAAGGTCACAGCCGTCCTCACCGACGACGTCTCCGAGATGCCGAAGAACTGGAACCGGCGTTTCAAGTACAACCGCGAGAAGATCAAGACCGGCGACGTCTTCGAGCTGGCCGAGGTGGTCCGCAACCTGGCGCTCCGCGAGATGGAGAAGGGCCTCTCCACCGGCGAGAAGCAGATGTACACGCGGGCCAAGAAGATCCTCGCGTCGGAGTTCATGTACGCGCTCGACAAAGACGAGGAGGGCGCGGAGGAATACCTGGACGGGCTGCTGGAGGACCGCTTCGCCGCCACGGCGTAGCCCCGCAGTAACCGCGGTCATCGCGGCCGCCGGCTCCGGAGAGCGCCTCGGAGCCGGCGGCCCGAAGGCCTTCGTGCCGCTGGCGGGGAGGCCGATGATCGAATGGTCGCTCGTTGCCTTTCGGGCCTGTGGGTCGGTCGATTCGATCGTCGTTGCCGCCCCCCCGGGGCGTGTCGACGACCTCGTCGGCGGCGACCTCCAGGCCCCCGACCTCACCGTTGTCGCGGGCGGGGCCACCCGGACCCGCTCGGTGGCCAACGCCCTGACCGTGGTCGAGACTGACCTCGTCGCGATCCATGACGCGGCCAGGCCACTGCTCACCTCGGACCTGGTCAATGACCTGGTCGCCTCCCTTGCTGCCGACCCTGACGCCGCCGGCGCCATCGCCGCGACGCCTGTGGTCGACACGATCAAGCAGGTCAAAGGCCTCCCGGAGGACACGAAGGATGCATTTGCGGTCCATGGGACTGTCAAAGCGTCCCTCGTCGTCGAGCAGACGCTGGATCGCTCCCGCCTGTGGGCAGCGCAAACGCCTCAGGTCTTCCGGACGGAGACGTTGCGCTCGGCGCTCGATGCCGGTCCAGAGGCTTGGGAGGGGACCACCGACGAGGCAATGCTGGTCGAGGCTTTGGGGGGAAAGGTGTTGATCCACCCAACGCCTGGGCCGAACCTCAAGGTGACGACGCCGCTCGACCTGCGGGTCGCCGAGCTGCTGCTGGCGGAGCAGAACGAGGCTGACTCTTAGGGCTCAGTCTCGGAGCAGGGTCCAGACCAGTGCGGCGGCGAACGTGAGCTGCCCGACGGCCAGCGCGATGCCGAAGTTGTCGGCACCGAGGAGCGCTGCCACGGCCACCCCGGTGGCGAAGGCGATCAACAAAAGGGCGAGTTGACGGGCCATCGCCGGCGAAGCCTAGACGCGGTGGTCCGGGAGCCCGGCCGCTGCTCGCGCCTCGTCGCCGAAGTGCCGCTGCCGTCGCCGCCGGTAGATCAAGCGCTCGACGAAGAGCGTCGCCATCCCCGCCAGGCAGATCGCGGTCAGGTTGACCGCCAGCTGGGCCATCGCGCCGCGCCAGTCCGCCCAGTCGCCGGTCGCTGCGGCGACGCCGATGTTGGCCGCCGCCGGGATCGTGGTGACGGAGATCAGCACCCCGACCAGGGCGCCCGACTTGGCCGAGGTGAGCGAGAGGACGCCCGCCATCCCGGCGAAGGCGGCGACGACGAAGGAGAAGGCTTCGGGCTCGGAGATGAACCTCGTCAGCGGGTTCTCGCTGCTGCTGAAGTCGGCGTCGATCAGACCGGTGGCGCGGGCGATCAGGGTGAAGAGGAAGGCAGCGGTAATCCCCACTGGGAAGCCCACCGCGAGCGCGAGCAGCGAGCGCCGGGCGACGTCGAGGCGGCGGTCGACGAGGGCCACGCAGAGGCCGGCCAGGGGGCCGAACTCCGGACCGACCACCATCGCGCCGACGATCAGGATCGGCGAGCCGAGGAAGATCCCGACCGCGGCGATCAGGCAGGCCAGGGTCATGAAGGCGAGGAAGTTCCCGCCCAGCTCGATGCTCTCGGAGGTGCGCGCCTCGACCTCCTCCCAGACGACCGCGTCGGATGGCGCCCCGCGTGCGGCACGCTCCGCCCTGTCGGCCGCCTCCGAGAGCTGCGAGTCGATCTGCTCGAGCGAGATCGAGCCGTCGCGGTGCACTCCCAGCTCCCTGAGGTCGGCGATCAGCACACTCGCTTCCTCGCGGGCGACGTCGCAGAGGACGACGTCGCCGCTGGGCTTACGGGCGGCGCCAGGCAGGACGACGAGGTTGCAGGTGGCCGCGGAGGCGCCGAGCAACTCTATGACCTTCGCGGAGCGATCCGCCGGGACGACGATCCGCAAATGGACCATGGACGGCAAGCGTACTTGCGGGCCGCTTGGCTAGGCTCGTCCCATGCTCACCGACTACCACCTGCACCTGCGCCCGGACGAGGAGGGGACGACAGCAGAGCGGTTCTTCACGACCGCGAACGTCGATCGCTACCTCGAGGCCGCGGCCGCTGCCGGGATCGAGGAGCTCGGCGTCTCCGAGCACGTCTACCGCTTCCGCCAGGCGCTCGAGCTTTGGCGCCACCCGTTCTGGGAGAGCAACGCGCAGGACGATCTCGACGCCTACTGCGAGTTCGTCCGCGGCACGCCGCTGCGGCTCGGTATCGAGTGCGACTTCGTCCCCGGGGCCGAAGCGCGCACCGCGGAGCTGCTCGGCGCCCGCGACTTCGACTACGTGGTCGGCTCGGTCCACTTCGTCGGCGACGCCGCCGTCGATCACCCCGGCTGGGACGTCTGGGAGGGCAGCGACGATCCCGACGAGGTCTGGCGCCGCTATTTCGAGGCGCTGGCCGAGTGCGCCCGCTCCGGCCTCTTCGACGTCCTCGCCCATCCCGACCTGGTCAAGGTCTGGGGGCGGGGCAGGCCGCTGCCGCAGCGCGACCGGCGCCATTACTACGAGCCGGCCGTGGCGGCGATCGCCGAGAGCGGGATCGCGGTCGAGCTCTCGACCGCCGGCCTGCGCAAGCCGGTGGGGGAGCTCTACCCGGCCCGCGACTTCGCCGAGATGTGCCTCGAGGCGGGCGCGTCGTTCGCGCTCTCCTCGGACGCCCATCTGCCCGAGCACGTCGGCTTCGCCTACGACCGGGCGGTTGACTTCCTCGACGACCTCGGGGTGGGGGAGATATGCGTCTTCGAGCAGCGCCGGCGGCGCCTGGAGCCGCTCGGCAGCCGCGTCGGCTAGGGACGATGGTCGGGATCGGCTACGACAGCCACCGTTTCGCCCCGGGCCGCCGCCTGGTCCTGGGCGGGGTCGAGATCGAGCACCCGCAGGGCCTCGCGGGCCACTCGGACGCCGATGTCCTCACCCACGCGGTGATCGACGCCGTCCTCGGCGCCGCCGGCGGTGGCGACATCGGCACGATGTTCCCCGACGACGACGAGCGCTGGGAGGGGGCCGACTCGATCGACCTGTTGCGGACGGTGGTCGGGACGATCGCGGGGCCGATCGCCAACATCGACGCGACCGTGATCTGCGAGGAGCCGCGCCTCGGGCCTTACCGGGCCGAGATGGAGCGAACGATCGCGGAGGCGACCTCGGCCAGGGTCAGCGTCAAGGCAACGACCAACGAGGGGATGGGCTGGATCGGCCGCGGCGAGGGAATCGCCTGCATAGCGGTGGCCTCGGTGCAGAGCGAATAGGCTTGGTCGCCGGATGAGCAAACTCGACTCGATCGCGGCATCGGTGCGTCAGGCGGCCTCGGACAAAGCGTTCGAGGTCAGGGTGCTGCGCGAGGCCGGCGTCCTTGCCCTGCACCGTCCCGACAAGTCGGTCAAGGTTGCCTCGGCCTTCATTCGCTGGGGGGCCTCTCCGGCGCTCGGCATCACGACCGCGGCGATCCACTATCCGCACGAGATCGCGATCGTCGACGAACGGGGCGCGCTCAGCTTCGAACGCCTGCACCGCCGCTCCAACGCCCTCGCCCACTCCTTGGCGGAGATGGGGATCGGCGACGGCGACGGGATCGGGGTCATGTGCCGCAACCACCGCGGCTTCGTCGAGGCGACGCTCGCCGCCGCCAAGCTCGGGGCCAGCGCGCTCTACCTGAACACGATGTTCGCCGGCCCCCAGTTGGTCGAGGTGACTCGCCGCGAGGCGCCGAAAGCGCTCGTCTACGACTCCGAGTTCGCCGACCTGTTGGACGGGGTCGACGACTCGGTTGCCCGCATCGTCGGCTGGGTCGACGACGGCGAGGAGGTAGGCGAGGTGACTTTGGAGCAGCTAATCGCCGCCGGCTCCGAGGCCGACCACCGTCCCCCGCCCGACAAGCCCCGCTTCGTGATCCTCACCTCCGGGACGACCGGCACCCCGAAGGGCGCCCAGCGTTCCAGCCCCGACGGGTTGATGGCGGTCGCGGCGCTGATCGACAAGATCCCCTTCCGCAGCCGCGAGACGATGATGATCGCGGCGCCGCTCTTCCACTCCTGGGGCTTCTTCCACTTCATCATGAGCCTGCCGACCGCCTCGACGATGGTGCTGCGGCGCCGCTTCGACCCCGAGGGGACGCTGCAGGCGGTGCAGGAAAGCCGCGCCCAGGTGCTGGCGGTGGTGCCGGTGATGATCCAGCGCATCCTCGGCCTGCCGGAGGAGACCCTCTCCTCCTACGACCTCTCCTCGCTGCGGATCACCTCGCTCTCCGGCTCGGCCCTCCCGGGCGAGCTGGCGATCGAGTGGATGGACCGCTTCGGCGACACCGCCTACAACCTCTACGGCTCGACCGAGGTCGCCTACGCCACCGTCGCCACCCCCGAAGACCTCCGCGCCGCCCCCGGTACCGCCGGCAAACCTCCGCGCGGGACCACGGTGCGGATCGTCGACGAAGCCGGCCGCGAGCTGCCCGGGGGCGAGGTGGGGCGGATCTTCGTCGGCAACGAGATGTCTTTCGAGGGCTACACCGGCGGTGGCGGCAAGGAGGTGATCGACGGCCTGCTCTGCAGCGGCGACGTCGGCCACATCGACGCCGGTGGGCGCCTCTTCATCGACGGCCGTGACGACGAGATGATCGTCTCCGGCGGCGAGAACGTCTTCCCGCGCGAGGTCGAGGACCTGCTCGCCGATCACGAGGCGGTCTCCGAGGCAGCGGTGATCGGCGTCGAGGATGCCGAGTTCGGCCAGCGGCTGAAGGCCTTCGTCGTCGTCAAGGCGGGGACCGAGGTCGGCGAGGACGAGCTCAAGGCGCACGTCAAGGCCAACCTCGCTGGCTACAAGACCCCGCGCGAGGTCGAGTTCCTCGACGAGCTCCCCCGCAACGCCACCGGCAAGGTCCTCAAGCGCGATCTGCGCGCGCGCGAGGCCAAGCAGTCCGCCTGAGCGGCTTCTGCCCGTGGCGTAAAGCCTCTCGCGCAAATTGCGACCTAACCCGGTCGAGAGCCGTCGGGTGGCCTCCGGCGCCCATAGTAGGTTGCCCTCAGATGAGCGATCCAGCCAGGCAGCTGCGGGCCGTTGGCGAGGCAACCGAGACCATGCACGGCGTCGCCAAGCAGGCGCTGGAGTGGGTCCGCGTCAGCGAGGAGCGGGTGGCGAAGGCGGAGGCGCACGCCGACCGGGTCGGCGCCGAGCTGAAGGAGCGGGCGATGGGGACGCTGCGCGGCGTCGCCGCCGAGGCCCGCGAGCGGCTCACCGCGGAGCGCAGCGCCAGGCGCGCGGCGGAAGCGCGTGTGGCCGCCGCCGAGGACGCGCGCGATCGCGCCGAGAAGGCCTTCGAGCAGCTTCAGCAGCGGGCCCAGCTCGATCGCGAAGCGCTCGGCGCCCAGACTTCCCAGGTCAAGGCCGAGGCCGAGAGCTCGATCGCCGAGGCGGCGAGGGATCTCGAGGCCGAGGTCGAGCGGCGCCTCACGGCCGCCCGTGAGGAGCTCGAAGCCGACGCTGACCGGCGCATCGCCGCGGCCGAGCAGCGCGCCGCCGACGCCGAGGCTGCCGCGGCCGAGTCGCACGAGACGGCGGTGCGTCTGGAGACCGAGATCGAGCGACGGGTAATGGAGGGCACCGTGGAGGTCCGCCGCGAAGCCGAGGAGAGCGTTCGCCATCTGGTCGAGAAGGTCGAGCGCGAGGCCGAGGAAGCGGCTCGCGCCCGCGCCGAGGAGCAGTTGCGACTCGAGTCCGACCGGATCCGGATCCAGGCCGAGCGGCGCGAGGAGCGCGTCCGTGAGGCCTCCGAGGACGAGATCAGGGCCAGCGCCAAGCGCGCCAAGCGCGAGGCCCAGGCGGCGGCGGCGGAGACGGCGCCGACCTGGCTGCGGGACGGCGACCCGACCGCCTCGACGGCCGGCTACCGCACCTTCTAACCCGCTCGCACCCGATCATCTAGTCTCGCCCTCGCTATGCGCGAGGTGCGGATCAGGGACACGCTGAGCGGCGAGCCGCAGGGCCTCGACCCCTCCGAGGAGGTGGGGATATACGCCTGCGGCCCGACCGTCTACAGCCGCATCCACATCGGCAACGCGCGGCCCTTCGTCGTTTTCTCCCTCTTCGCGCGCTTCCTCCGCTCCGAGGGCTATGGCACCAGGCTCGTCGTCAACGTCACCGACGTCAACGACAAGATCTACGCCGCCGCCGAGGCGGCCGGAGAGACCTCGGCCGAGTTCGCGGCGCGGATGACCAGCGCCTACACCGAGGACACCGACCGGCTCGGGCTCGGCCGGCCCGACGCCGAGCCCCTTGCCACCGAGACGATCGCCGGCATCGTCGCGCTGATCGGCGATCTGGTCGAGTCCGGGCACGCCTACGAGTCCGGCGGCGACGTCTACTTTCGCGTTCGCAGCTTCGGCGCGTACGGCAAGCTCTCCAACCGCCGCCCGGAGGAGATGGACCAGGGCGAGGAGGCCGGCTCGGCCTCGCTGAAGGAGGCCGGCCTCGACTTCGCCCTCTGGAAGGCCCACAAGCCAGGCGAGGACACCCGCTGGGACTCGCCCTGGGGCCCGGGCCGGCCCGGCTGGCACATCGAGTGCTCGGCGATGGCCGAGGCCGAGCTGGGGGCGTCGTTCGCGATCCACGGCGGTGGCTCCGACCTCGTCTTCCCCCACCACGAGAACGAGATCGCCCAGTCGGAGGCGGCCGGCCGGCCCTTCGCCCAGATCTGGATGCACAACGGGATGATCGAGACCGACGCGACGAAGATGTCGAAGAGCGAGGGGAACATCTTCCAGTTGTCGGAGGCGCTGGACCGCTACGGGCGTGAGGCGGTCGTGGCATACCTGATCTCGGGGCACTATCGGCAGCCGCTCGCTTTTGGGGCTGAGCAGATGGAACAGGCGGTGGCCCAGGTCGAGCGGCTGCGGAACTTCTTTCGGGAGCATTCCCCGGATGACCGGGGTGGTGGGGGAGGGTTTGAGGAAGGGTCGGCGGAGCAACAGCGGGGAGGCTCCGGCGACCCTTCCTCAAACCCTCCCGACGGGCCGCGGTCTCGGGTCGACGCGTTCCGGGACGCGCTCGCTGACGATTTCAATACGCCGCGGGCCATGGCTGAGGTGTTCGAGCTGATCGGAGAAGCGAACCGCGGACAGGTGCCGGCGGCTGAAGCAGTCCCGGCCCTCTCGGAGATGCTCGAGCTCGTCGGGCTCAGCTCCCTTGCCCAGCCGGACGAGGGAGCTGAGCCCGACGAGCGGGCCAAGGAGCTGATGGCGGAGCGGGAGGAGGCGCGGGCGGCGCGGGACTTCGAGCGGGCCGACTCGATTCGGGATCGGCTGGCCGCGATCGGCTGGGAGGTCCGCGACTCGGCGGACGGGCCTCGCCTGGTGCCGAAGACCTAGATGGCCAGCCAGATCATCTACGGGCGGCAGCCGGTCGCCGAGGCGGAGCGGGGGAGGCGGCGGGTGCACCGGGTTTGGCGGGCGCCGGAGACGCCGGGGGCTGAGCTGGAGCATCTCTGCGGCTCGCCCGACCATCAGGGGACCGTCGCCGAGGTCGATCCGTATCCGTACGCCGATCCGCGCGGGCTGCTGCGGGGCAAGAACGCGCTGCTGGTCGCGCTCGACCAGGTCCACGACCCACGCAACCTCGGTGCTGTCTGCCGCTCGGCCGAGTTCGCCGGGGCCGCCGGCGTCGTCGTTCCCGAGCGCCGCTCGGCCGCGGTCACCGCCGCCACCTGCAAGGCCTCGGCCGGCGCCGTCGAGCACCTTCAGGTTGCCCACGTCCGCAACCTCGCCGACTGGCTGGCCGACGCCAAGGCCGCCGGCTTCTGGATCTGGGGTGCCGACGCCGACGCCGACACTCCTGCCTGGGAGGTCGATCTGAAGGGCCCGACCGTGCTGGTCATGGGTGGGGAGGGCAAGGGCCTGCGGCCGCGGGTCGCCGCCTCCTGCGACGGCCTGATCTCGCTGCCGAGGCGCGGTCAGCTCGAGTCGCTCAACGTCTCTGCGGCGGCTAGCGCGCTCCTCTTCGAGGCCCTGCGCCAGCGCGTCTGAGCGTCTAGCGGCTGCAACGGCGTTTGCAAAAGTCGCAATTTGGGGTTGACAGAACTCCGCTGGCACGTAAACTTGCGGCGCAACAAGGGTGAACCTCAGCTTGAGTGTGAGGGCCATCCGTCGATAAGAGGCGCCTCGGGGGAGGTAAGTGGCGCCACGACCCTTCAGCAAGGAGAAGGATCTGTGGCCCTGTCTACGCCTACGCACGTAACGCCAGCCGGCGCCAGCACCGCTCGCGTCTCTCAGGCTAACTCTCAAGCTGAGCTTGATGATCACTATCTGGTTGCTCTCGCCAAGGAAGGGAAAGCAGATGCCTACGACGCGATCGTCCGCCGCTACCGCGGCTTCGTCCGCCTCAAGGCCTCGTCGTACTTCCTGCTCGGCGGCGAGTCCGACGACCTGATCCAGGAGGGCCTGCTCGGCCTCTACAAGGCGATCCGCGACTACCGCACGGACCGCGAGTCGAGCTTCCGCAACTTCGCCGAGCTCTGCATCACCCGCCAGATCATCACCGCGGTGAAGACCGCGACCCGCAACAAGCACACGCCCCTGAACCAGTACGTCTCCTTCAGCCAGACGCCGGCGGCGGCCGGGGACTCCGACACGACGCTGGACGAGATCCTGCCCGGGCCGAGCGTCCACGACCCGGTCAACCAGGTGATCGCCTCCGAAGAGCTGACCAGCCTCGTCGCCTGCCTCTCCGGCGTCTCCGGTGTCCTCTCCGACCTCGAGAGCCGCGTCCTCTCCCTCTACCTCGACGGTCACTCCTACGAGACGATCGCCGAGAAGCTGGAGTGCGACACCAAGACCGTCGACAACGCCCTCCAGCGCGTCAAGCGCAAGGTGGGTTCGCATTTGGCCTCACGCGAGGTGGCTGTCTGAGGGCCAATGGGCCGATTTCCCACGATATACGTGGGTTTTAGGCCCATCGGCGCTCGGGGCAGTCCGGCTGGGACGTAAATCCAGTAATTCGCGGCCGTGGTCCGAGGCGTCGGCGGTGTCGTCGGCCCGCGCGTTCGGATGAGGGGCACATTTCTGCACGCGCGCGGATTTGGCGCTCTCGATCTGCAGGGGAACTTGACACCACCCGACGCTCTGGAGTGAGCGCGGGCCTCCCTATACCGCGGTTTGTTGCCCGCGCCCGTTCTGGGCGTTACGCCTGACGCGACAGCCGGACCGCATCGGGTGGCTCGGCAGACGCAAGGAGAGAAGCATGCGAAAGGCAATCCTGCTGACGATGGCTGTAGCCGTCGTCGTCCTGTTCGCAATCCCGGGCTCGGCCTCGGCGGCGTGGACAAAAGATCATGCAAATAACGCTGCCAGCGCCGAACTGGAAGTCATAGGTACAGACATCTTTTACGAAACTAGTCTCGGAGGCGTCACATGTAGCAACACGACCTTCAAGATGCTCTTGGAGGCCAGCTCCACCACAGGAAAAATCAACTCGTTTATGCCCGTGACCGTCACATCCCAATGCCAAGGAAGAGGCGCGATCGCCCAATGCGACGTGCATGAAGCCACAGCCGATCCTGCGGCTGGAGGTATTGACCCTAACGACCTGAGGTGGGTTATCCACACAGCGACCGGCACCACGGTGACGATCACAACCGGGACAATCACAAACACATTGACCGGGTTCCTTTGCCCCCACACACTGCAACTGACACCGGGCACGATGACGATGACGGTGGCAGCTGGTGAAGTGAACACAACCTCGACAGCTACGCTGAGCGGTAACTTCCTAACGGACGGCGACCTGGGCAACAGCATCGCGACGACGGTCAGCGGCTCGATCCACGTGCTCGGCACGATCACATACGGGATCTAGGGTAAAGCGCCTTCTGTTGCTGGAGACCGGGGGCTGTCGGCCCCGGTCTCCCCTCAATGCCGTGGCAAATCAGCGAGTACGTAGTCGAGCAGCTCGCGGCCGTGGTCGGAGGCGACGGCGATGTCGTCGGGCTTGAGTCGGACCTGGTGCAGCGACTGCATTCGCAGGACGTCGCCGTCGGTGCGGTGGTTGGGGAAGACGCCGGCGTAGGAGACGCCTAGGTTCTCGAGGTGGTCGGCGACGAGGGCGGTCGCCGGCTGCTCCAGTGGAAGGTCGATGTAGATCGCGTCTAGGCAGCGGCGGTGGAAGAGGTGGTGGCGCTCGGCTGCTAGGACGGTCTCGAGGTCGGCGCCGGGGGCCGTGATGGTGATCAGGGCCAGGTTG
The DNA here is from genome assembly GCA_035762685.1 of Solirubrobacterales bacterium. Taxonomy (GTDB): domain Bacteria; phylum Actinomycetota; class Thermoleophilia; order Solirubrobacterales; family 70-9; genus VAYN01. The sequence continues at coordinate 9,537 of DASTNW010000065.1, read as the reverse complement.
TGGTCCTCGTCGACCTCGACGTGGAGCTCGGTTCGCTCCGTCAGCTCGGCATCGGGCGGGGGCGTCGCCAGCGTGCCCCGGAGCTCGCACAGGGCCAGGGTCTGGCCGACGATCTCATGGTGGCGCGGGGGCGCGTAGACCCGGCGCTCGTGGCCGTCGTTGAGCTTGGTGTAGAAGAGCGCCGCCGATTGCCGGCGTCGCGATGTCGCAGTGGCGGCGTCGTTGGCAACCGAGGCCGGGATCCAGCCGAGCAGGAAGCCGGTCTCGTGCGCCCCCAGCTCGAGGTTGGCCCGCTGGCTGTAGGGGTGGGCGGCGGTCGCCTCGCTGAACATCCCCGCCAGGCCCTGCTCCCGCGCCCAGTCCATCAGGAATCGCTTGGTGCGGGTGAAGAGATGCTGCCCCCGCGCCGCCGGCAGCGTCACCGCTTGGCCCGAGTGGGCGACGGCGTCGCCGGCGGCCGCCAGGCTCATCCCGATATGGCAGAGCAGCGTGCCCTCGGGCGACTCGGCGACGCACGACACGTAGCGGCCGTCGGCCAACCGGGCCGAGACGTCCGCCTCGTCGTAGACCCAGCGGACGTCATACGTCGTCCCGTAAGCTGCCTCTATCGCCTCGGTCAGGACGCCACCCTCGTCCGGCGCGAGAAAGCGGAACGTCACATCCATATAGCCACCACGCCCGCCTAGCTCAAACCTGGGAGAGCACCCGATTTGTAATCGGGAGGTTGCCGGTTCGAACCCGGCGGCGGGCTTTCCGTCACGAGTCGGGGCCGGCGCTGAGCAGGCGGGACTTCTCGGCCGCGAACTCCTCGTCGGTGAGCACGCCCTTGTCGCGCAGCGAGGCGAGTCGCTCCAGCCGCTGCAGTCGCGCGTCCTCGTCGTCCATGACCTCGGTCGGGGCCTCGCCCGCACCGGCGTCGGCTGCGCCCGACCGCCGCCCCTCCGGCAGCCGCAGCTTCGAGGCCTGCTCGCCTACCCGCTCGCCGATGTTGGCGTCCTTGACCGCGTTGACGACTTTGTCGCGGGTCGCGCCAAAGGCCTCGGAGTACTCGGCCTCCGGGAACTCCTCCTCGGTCTGCTTGCGCAGCTCGTGGATCCCGAAGGCGGCCATGCCGGCGACGATCAGGGTCGTCAGCAGCGAACGCAGACCCTGGGTGGGGCCGGTGAGGAAGTAGAAGCAGACGAGCAGGGCCAGGGCGGTGTAGACGTAGGCGGCGTGGTGGCGGAGGACGGGGGCGATCAGACGCCGGGTCGCCCGGGCCGAGTCGGTCGGTGACGCCAGCCAGCCCGCCAGCGCGAACAGCACCCCGATGACGATCACCGTCGTCGCGATGCTGACCATCAGCGAGGTGGCGATCGACCAGGCGGCTTCGCCCGCGGGCTTGGCGCTTTCCACCGTGACCAACTGGTCGATGACGATCCCACCGGCGATCTGCCGCACCACGATCACCGCGAGCGCGGCGGCGATCAAGCCGATGCCGCTGAAGAGGACGGTCACCCAACGCCCTTCGCGCGAGAGGTAGATCGCGGCGCCGAAGACGACGAAGGTGAGGATCGAGAGCACCAGCGCCAAGCCTTTGATCGCGACCGCGATGTTCTGCGCCGTCTTCAGCTCGTCCGAGCGGAGGACCTCGATGTCGGCGGCGTCCGGAGGCAGTTTCGCGGCCAGGTCGGAGCCGACCCCGACCTGTTCGGCGAGGTTGGTCAGCATGCTGCTGAGCTTGAGCGTGACCGTTCCGCCTTCGGTCGAGACCGCGTCGTTCTTGTCCTCGAGAACGGCGATTAGCTGTTCGTGGGCGGAGCGGTTCGCTTCTTCCCAAAGCCCCTGCGCGGTGGAGGTTTCAAGCACTTTTTCCGTGACGCTGCCCGCCACCTGCCGGAAGCCGCCCGCCACCGGCCCGGCGAACTCCTTGAGGTCGTTCGGCAGTTTCGATTCGGTTTCGGCCTCGACGTCGACGTTTTCGTAGAGCTGGTCGACCATGTACTTGGAGAGCTCGGCCCGGATCGTCTCGTTCTGGATCAGCCGGCCGCTGGTATGGACCCAGTCGTCGGTGTTGAGCGCCTGGCGCTCGATCCAGATCGCGAAGATGCTGAGAAAGGCCAGGACGGAGCCGAGGACTACCAGTGCTTTGACGGTGCGTCGGCGTCCGCGGCCCATGGCCGGATGCTATACGTGAACCATGAAGCTCGAGGGCATTCACCACATAACCGCGATCACCGAGGACGCTCAGCGCAACGTCGACTTCTACGCCGGGGTGCTGGGGCTGCGGCTGGTCAAGAAAACGGTCAACCAGGACAACCCGACCGTCTACCACCTCTTCTTCGCCGACGAGGGCGGCGATCCCGGCTCCGACCTGACCTTCTTCGAGTACCCGGGGGTGGCGCCCGGGCGAGCGGGGGCGGGCATGGTCCACCGCGTCGTCTGGCGCGTCGCCTCGGAGGACTCGCTGGCCTTCTGGGCGGAGCGGCTGGCCGCCAAAGGGACCGAGTCCGAGCGCGAGGGTGCCAGCCTCCGCTTCTCCGATCCGGAGGGCCTCGACCACGAGCTGCTCGTCGTCGACGTCCCCGACGCGCCGCTGGTGGCCGACCACCCCGAGGTGCCCGCCGAGCTGGCGCTGCAGGGCTTTCACGCCGTGCGCGCCTACAGCGACGCCCCCGAGGCCAGCGGCGCCCTGCTCGAAGCGCTGGAGTTCGAGCGGGTCGACGGTTCTTGGGAGGCCCGGGGCGAGAAGCGCGGCGGTCTCTACGTCTTCGACGAGCCGCCGGCCGAACGCGGACTGCAGGGTGCCGGCAGCGTTCACCACGTCGCCTGGGCCTCGCTTTCCGACGAGCACATGCAGTGGCGCGACAGGGCGATCTCCGCCGGCGCCCAGCCGACGCCGGAGATCGACCGCTTCTACTTCCGCTCGGTCTACTTCCGCGAGCCCAGCGGCGTCCTCTTCGAGTTGGCGACCATGGGCCCCGGTTTCACCGTCGACGAGCCGCTCGAGCACCTCGGCGAGAAGCTCTCGCTGCCGCCCGACTACGAGCACCTGCGGGCAGAGGTGGAGCCGAAGCTGCGACCGGTGAGGAACCCGCGCAAGGCCGCGCAGGGGTGAACGGCGACTTCGTCTGGCGCGACGCCGGGCGCACCGTCGTCTTCCGCCACAACGGTGTCGCGCAGGCGACCCAGCTACTGCAGGAGCACGGGTTCGAGCCCTTCGAGCTGTTGAGTACGCCGCGGGCGCTGGCCGGCGCCGGCGAGCTGGCGGCGGCGGCGACCGCGGTCCACGAGATCGGGCCGGGGCAGGTGCCGGATCTCGCCGCCGCGCTGCTCGACCAGGCCGATCCGCACCCGCTCGTCGCCCTCGGCGGCGGCCGCCCGATCGACGTCGCCAAGGCGGTTGCCTCGGTAACGGGGGCCCGGGTCGCGGCGCTGCCGACGACGATGTCCGGGGCCGAGATGACCGGCATCCACCGGTTGCCGGCGGGGGCCGAGGTCCGGGTCGGTTCGATGGTGCGGCCGGCCCTCGTCGTCGCCGACCCGGTCGCGATGACGAGCCAGGACGAGGCGGCGCTGCGGGCGAGCTCGATGAACGCGCTCGCCCACGGCGCCGATTCGCTCTACACCCCCTTCGCCAACCCGGTCTCCGAGATGACGGCCCTGCGCGGCGCCGAGCTGATCGCGGCTTCGCTCGACCAGGGGCGCGGGGAGCGCGACCCGACGCCGCTGGCGCTCGGCTCGCTGCTCTGCGGCTACGCGATCGACTCCGGCGCGTTCGGCCTCCACCACGTGGTCTGCCAGACGCTGGTCCGCATCTGCGGCACCCCCCACGCGGGGACCAACGCGGCGGTGCTGCCGCGGGCCCTCGCCCTGTTGGGCGCTCGCGCCCCCGACCGCCTCGCCGACCTCGCGGCGGCGATCGAGACCGACCCCGAAGACGTCGAGGCCCGAGTCCTCGAGCTCGGCGGCGACCCACCCGGCCTCGGCGCGCTCGGCGCCGAGCGTTCCCAGCTCGACCGGGCCCTCGACGCGATGCTCCTCCGTCCCGAGCTCGCCTTCGTCCCCGGGCCTCCCCTCGCCAAGGGCGACCTGACGGAGTTGGTGGACCGCGCCTGGTAACTACCGGCGGCGGCGCGTGTAGCGCTTAGCGTGACCGCTGAGCGACTGGCCCGCTACCACGCCTATACCCGCAAGCACAGCGTCAACTGGCCCCTCTATCTGCTGGCGAGGGTGTTCATGACGCCGTTCTTCCTCGTCTACTTCCGCTACGCGCGGACCGGCCGCGAGCACGCCCGGCTCAAGGGCGGCCTGATCGTCGCCTCCAACCACCGCAGCTTCCTCGACCCCTTCGCGGTCGGCGGCTGCCTGCCCTGGCGCCGACCGATGAACTACGTCGCCAAGGTCGAGCTGTTCGAGCGCCGCTGGCAGGGCTGGGTCCTCTCCCGGCTCGGCGCCTTCCCGATCCGCCGCGGCGAGTCCGACGAGGAGTCGATGGAGACGGCGCGCCAGATCGTCGAGCGCGGCGGCGCCGTCTGCATCTTCCCCGAGGGAACCAGGATCCGGCGCGGCACCCTGGCCCACCCGCATCGCGGCGTCGGCCGGCTCGCCCTGCAGACCGGCGCCCCCGTGGTCCCCACCGCCGTGCTCGGCACCGAAGACGTGCGCCGGGGCTGGCGCATCCGCCCCCACAGGATCAAGGTGAGGCTGGGGCGGGCGATGACCTTTCCCCGCGCTGAGGGGCCCTCGCAGGCCCTGGCCGAGACCGTCACGGCGCGGATCTGGCCCAACGTGCTGCTGCAGTGGGAAGACCTCGGCGGCCTGCCGCCGATGCGCCGGGCGGCGGTGATCGGCGCCGGCAGTTGGGGGACGGCGGTCGCGGTGCTGCTCGCTCGCGGCGGTCTCGAGGTCCAGCTCGGCGCCCGCAACGCCGAGCGGGTGGCCGAGCTGGTCGATGCCGGGGAGAACCGGCGCTACCTGCCGGGGGTGCCGCTGCCGGAGACGGTCGACGTGCGGCAGGTCTCCGAGATCGAGCTCGCCGGCCTCGACCTGATCTGCCTGGCGATCCCCTCCAAGTCGCTGCCGCAGGCGGTCGGGAGCATCGCCGACCGGGTCGGCAGTCGCGCCTCGGTCCTGCTCCTGACCAAGGGCCTGATCGCGCCGCAGGGCCAGCTACCGGCCGAGTACGTCGGCGAACGGGTGCGGGCCCGCGCGCTCGCCTGCCTCGGTGGGCCCGCCCACGCCCGCGAGGCCGTCTCCGGGTCCGCCGCGCTCGTGCTCGGGTCGGCCGACCTCGATCTGCGGGCGCAGCTCGGCGAGGTCTTCGACCGTGCCGGGCTGGTCTGCGAGCGCTCCGGCGACGTCGCCGGGGTGGAGATGGCGGGCGCCGCCAAGAACGCCGCGGCGCTGGCCGCGGCCGCCGCCGAGCCGCACGGCCTCAACGCCGCCGGCATCGCCGTGGCCGAGATCTGGCGCGAGTGCATCGAGTACGCGCTCGGGCGCGGGGCCGAGCTCGAGACCTTCTCCGGCCTGGCCGGGGTCGGCGACCTGACCGCGACGATCATGGCCCCGGAGGGCCGCAACCGCCGCGCCGGCGCGCTGCTCGGCACCGGCACCCCGGCGGAGCAGATCCAGGAGAAGATCGGGCAGGCCTCCGAGGGCCTCGACACGACGCCGCTGCTGGCCGAGGCCGTCGCCGCCTCCGGGGGGCCGGCGGAGGCGTTGAGCGGCCTCGCGGCGCTGATCCGCGGCGAGATCGCCGCCGAGGACTGGGTCGCCGGCCTGCGCCAGGCCGAGCGGGCGCGGCGGGCGGCCTGATGCCGGACCTCGCCCGGGGTCTAGGCTTGGCTCGTGGCCGTTCCCAAGGAGAACGTCGAGCCCGGCGACCTCGGGCCGGCGGCGAAGGCGAAGCTGGACCGCGCCTTCGAGGACTTCTACCGGGCCCACCTGCGCGACGTCTACTCCTACGCCTACTACCGGGTCGGCAATCACCACGACGCCGAGGACCTGACCGAGCAGGCCTTCCTGCAGGCCTACCGGCACTTCGAGCGGGCGCAGCGCGAGTCCGACGGGAGGCCGCTGCGCCCCTGGGTGATCCGGATCGCCCACAACCTCGCCTCCAACTACTACCGCGACCGCTCGCGGCGGCCGCAGACGCCGCTCGACAGCGCCGACCCGATCGCGGCGCGCCACGACACCGTCGCGATCGCCGAGGGCCGCGAGGAGCTGCGACGGGTGATGGACAACCTCGAGCACCTCTCCGACGATCGCCGCGAGGCGCTGATCATGCGCTTCGCCCTCGGCATGGACAACCGCGAGATCGCCCGCGCGCTCGGCCGCTCCGACGGCGCGACCAAGGTGCTGATCCACCGCGCGATCAAGCAGCTGCAGGAGAAGATGGGCGATGACTGACTCGCGCGAGACGCTGAGCGGCAGCACCTGGGACGTCGAGCAGCTGCTGGGCGATGCGCTGCGCCCGATCGAGCCGCCCGAGCGCCTCTCCGGCCGTTTCGAGGACACCCTCTCCGCCGTCACCCAGGCCGCCGCCGAGGAGCTCTCCGACTGGGCCGAGGAACTCTCCGAGAGTGAGCTGCGCGCCCTCCGCGACCCTCGCAACTGGGTCCGGCCCGTGGTTGCCGTCGGCGCCGGTGGGGTCGCGACCGGCGCCCTGGTGCTGCTCGAGCTGCGCCGTCGCAGCCGGCAGAAGAGCGAGAGCGGGCTAAAGGCCCTTTCCGGCGGGCTGCGTTCGCGGCTCTGAGCTCGGCGCCGCCGCGGCGGCCAGGCCGAGCAGGCCGACGGCCAGGTGCAGCCAGCCGTCGCCGTCGGAGCCGAAGATCGCAAGCGCCGTGTAGGCGACGCCGACGGCGAGCGCGTAGGGGCGGGGCGTGGCCCCGGCCAGCAGCAGCCCGAGCGCGCCCGTCCCGACGTAGAGGAAGTTGAGCCAGGAGAGGTCGTCGAAGAAGCCGGCGATGCCGAGCACGAAGAGCAATGCGCCGGCCACGGTCGCGAACAGGCGGGCTGGGCTGGGGGGCGCCATCGGCGGCGATTGTAGGCTGCCCATCCCGATGGCCCAGACCTGCTTCCGCCACCCCGACCGCGAGACCGGCGTCTCCTGCTCCTCCTGCGGCCGGCCGATCTGCCCTGACTGCATGACCCCGACCCCGGTCGGGATGCGCTGCCCGGAATGCGCGCGGCAGCGGACCAAAGTGGTGCGGGGGACGGGTGGGGACCGCTCCGGCTTCGCCCAGGCGCCGGCCACCTTCGTCCTGATCGCCGTCAACGTCATCGCCTACCTGATCGAGATCACGGCGGGCACGGGCGGCCTGAACAACCCCAGCGGCAGGATCGTCGTCGACTTCGGGTTGTTCGGGCCGTCGGTTGCCGAAGGCGAGTGGTACCGGCTGCTGACCTGCGGGTTCCTGCACGCCAGCCTGCTCCACGTCGGCTTCAACATGCTGCTTCTCTTCTTCCTGGGCCGGCTGCTGGAGCCGGCGCTGGGCGCGCCGCGGTTCCTTGGCCTCTACTTCGCCTCGCTCCTCGCGGGTTCGTTCGGCGCCCTGGTGCTGGACCCCAACGCCCTCACCCTCGGCGCCTCCGGTGCCGTCTTCGGCCTGATCGGCGCGGCCTTCGTGATTGCCCGTGGCCGCGGCATGAACGCGCTCGCCGGGGAGCTCGGGTTCCTGATCGTGATCAACCTCGTCTTCACCTTCGGCGCCTCGAACATCAGCATCGGCGGCCACCTCGGCGGCCTGCTCGGAGGTGGCGTCTGCGCGGTGGCGATCGTCGCCGGTGAGCGCGGGATGTTCGGCCAGAGCCGGCGCTTCGCCGAGTTCGCGGCGATCGCCGCGGTGGCGATCGTCGCGGTCGTCGGCTCCCTCGCCGTCGCCTGACGCTTGCCTAGGGCTTCGGAACGGGCGCCGTCAGCGCCGAGAAGGCGGTGTTGCCAGGCGGGTCGATCAGCTCCGGGTGCAGCAGGTGGCCGAGCAGCTCGACGCCGTCGATCAGCCGGGGGCCGGGGTCGAGAAAGGCGGCCGCCGTGTCGACGGCGAACACCCGCTCGGCGCCAAGCGAGGCGATGCGCTCCCAGTGCTCCATCGCCTGCGCCTGCGCGTCCTCGACGCTGCCGTCGGGCATGACGACGACGATGTCGGCGTTGAGGCTGGCGAGCTCTCCCCAACCGACGTCGGGCGGGTTGAGGCCGGGGTCGCCGGCGACGTCGACGCCACCCGCGATCGAGATCATCTCCGGGATCCAGAAGCCGCCGACCCGCGGCGGGTCGAGCCGCTCCAGCGCGATCACCCGCGGGCTGGCGGCGCCGGAGACGGCGGCGGTCACGGTCGCCAGCCGGCCCTCCATCTCCCCCCGCAGCTCGTGCGCATGCTCTTCCATGCCGGTCGCCTCGCCGAGGCGGACGACCTCTTCGAGCATCTCGCTGAGCGTCGCGACGCGCATTATTCGCCCAATATCGCACTTATCGAAAAACCTGCGTGGGCGGCCAGCTATATTGCCTTCGCCGAATGGCCGAGGACGTCCCAGCCCGAAGTACCGGGCCGCATAGCCGATGAGCGTCCTCCTGCTCGTCCTCCTCTTGCTGTTGATCGCGATCAACGGCTTCTTCGTCGCCGCCGAGTTCGCCCTGGTGCGCAGCCGCCGCGGCAAAATCGAACAGCTCGCCGCCGAAGGGGAAGCCGGCGCCGAGGCGGTGATCGAGCAGCTCGACAAGATCGACGAATCCCTCTCGGCCTGCCAGATCGGGATCACCATCGCCTCGATCGGCATCGGTTTCCTCGGCGAGCCCTCCTTGGCGAAGCTGATCGAGCCGGTCTTCGGCGGCCTCTCGCACGGGGTCGCCACCGGGCTCGCCCTGGCGATCGCGTTCCTGCTCGTCACCGCGCTCCACATCAGCGTCGGCGAGCAGGTGCCGAAGATGCTGGCGATCGCCAGCGCCGAGCGCACCGCCCGCCGGGTCTCGCGGCCGTTGAACTGGTTCCGCGTCGCCACGGCGCCGGTGACCAAGGGCCTGAGCTGGTTCTCCAACGCGATCGTGCGGCTCTTCGGCGTCAACCCGGCCGACCTCGAAGAGCACCACACGGCCGAGGACCTGAAGCAGATCATCGACAGCTCGCGGCTCGGCGGCCACCTCGACCCCGGCGAGGCGGGGATGCTCGGCGGCGTCTTCCACCTGCACGAGCAGGAGGCGCGCGAGGTGATGACGCCGATCCCGGCGGTGGTGACCGTGGACGCCTCGGAGACCGCGGAGGCGGCGCTGCGGCGCTGCGTCACCTCCGGCCACACCCGCTTGGTCGTGATCGAGGACGAAAACCCGGACCGGGTGAAGGGGATCGTCCACAACAACAGCCTCGCCCGGCTCTACATGAGCGAGGGCCCGGAGGCGGAGATCGACGGGGTCGTCCGCGAGGCCCTGATCGTCCCCGAGACGCGGCCGCTCGACGATCTCCTGCACGACCTGCAGGTGCAGCGCACCTCGCTCGCCGTCGTCGTCGACGAGTACGGGCGCACGGTCGGGATCGTCACCGTCGAGGACATCCTCGAGGAGGT
>DASTNW010000064.1:0-7168 GCA_035762685.1 Solirubrobacterales bacterium | reverse complement strand
CAGCTGGGCCGGTTTGAGGGTTCAAGCCGTAATTCTTGAGCCTCCGGGGGAGGGGCACCTGGCCCGCCACGCCGCACCAGGACCGAGAACGGACCGGCCATGAGTAGTGAGCTGGTGGCTCTCGCCGAGCGGTTGATCGGGTACGAGACGTCTGATGCGGAGTCGATTTCCGAGGCGGCGGGGTTCGTCGAGGGCTGGCTCGAGGTGCGGGGGATCGAGGTGGAGCGGGACGAGGTCAGGGGGCTGCCCGTCGTCAAGGCCGAGGTCGGGCCCGAGGGGGCGCCGACGGTCGTCCTGCACGGACACCTCGACGTGGTGCCGGGGCTGGCGGGGCAGTTCGAGCCGCGGATCGAGGGGGACCGGCTCTATGGGCGGGGCGCTTATGACATGAAGGGGGCGCTGGCGGCGATGCTGGTCGTCCTTGCCGGTATGCGCGACCAGGGTGGGGTCCGGGTGCGGCTCGGGATCGTCGGCGACGAGGAGTCCGAGGAGGAGGCGGAGCGGGGGAGCGACCACCTGGTCGACAGCGGCTTCGTGGGCGACTTCGCGATCACCGGTGAGCCGACCGACCTCCACATCGGCATCGAGGCCAAGGGGGTGCTGGCGCTGCGGCTGGAGGTGGACGGGACCGCCGCGCACGGTGCCACGCCCTGGCTGGGCGACAACGCCGTGCTCAACGCGATCGACGTTTTCCGCAGTATCGAGTCGCTACCGTTTGCCCGGCACAGCTCGGAGCTGTTCGATCGCCCCTCGATCAACCTGGGCCGGATCTGGGGCGGCGACGCGCTGAACAAGGTGCCCGACCGATGCGTGATCGACGTCGACATCCGCTACCTGCCCGATCAGGATCCGGCCGCGATCCTCGCGGAAGTCGGCGACCTGCCCGGCAGCGAGGCGGCTTCGCTGTTCACGCGGCCGCCGGCGACGGTCGACCGCGACTCGTCCTTCGTGCGGGCGCTGCGCGCCTCGGCGGCGGCGCACCACGACGGCGAGCCGATGAGCGTCGGCCGCGACGGCGCCTCCGACGCGGTCTCCTTCCTGCGCGTGGGAGTGCCGGCGGTCGAGTTCGGCCCGGTCGGCGCCGGCCACCACGGCCCTGGCGAGTGGGTCTCGGTCTCCTCGCTGGAGACCTACCGGCAGGCGCTCGACTCGTTCTTGCGGACGGTCCCGGGTCGCCTCGATGACTGAGGGGCAAGGGGGCGGTTGGGCCCCGAAGAAGCCGCCGCCTTCCGGCGACCCGGAGCCAGCGCCGAAGCCGAAGCGCTACTGGCTGCGCTTCTCCCTGGCCTCGGTCGTGATCGTCGCCGTCTCCGCCGCGGCGACGGCAACCAGCGTGCTCGTCTACCTCGACTCGATCGCCGAGGCGCTCTCCCACAACAACGTCTACAGCAACAAGCTCCAGCGCTACCTGCAGACGGTCGACGGCGGCGAGGCCCAGAACATCCTCATCCTCGGTTCCGACAAACGGGCGGGGGCCGAATTCGAAGAAGACCCGGGCCGGTCGGACACGACGATGATGATCCGCCTCGACCCGGACCGCAACGCGATCGCGGTCTTCTCGATCCCGCGCGACCTCAAGGTCGAAATCCCCGGCTACGGCACCGGCAAGTTCAACGAAGCCTACGCCTACGGCGGGCCCAAGCTGACCCTGCAGACGGTCAAGCAACTGACCGGGCTGCCGATCAACCACGTCGTCAACGTCGACTTCCTCGGCTTCGCCCGCGCCGTCTACGCGATCGGGTGCGTCTATACCGACGTCGACCGCCGCTATTACCACTCCAACGAAGGGCTCTCGGCCTCCCAGCAGTACGCCGAAATCAACGTCAAGCCCGGCTACCAGCTTCTCTGCGGCAAGCGGGCGCTCGAGTACGTCCGCTACCGCCACACCGACACCGACATCGTCCGCTCGGCCCGCCAGCAGGACTTCATCAGCGCTGCCCGCGACCGGATCTCGGTCAAGGACCTCGTCTTCGACCAGAGCGGCCTGATCGACATCTTCACCAAGTACACGACCTCCGACATCAACGACAAGGAAACGATGCTGCAGGTGCTGAAACTGTTCCTGGCCTCGCGCGGCGCATCGCTCAAGGAGGTCCACTTCCCGGCTGAACTGGGGCCGAGCTACGTCTACGCGTCGCCGCAGGCGATCAACGAAATGGTGAACCAGTTCCTCGGCATCGAAGCCAGCGGCGGCGCCACCACCAACCTGGAAGGCGTGGAAGAAAACGAACAGGACCGGGCCGCGGCGAAGAAGTCGAAGAAGGGCAAGAGCAAGACGAAGCCGAAGAAAGAGCCGATCGTGAAGCCGAAGCCGCCCGGCTCCGACGAACTGGTACCGGCACGCGAAGCGGGCGAAATGGAGGCCGAGATCGCCGCCCGCCGCGTCGACGGCCACTTCCCGATCTACTTCCCGACGCGGCTGCCGTCGGGGGCCTACTACGTCGAAAGCGATCCCTACGAAAAGGTCATCGACCCGTACGTCTACGGGATCAAGGACGAGGACGACAATCGCCATGAGGCGTACCGGATGGTCCTGGTGCTGGAAAAGACCGATGGAACGCACTACTTCGGCGTGCAGGGAATCCGCGGCTGGGGGGATCCGCCGATCCTCGGCAACCCGAGCGAAACCAAGACGATCAACGGGCGCGAGTACGAAATCTTCGCCGACAGCGGTCGGATCAAATTGATCGCCTGGCACCGGGGCGATAACAGCTACTGGGTGTCGAATGACCTGCTGCAGAGCCTGAGTAACGACCAGATGGTCGGGATGGCGAGGTCCGCCGACGTGATCATCGCCAAGAAGCCAGGGAAAGGTGGGAGAAGAAGATGAGCGAGCAGCGAGAGCCGGTGGGAGTGATCGGGGTCGGCTGGGTGGGCTTGGTCACCGCCGCCTGCTTCGCCGAGCTGGGCCACCCCGTGGTGGCCCGCGACATCCTGCCCGAGAAGGTCGAGGCGCTCTCACGGGGCGAGCTGACGATCCACGAGCCGGGCCTGGCCGAGCTGGTTCAGCGCAACGCCGAGCGCCTCACCTTCACGACCGAGATGCCGGAGTTGCTGGCCGGGGCGCGGTTGCTCTTCGTCTGCGTCGACACGCCGCCGACCTACTCCGGCGACGCCGACCTCTCGCGGGTGCGGGCCGTGGTCGAGCAGCTACCGGCCGACAGCGACCACGTGTTGATCATGAAGAGCACCGTGCCGGCCGGCACCGGTGAATCGATTCGCCGCGACCGGCCTGGCCTGCCCTACGTCTCCTGCCCCGAGTTCCTCAAGGAGGGGACCGCCGTCGCCGACTTCATGGAGCCCGACCGGGTCGTGATCGGGGCCGATCCCGGCGACGAGGAGGCTGCCGCCGCGGTGGCCCGCCTCTACGAGCCGCTCGGCGGCGAGGTCCTGCGTACCGACGTCGCCAGCGCCGAGATGACCAAGCTCGCCTCCAACGCCTTCCTGGCGACCAAGATCTCCTTCATCAACGAGATCGCCAACGTCTGCGAGGAGGTCGGCGCCGACGTCGGCGAGGTGGCCCGCGGGATGGGCCTCGACGAGCGCATCGGCCAGTCCTTCCTGCGCGCCGGCATCGGCTATGGGGGCTCGTGCTTTCCCAAGGACGTCAGCGCCCTGAAGATGTTGGCTGGCAACACCGGCTACCACTTCCAGCTGCTGACCGCGGTGATCGAGGTCAACGAGCTGCAGAAGCGGCGCGTGGTCGGCAAGCTGCAGGCCCACCTAGGCTCGCTGCTGGAGAAACGGGTGGCCCTGCTCGGCCTCGCCTTCAAGCCCGACACCGATGACATGCGCGAGGCCTCCAGCCTCGTCTTGGCGGCGCGTCTGCAGGGTGAGGGCGCGGAGGTGGTCGCCTACGACCCGGTCGCGAGCGAGCGCGCGGGGGAGCTGCTCAACTCGGTCGAGTTGGCGGGGTCGGCGATGGAGGCCCTGGACGGCGCCGACGCGGCGGTGCTGGTGACCGAGTGGGGTGAGTTCGCCGCGCTCGACTGGAGCGAGGCGGCCGGCCGGATGGCGCGGGCCCTGATCGTCGACGGCCGCAACTTCCTCGATCCCGAGAAGCTGAGAGCGGCAGGGTTCGAGTACGAGGGAATCGGCAAGGCGCAGACGGCGCCGGCCCCTGCCGCACGCGACTAGTGCAGGCGATAGTTCTCGTCGGTGGTGAAGGGACGCGGCTGCGGCCGCTGACCAACGACGTGCCGAAGCCGGCTTTGACCCTGGTCGACCGTCCCTTCCTCGCCTACATGATCGAGTGGCTGGCGGCGCACGGAGTGACCGAGGCGGTGCTGGCCTGCGGCTTCCTGCCCGACGTGCTGCGTGAGGCGCTGGGCGACGGTGGGCACGCGGGGGTCCGCCTCACCTACGTGACCGAGCCGGATCGGCGCGGCACCGCGGGGGCGATTCGCTTCGCCGCCGACGCCCTCGGCGAGCGGCTCGAGGACCGTTTCCTCGCCCTCAACGGCGACGTCCTCACCGATCTCGACCTGAGCGCGCTGATGCGGGCGCACGACGAGCGCGAGGCGCGGGCGACGATCGCCCTCTACCCGGTCGCCGACTCGGCCGCCTACGGCCTGGTCGGCGTCGACGGGGAGGGCTGGGTGGCCGAGTTCGTCGAGAAGACCGGGGAGCCGGTGCCCGGCGAGATCAACGCCGGCGCCTACTTCCTCGAGCGCTCCGTGCTCGATCTGGTCCCCCCCGACCGTGAGGTCTCGATCGAGCGCGAGGTCTTCCCGCGCCTGATCGGCGACGGCCTCGGCGCCCTGCGACTCGACGGCTACTGGATGGACATCGGCACCCCCGAGCGCTACCTGCAGGCGAGCTGGGACATCCTCGAGGGCAGGGTGGAGACGCAGGTGCGCCCGACCGCGCCGGGCCTGCTCGTCGGCGCCGGGTCCGAGGTCGCGGGCGCGGCGACGGTCGGCCCGCGCGCCGTGGTCTCACCGGGCTGCCGCATCGCCGCCGGGGCGGAGGTGCGCGAGTCGGTCCTGCTCGCGGGCTGCAGCGTGGGGGAGGGGGCGCGGGTGCGCGGCTCGGTGCTGGCCCCCGGCGTCACCGTTGCCGCGGGGGCCGAGCTAGCCGACGTCATCGTCGGCCGGGATGAGAGAGTCCCTGCCTCGGCACCATGATCGACGACGTCCTCGCCATCCCCGACCAGCTTCGCGACGCCCTCTGGCGGATCGAGTCGGCGCGGCTGGAGCCGGCCGATGCGGCGGGGGTGCTGGTCTGCGGCATGGGCGGCTCGGCAATCGGCGGCGACCTCGCCGCCGCGGCAATCGGCGACCGCCTCACCCGACCATTGCTCACGGTTCGCGGTTACGGGCTGCCGAGCTGGGTAACGCCCGAGTGGACCGTGCTCTGCAGCAGCTACTCAGGCGAGACCGAGGAGACGCTTGCCTGCTTCGCTGCGGCCGAGGCGCTCGGCGCCCGCCGCCTCGTCGCCAGCACCGGCGGTGAGCTGGTCGAGGCCGCCCGCGAGGCGGGCCTGCCGGTCGTCGGGCTGCCGGGGATCTTCCAGCCCCGCGCCGCGGTCGCCTACATGTTCGCCGTCGCCGCCGAGGTCGCGGCCCTGGCCGGGGCGGCGCCGCGCATCCACACCGAGATCGACGCCGCCGCGGCATTCCTGGAGGCTGAGTCCGAGGCGCTCCAGGAGCGCGCCGCCGAGATCGCAGCGCGGGTCGGAGGGGCCTTCCCCATCGTCTACGGGTCGGACCTGACCGCGCCTGCAGCGCGCCGCTGGAAGACCCAGGTCAACGAGAACGCCAAGCTCCCGGCCTTCTTCTCCGAGCTGCCCGAGGCCGACCACAACGAGCTCTGCGGGTGGGCGGCCGCCGAGCGGCGCTTCGCCGCAGTCTTCGTCGAAGACCGCGACCAGCACCCGCGCGAGCGCCGTCGCTTCGAGCTGACCGCGGCTGCCCTTGTCGCGGACGGCGCCGAAGCGATCCGCCTCGAAACCGCGGGCGAGACCCGCGTCGCACGGCTGCTCTGGGCGGTGATGCTGGGCGATCTCGTCTCCCTGGAGTTGGCAAAGGCGCGGGGGGTGGACCCGCTGCCGGTCGAGGCGATCGAGCGTTTGAAGGGAGAGATGGGGCGGCCATGAGGGCGATGGTCCTGGCCGCTGGGCTCGGCACCCGCCTGCGTCCGATCACGTACGGGATGCCGAAGCCGATGGTGCCGGTGCTGAACCGGCCGGTGATGGAGCACATCCTCCGCCTCCTCGCCCGCCATGGCTTCACCGAGACGATCGCCAACCTGCACTGGTTCCCGGACCTGATCGAAGGCCATTTCGGCGATGGCGACGAATTCGGGGTCGAGCTCTCCTACAGCCGTGAGGAGCAACTGCTGGGGACCTCCGGCGGCGTCCGCAACGCCGCCGGCTTCCTCGGCGACTCCTTCCTGGTCATTTCCGGCGACGCGCTCACCGACCTCGACCTGCGGGCGATGCGCGAGTTCCACGAGTCCCACGACGGGATCGCCACGCTGGCAACCAAGCGGGTCGAGGACACCAGCCAGTTCGGGGTCGCGATCACCGGCGCCGACGGCCGCGTCCAGGGCTTCCAGGAGAAGCCGGATCCGGCCGAGGCCCTCTCCGACCTCGCCAACTGCGGCATCTACATGTTCCGCTCCGAGGTCTTCGACTTCTTCCCCGCGCCGGGGGCCAGCAAAGCGGCCGGCCCCGCGGACCCGCCCGGTTTCGCCGACTGGGCGATGGACGTGTTCCCGCGCTTGCTGGAGGGGGACGTGCCGTTCTACTCGCACGAGATCGACGCCTACTGGAACGACATTGGCAACCTCGAGGAGCTGCGGGACAGCACCCTCGACGCCCTCGCCGGCGCGGTCGAGGTCGAGCGCGAGGGCGAGCTGGTCGACGGCTTCCGCAGCGGCAGGCCCACGGGCGACGAGGGCCCCCTGAAGGGGCCGGTCCTGCTGGGGAGGGGCTGCGAGATCGGCGACGACGTCCGCATCGACGGGCCTTCGGTGATCGGCGACGGGGCTCGGGTCGGTGACGGCAGCCGCCTGCGCGAAGTGATCGCCCTGCCCGGCGCCGAGATCCCGTCGAACTCAGTCCTGATTGGCGCGATCGCCGGGCGGCGCGGCTGAGCTAGCTCGGGGCGGGGTGGGGGGGGGGGGGGGGGGGGGGGGGGGGGGGGGGGGGGGGGGGGGGGGGGGG
>DASTNW010000063.1:0-79671 GCA_035762685.1 Solirubrobacterales bacterium | reverse complement strand
GGAGGCCCATTTGCTCCCTGCCGCGCACCCAAGACTTACAGGAACCTGAAACGGGGCCGGCACAGGTTCGAAGTGGCTGCCGTTGACGCCGCTGGCAACGCCGACCCGACCCCCGCCGTTGCCCGCTTCCGGGTGCCAAAGCCGAAGCCCATAAAAATGCTACTGCCGAAACCAAGCCCCATACGACCGCCACGACGCTGAAGGGGCTCCGCTACTAGCCCTGCGCAGGAGGGACCGGGTGCCCCTCTCCCGGAGGCCGTTGCGCAGCTGGGTCCGGTGGAAGGGCTCGAGCCGTAATTCCTGAGCCTCCGGGAGAGGGGCACCCGGTCCCTCCCCGAGGAGGCGTTTCAGCGCTAGGGTCGCGCTCGCGTGAATGACGATCTGATCAACGTCGCCGACTTCGAGCGGGTCGCTGCGGAGAAGCTCGATGCGGGGACGTGGGGGTACTTCGCGGGTGGCGCCGGGGACGAGTTGACGTTGCGGGAGAACGTCGAGGCGTGGAGGCGCTGGCGCCTGCGGCCGCGGGTGCTGACGGGCGCCGGCGCGCCGAGCACCGAGGTCGAGTTGCTGGGCGGGCCGCTCTCGATGCCGCTCCTGGTCGCCCCCGTTGCCTACCAGCGCCTGGTCGACCCCGAGGGCGAGATCGGGATGGCGCGAGCAGCGGTTGAGGCCGGCACGGTGATGTGCCTCTCGACCCTGGCGACGACGCGGCCGAGCGAGTTGGCTGCGGCGGTGCCGGCGGGGCGGCGTTGGTTTCAGCTCTACTGCTTCCGCGACGAGGGCGTCACGGGCGCTCTGGTGGAGGAGGCGGTGGCTTCGGGCTTCGAGGCGATCGTGGTCACGGTGGACGCGCCGCCCGGTGGCAACCGGGAGCGCGACTTGCGCACCGGCTTCGCGATTCCCGCCGCCCTGGGGGTGCCCAGTGTCGCCGCGGCGATGGGGGTGGAGCGCTCGGTGACGATCGCCGAGACCTTCGCTCTGATGGAGCCGACGCTGGGCTGGGCGGACCTGGGGGAGCTGGCAGCCGAATACGACATTCCGGTGCTGGTCAAGGGCATCCTCACCGCGGAGGACGCGGAGCTGGCCGTGCAGCACGGAGCCGCGGGCGTCGTCGTCTCCAACCACGGCGGTCGTCAGCTCGACCGGGTGCCGGCTAGCGGCGACGCCCTGTCGGAGGTCGTCGACGCGGTCGCCGGGCGGGCCGCGGTCCTGGTCGACGGCGGCATCCGTCGCGGGGTCGACATCGCGATCGCCCTCGCCCTCGGCGCCGATGCGGTCCTGGCCGGGCGGCCGCCGTTGTGGGGCCTCGCCGCGGCCGGTGCGGACGGTGCCAGACGGGTCCTGGAGTTGCTCCGCGCCGAGCTCGAGCTGGCCTTGGCCCTCTGCGGTTGCGCCTCGCCTGGCGACCTGAGCCGGACGCACGTGCAGAGAGCACCGGCGACGTCCGTATATTCGGCCGAGTGACCGGTCCCGACGGGTTCTAGATGGCCCAGCGCATTCCCAGAGACGAATCGCTGAGCCGCGTCCACGGCGTCGGCGCGCTGTTCTCGGCGGCTTACGGCAACGTCGGCTCCTCGATCTACTACGCGCTCGGAGTGACCGCGGCCTTCGCCCTCGGTCTGACCCCGGTTGCCTTCGTCATCTCGGGCCTGATCTTCGCCGCCACCGCCGCCACCTACGCCGAGGCGACGGTGATGTACCCGGAGGCTGGCGGCTCCTCGAGCTTCGCCCGCCACGCCTTCAACGAGCTGGTCAGCTTCGTCGCCGCCTGGGGGCAGATGCTCAACTACACGATCACGGTCGCGATCTCGGCCTTCTTCGTGCCCCACTACCTGGCCGTCTTCTGGCCCTGGCTCGGGGACAGCCCGGGCGACATCCTCGGCGGGGCCGTCCTGATCGTCGCCCTGGCCCTGCTCAACATCCGCGGCACCGAAGAGTCGGCGAAACTGAACCTGGTCCTCGCCGTCGCCGACCTCGCCACCCAGGTCGTGCTGGTCGGGATCGGGCTGGTGCTGGTCTTCAGCCCGGATGTCCTCGTCAGCAACGTCCACCTCGGCGTCGCCCCGACCTGGAGCGACTTCGCGCTCGGGATCGCGGTCGGGATGATCGCCTACACCGGGATCGAGACGATCTCCAACATGGCCGAGGAGGCCAAGGACGCCGCCCGCACGATCCCCCGCAGCGTCGGCCTCACGGTCGCCGCCGTGCTCGGCCTCTACCTGCTGATCCCGATCGTGGCGCTCTCGGCGATGCCGGTCACCCAGGACGCCGCCGGCAACTTCGCCACCGAACTGGGCAGCACCTTCGCTGACGACCCGATCCTCGGCATCGTCGAGAACCTCGGGCTCTCGCATCTGCCGACCGAGATCTTGCGCTATTACGTCGGGATCCTGGCCGCGGTGATCCTCCTGATCGCCACCAACGCCGGCCTGATCGGGGTCTCCCGCCTCACCTACTCGATGGGCCAGCACCGCCAGCTGCCTGAGGGCCTGCGCCAGGTCCATCCGAAGTACCGCACCCCCTATATCGCGATCCTGATCTTCGCCGCGATCGCGATCATCACCCTGCTGCCGGGCCAGACCGACTTCCTGGCGACGATGTACTCGTTCGGGGCGATGCTCTCGTTCACGATCGCCCACGTCGCGGTGATCCAGCTGCGGCGGGTGCGGGGGGATGCCGAGCGTCCCTGGAAGCCGCCGCTGAACTTCCGCGCCTTCGGCTTCGAGCTGCCGCTCAGCGCCGTGCTCGGCGGCCTCGGCACCTTCGCCGCCTGGATCGTGGTGATGGCGCTGAACCCGCGCACCCTCTTCGTCGGGCTCGGCTGGATGGCGTTCGGGATCGCCGTCTACGTCCTCTACCGCCGCAACCAGAAACTGCCGCTGACCGAGACCGTCAAGGTCGTGCTGCCGGAGCCGCTCGGGGTCGAAGAGGTCGAGTACCGCAGCGTCCTGGTCGGCTTCGAGGACGACGAATCGTTCTCGCCGGAGATGGTCGCCACCGCGGTCAAGCTCGCCTCCAAGCGGCGCCGCGGCATCCACGTCCACTCGATGCTGACCGTCCCCACCCACCTGCCGCTCAACGCCGAGATGGTCGAGGGCGAAGCCGAGGCGCAGCGCAAGATCGAGGAGGCGAAGCTGATCGGCGGCCAGCGCGTCACCGGTCACGTTGCCCGGGTCAGGCCCGGTCAGGCGGGCTACTCGCTCTCCGACGAGGCGAAGCTGATCGAGGCGGCGGCGCTGGTCGTCGGCCTGCGCTACCGCGGCGGCGCGCCGCTCTACGACAAGACCCTGCAGACGGTCCTCGGCGAGCGACCCTGCCGGGTCATCATCGTCTCCGACCCTCCCGGCAGTCCCGCCGCCGGGCCGGCGCCCGGCCTCGTCGAGGTGGCCAAGTGACCTACGGGCGCGCGGTGCGGGGGTTCTCGCTGGTCTTCGTCGCGATCGGGTTGGTCGTGCTTGCGGTGACGCTTGCCAACGGTGGCGGGCCGGCATCGGTCGGCGTGCTGATGGGGATCGCCTTCATCGCCGTGGGGGTGGGGAGGATCTGGATCTCCTCACGGATGGAGCGATGAGCGAGCCGCGGGAGCCGGCGCCGGTGCGGCGGCCGGGAGGGGGTTCGGACCGGCTGGAGCGCGGCCTCGGGGTGCCCTGGCTGTTTGCCGCCGCGTACTCGGCCGTCGGCTTCTCGATCTACTTCGCCCTGGGGGTCGTCGCCGACCGCGGTCTCGGACTGACGCCGCTGATCTTCCTCGCCGCCGGACTCCTGTTCGGGCTGACCACGCTCAGCTACGTCGAGGGCGGCGCGATGTTCCGCGAGCGCGGCGGCTCCTCGACCTTCGCCCGCCACGCCTTCAACGAGCTGATCGCGTTCATCGCCGGCTGGGCGATCCTGATCGACTACCTGATCGTGATCGCGCTGGCCGCGATCTCGGTCCCGCACTACCTCTCGCCGATCTGGGACGGGTTCGCCCGCCCGGGCTGGGAGATCGGCATCGCCGCCGCCGTGATCGCCGGCGCTTGCGTGCTCAACGTCCTCAACGTCACCGGGCGCGAGCGGCAGCGCTCGCTGGCGGTGCTGGCGTTGGCCGACCTGGTCCTGCAGTTGGCGGTGATCGTCGTCGGCGCCCTCGTCGTCATGCACCCCGACCGCCTGACGGCGGAGCTGCACCTCTTCTCCGACCCCAGCTTCAAGGACATCGTCTACGCGGCGGTCGTCGCGATGCTGGCCTACGCGGGGATCGAGGCCGCCTCCGACCTGGCGCCGGACATCGACGTCAGCCGCCGCGACCTCAAACGGATCGCCTCGCTGGGGGCGATCGCGGTGCCGCTCGTCTACGCCGGCATGGCGGCGATCGCGCTGATGGCCGTGCCCGTGGTTGCCGGTCCGAACGGGCCCGAGACCGCGCTCGGCAACCAGTTCGTCGAGGAGCCGGTGCTGGGCGTCGTCTCCGCCTTCCACCCGGGGTGGGTGGCGGACTCGATGCGCTGGATGGTGGCGCTGGTTGCCGCTCCGGTCCTGTTCTGGGCCGCCAGCACCTCGATGCTCGGGGTCTCGCGCCACATCTACACGCTGGCGATCAACCGCCAGATCCCCAGTTGGCTGGGCAAGCTCGAGAAGCGCCGGGCAACCCCCTATGTGGCGATCACGATCAGCGGCGTCATCGCCCTCGGCCTGGTCGTCCCGACCAACGTCAAGCTGCTGGCCGGGATCTACGCCTTCGGCGCGACCCTGGCGATCACGATCGCCCACCTCTCGATCATCCGCCTGCGGGTGCGCGATCCCGACCGCGGCCGGCCTTTCAAGATCCCGTTCGGCGTCCCCTGGCGCGGCGCCGAGCTGCCGCTGCCGGCGATCGTCGCCGCCTTCCTCAGCGGCCTTGCCTTCCTCAGCGTCCTCGCCTACCACTCGACCGCTCGCTGGGTCGGGCTCGGCTGGATGGCCTTCGGGCTCAGCTTCTACGTCGTCTACCGCAAGGTCTTCGAGGGGACGACGTTGACCAAGCGCGTCTCCGTCCCCGAGCACGCCCTGACCAAGCAGGTTCCCGAGGTCGAATTCCGCAACATCCTCGTGCCGGTCTTCGGGACCAAGCTCGACGACGACATCGTCGCCACCGCCGGCCGCCTGGCCGCCGCCGAGCAGGAGCAGTCCGGGGGCAGCGAGGGCGACGCCCGCGTCGCCTTGATCTACGTGATCGAAGTGCCGTTGACGCTGCCCCTCGACGCGGCGCTGCCCCCGGAGCGCGAGGCGGAGGCGCGGCGGGCCCTGGAGCGGGCCCGCGAGGTCGGCGAGGAGTACGAGGACGTCGGCGTCACCACCGAGGTGGTCCGCGCCCGCAAGGTCGGCGCCGGCATCCTCGAGGCGGCCCGGCGCAGCGGCGCGGAAGCGATCGTGATCGGCGGCGAGCCCCCGACGAAGATCCGCGGCGGCGCGATGATCGGCGGCATCGGCGCCGCCAAGCCGGCCGAGATCGGGGCTGCCACCGAGTACGTCCTCAAGAAGGCCCCCTGCCGGGTGCTGCTCACGGCGCCGCCTGAAGCTGCCTCAGAGCCAGGGGTCGGAGCGACTCCCTAAGACTCGGATGGCTGGACGTGGGAGAGTCCGGGCGAGGCTCGCTTGCGCCTAGCACCTTCGCTTCGCTTCGGTGCAATCTTGACGGCGCCTGGCGGCGCCGGACATACGCGACGAGTCGTGGAGGCTTAGCGAGCCTCGCCCGGACTCTCCCCAAGCCTCGACCGTCCCGAGACGCGGCGTCGGACCTAACTAGCTAAGAAGCAAGACCGGGAGCCTCGACGCTCGAGCACCCGATGCGTCGCTGGAGATGGTGTTGCCGTTGCGAGGCTTGCTAGCTGGGCGGGGCTGCTCTCGCGGCTTCGAATCTGTTGGGCAGGTGCTCTCCTCCGTTGCGAAGTTCGGCGGGTGTCCGGGGTGCCCCCGCTAAGCCTCCACGACTCGTCGCGTGTGCCTGCCGCCGTGAGGCGGCATCTAGGTTGCACCGGAGCGAAGCGGAGGTGCTAGGCGCAAGCGGGGGCACCCCGGACACCCGCCTCCCACCACGCTCCCTGCGGACTAGTATCCGCCCCATGTTCATCTTGATCGTCGGCTGCGGCCGCGTCGGCTCTTCTGTTGCCCGGGCGATGCTGCACGAGGGGCATGAAGTGTCGTGTCTTGACGAGGACCCCGAGTCCCACGCTCGGCTCGAGGTCGGCTTGGAGAAGAGCTGGGAGGACCTCGGGGGGCAGTTCACGGTCGGCGCCGGTCTCGAGACCGAGGCCCTGGTTGCGGCCGGGATCGAGCGAGCCGACGCCTTCATCGCCTCCACCGACGGTGACAACACCAACATCGTGATCGCGCAGATCGCGCAGAAGCGCTACGAGGTGTCGACGGTGATCGCGCGTGTGCTCGATCCGCTGCGGGCCGAGTGGTACCAGCGGCAGGGCCTGCACACCGTCTGCCCGACCAGCGTCGCGATCGACATGCTCGAGGACGCCGTGCGCAAGGGCGCCGAGAACGGCAGCCCGCCGGACGGGGCGGCGGAAGCCGCGTAGAGGGGAAGGCTGAGCGGATGTACATCATCGTCGTCGGGGCCGGCAAGGTGGGGTGGAACCTGGCCCGCGAGCTGCTCGAGAAGGACCACGAGGTGACGCTGATCGAGAGCAACCGGCGCCGCTACCTCACGGTCGAGCAGGAGCTCGAGCACAACGTCTCCTACGGCGACGCCTCCGAGCTCTGGGTGCTGGAGCGGGCGGGGATCCAGCGCGCCGACATGGTGATCGCCGTCACCGGCGACGACGAGGACAACATGCTGATCTGCCAGGTCGCGACCGAGAAGTACCTGGTCAAGCAGATCATCGCCAGGGTCAACAACCCGCGCAATCGCCAGCACTTCGACCTGCTCGGCGTCAAACCCTCGGTCTCGGCAACCGACCTGATCCTGCGCCTGCTCGAGCACGAGGTTCCCGAGTACGGGCTGGTCCACCTGCTCGACCTGCAGGAGGAGCAGCTTGAGATCATCGAGATGCTGCTCGGCAAGGACTCCAGCGTGACCGGCCGCCGCGTCGGCGACCTGCAGATGCCCGAGGGCAGCCTGCTGATCTCGGTCCTGCGCGCCGGCAAGGGCTTCGTCCCCAGCGCCGACACCGTGCTGGAGGAGGGTGACGAGATCCTCGCTGTGCTCGACCCCGGCAAGGAGGACGACCTGAAGGCGCTCTTCGGCCCGGAAAGCAACGGCAGCGGCGGTGGCTGACCGCGAGGTCGACTTCCTGCTCGTCGGCGGGGGGCTGGCCTCCGCGTCCTGCGCCGCGGAGCTGCGCAAGCGAGGCGCCGAGGGCTCGGTCCTGCTGGTCGGCCGCGAGCCGGAGCCACCCTACGAACGGCCGCCGCTCTCCAAGGAGTACCTGCGCGGAGAGGCCGAGCGCTCCGACGCCCACGTCAACCCGGTCTCCTGGTACGAGGAGAACGGCGTCGAGCTGCTGACCGGCCGCAACCTGATGTCGCTCGACCCGGGCGCGCACACGGCGACGATCCAGGGCGGGGAGGAGGTCGCTTTCGGCAAGGCGCTGATCGCCACCGGCGCCAACGTCAACATCCTCCGGGTCGAGGGGGCCGAGAACGAGGGCATCCACTACCTGCGCGCCTTCGGCAACTCCGACGCGATCCGGGCCGACGCCGAGGGCGCCGGGCACGTGGTCCTGATCGGCGGCAGCTACATCGGCTGTGAGGTCGCCGCCTCGCTGGCCGCGAAGGGCACGAGGTGCTCGATCCTGGCGCTCGAGGACGTCGCCCTCTCGCGCACCTTCGGTGAGGACGCCGGCCGCTGGTTCCAGCAGAAGCTCGAAGAGAACGGGGTCGAGTTCCACGGCGGCGAGGAGCTGGAGGCGTTCGAGGGCGACGGCCGTATCGGGGCGGTGGTGGCCAAGAGCGGTCTCAGCATCGAGTGCGACACGGTCGTGGTCGGCGCCGGTGTGCGCCCCGACGCGATGCTCGCCCAGCGAGCCGGGATCGAGGTCGACGGCGCGATCGTCTGCGACTCGAAGCTGCGGACCTCCTCCGCCGACGTCTACGCGGCGGGCGACTGCTGCTCCTACGACAGCGTCGTGCACGGGCGCCGCATCCACGTCGAGCACTGGGACGTGGCGATGCAGCAGGGCATCCACGCCGCCGGCAGCATGCTCGGCGACGACCGCGACTACGACGTCGTCCCCTACTTCTTCAGCGACCTCGCCGACTGGGCCAGCCTCGAGTACGTGGGGCCGGCACAGGACTGGGACGAGGAGGTCTGGCGCGGCGACCGCGACGGCGGCGAGTTCTCCGTTTGGTACCTGAAGGGCGGCCGCGTCGCCGGCGCCCTCAGCGTCGGCCAGCCCGAAGACCTCGCCGAGGCCCGCCGCATGCTCGCCGACGGCGTCGACGTCTCCGCGGCGCGGGAGGCGATCGCCGATGTGGGCTCGGACCTCTCGGCGATTGCCTAGAAACGGGCCTGACTCCCACCCATCGATATTCTTTGTTGCGTCTTTGCGGCCTGGTGTAATGGCAGCACGCCTCGCTCTGGACGAGGTAGTCGGGGTTCGAGTCCCTGGGCCGCAGTTATCGCGATGAGACTTTTCAAGACTTTTTCCGCTCTGGCGCTCGTCGCCCTTGCCTTCGCCGGCTGCGGTGGGGGCGATTCGGACGACTCGACCGCCGCTGCGACGACGGAAGCCGAGGCGCCGCTGAGCAAGGAGGAGCTGATCTCCCAGGGCGACGCGATCTGCGCCGAGGTCAACGCGGCCGTCGGCTCGGTTGCCGGTTCCGGTGCCGAAGGCCCTGACGAAGCCGCCCAGGTCTCCGACCTCTACATCGGCATGGTCGACAGCATCAAGGCCCTGGGGGCGCCCGCGGAAACCGCCGGCTATCGCGAGTTGATCGTCGCCGCCGAAGAACTGTCGATGAGCGAGGCCGAACTCAGGCTGGCGGCGGAGCGAGGAGACGTCGCCGCTATGAACGAGGCGGAAGGCAGGGTGGGCCCGGCCCTCGAAGAGTTCGAGCGGGTGGCCGGCGAGTACGGCTTCGAAGACTGCGGCGACGAACCGGCGGCGCCGGTTGCCGCCGGCACCGGAGCGGCCCCGGCCGAAGAAGGCGAAGAAGGCGGGGTCGAAGTCGCTCCCGAAGAAATCGAAGAAGAAGCACCGGCCGAAGAAGCCCCCGAAGAAGCGGCACCGGAAACCGGCGGCGCTGGCGGCGGGGTCGAAGAAGCGGCACCGGAAGGCGGCGGCGAAACCGGCGGCGGCTCCGGCGGCGTCGGGCCTGGGTAGACGCAGATCTGGCGGTGGGGCTGCTGCCTACGCGGCGCTGCTCTCGGCCCAGGCCCCGTAGAGCTTCGAGTAGGGCCCACCCGCGTCGATCAGCTCCTCGTGCGTCCCCTGCTCCGCGATCTTCCCCCCGTCGAGGACGACGATCTTGCCGGCTCGCCTGATCGTCGAGAGGCGGTGGGCGATGACGATCGCGGTGCGGCCCTGGAGCAGGCGCTCGAGGCCCCGCTCGATCGTCCGCTCGGTGCGGACGTCGACGTTGGAGGTCGCCTCGTCGAGGATCAGGATCCGCGGCTCGGCCAGCAGGGCGCGGGCGAAGGCGACGAGCTGTCGCTGGCCGGCCGAGAGCTGGACGCCGCGCTCGCCGATCTGCGTCTCGATCCTCTGCGGTAGCGCCGCCACGAACTGGGTGGCCCCGACCGTGGCGATCGCCGCCTCGATCTCCTCCTCACCAGCCTCCGGCCGCCCGAAGGCGATGTTCTCGCGGACACTGCCGGAGAAGAGGAAGCCCTCCTGGGGGACGATCCCGAGCTGGCGCCGCAGCGCCCGCTGCTGGACCCCGCGCAGGTCGTGGCCGTCGACCAGCACCCGGCCCTGCTGCGGATCGTAGAAGCGGGCGACGAGCTTGGCGAACGTCGACTTGCCGGCGCCCGTGGCGCCGACCAGCGCCAGCGTCTGTCCCGGCGGCACATGGAGATCGACGCCCCGCAGCGCCCAGCTGTCGGCGCCCGGCTCATCTCCCTCGCCGTAGGAGAACCAGACGCCGTCGAGCTCGATCTCGCCCCTCAGGGTGCCGGGGTCGTTTGCCTCGGGCGCATCGATCATGTCGGCCTCGGTGTCGAGCAGGTCGAAGATCTTGTCCAGCGCCGCCATCCCCTGCTGGTAGGTGGTGTAGAGCTGGGAGAGCTGCTGGATCGGTTCGAAGAAGGTGTTCAGGTAGCCGACGAAGGCGACGATCACGCCGATCTGGATCGCCCCGTCGATCGCCTGCGAGCCGCCGTAGAGGAGGATCGTCGCCGTCGCCACCGCCGCCAGCAATTCGACCGCCGGGAAGTAGGAGGCGTTGAGGTAGACCGTCTTCATGTTGACCGCCCGGTTCTGCTCGTTGAGCTCGGTCATCTCGTCGACGTGGCGCGGCTCCTGGCCGAAGCTGCGGACCACGCGGACGCCGCTCAGCGACTCCTGCAGGTAGGCGGTAATCGCCGCGATTCGCTCGCGGGTCGCTCGGTAAGCGCCCTGGGAGACGATCCGGAAGGCGATGCTGGCGATCGCCAGCAGGGGGAGGGTGAGGAACGTCACCAGGGCCAGCTGGACGTCGAGGGCGAGCATGATGACGACGACGCCGACCAGGGTCAGCGTGCTGGAGAACATCGTCACGACGCCGCTGGTGACCAGCTGGTTGAGCGCCTCGATGTCGTTGGTCATGCGCGAGATCAGTACCCCGGGGCTGCGCCGGGTGAAGAAGCCGATCGACATCGACTGCAGGTGGACGAAGACGCGCTGGCGTAGATCCTGCAGCACCCGCGTCCCCACCCAGCCCACCATGTAGGTCTGCAGGTAGGTCGCGGCGGCGTAGAGGACGGAGACGACGACGAAGGCGACGACGATCAGGTCGAGCGCGGCGACGTCGCCGGCGAGGATGCCGGAGTCGATCGCACGGCCGGCCAGGTACGGCGGCGCGAGGCCGGCGGCGGTGGCCAGCGCCAGGCCGACGAACATCAAAGCCACCCGGCCGCGGTAGGGGCGCAGCTGTCCGACCAGCCAGCGCACCTTGCGCCCGCGCTGGTCCTCGCCGCGGACCAGGCGCCAGAGCGCGGCGAAGAGGCGGCTGATGTTGCGGAGCTCCCTCACAGGCGCGCCATTTCCTCGCGCTGCTCGAGGTCGCGCTGCAGGAAAACCGAGTCGGCGAGCCCGTGCTCGGCGATCTCCCGGTAGAAGCCGCAGCCCTCCATCAGCTCCGCGTGGGTGCCGCGATCGACGATCCGGCCGTCGTCGATGACGACGATCTCGTCGGCCAGCGAGACGGTCGAGAGGCGGTGGGCGATGATGAACGTGGTGCGGCCGGCCATCGCCTCGCGCAGGCCGGCTTTGATCGCCGTCTCGGTGGTCGCGTCGACCGAGGAGGTGGCGTCGTCGAGGATCAGGATCCGCGGGTCCGCCAGCAGGGCGCGCGCGATCGCCACCCGCTGGCGCTGGCCGCCGGAGAGGGTCAGGCCGCGCTCGCCGACCCTGGTGTCGTAGCCGTCGGGCAGCTCGCGGATGAAGTCGTCGGCCTGGGCGCGGCGGGCGGCGGCTTCGATTTCCTCCAGCGTCGCGGCGGGATTCGCGTAGGCGATGTTCTCGGCGACGCTGGCGGTGAAGAGGAAGCTGTCGTCGGCGACGAAGGCGACCTCCGAGCGCAGCGAGGCGAGGTCGACCGAGCGCACGTCGGTCCCGTCGACCAGCACCGTCCCGGCGCTGGGGTCGTAGAGGCGCGCGATCAGGGCGACGAGGCTGGTCTTGCCCGAGCCCGACGGTCCGACCAGCGCCACCGTGCGCCCGGCCTCGACCTCCAGGTCGACGTCCGCAAGCGCCGCGTCCCCGGCGGCGGCCTCGAGCTGCTCGTAGCGCAGGCTCACGCCCCGCAGCTCGACCCGGCCGCCGCCCTCGGGCAGCGCCGGTGCGCCGGGCGCGCTCTCGATCCGCGGCTCGCGGTCGAGGACTTCGAACAAACGGTTGCCGGAGGCGATCGCCCGCTGCGCCATCCCCATCGCCACGCCGAGCATCCGCATCGGCCCGGCCAGGATCACCAGGTAGGTGTAGAAGGCGGTGAAGTCGCCGAGGCTGAGGTTGCCTGCGATCACCTGGCGGCCGCCGATCAGCAGCACCAGGGCGATGCCGATCTGGGGCAGCAAGCCGATCAGCGGCGAGAAGAACGCCTGCAGCCTGGCCGAGTAGATGCTCTGGTCGAAGACGCGGGAGACGGCGCGGCTGAAGCGGTGCAGCTGGTACTCCTCGCGGGCGAAGGCCTTGACGATGCGGATCCCGGAGACGTTCTCCTCAGCCTCCGCGGTCAGCTCGGCGATCCGCTGCTGCACCTCCTGCTGGGCCGGGCGGGAGACGCGGTTGTAGCGGGAGGCGGTGTAGACGATGAACGGCGCCGGCGCCAGCGCGATCAGCGCCAGCCAGGGATCGATCACGATCATCACCGCGCTGGCGAGCACGATCGTCAGCAGGTTCTGGGTGATGAAGATCAGGCCGTAGCCGAGGAAGAATCGGATCGCCCCCAGGTCGACCGTCGCCCGCGACATCAACTGCCCGGTCTGCTGGCCGTCGAAGAAGCCGAGCTCCAACCGCTGCAGGTGGGCGTAGAACGTCTGCCGCAGGTCGAACTCGACCGCCAGCGAGACCCGGCCGGCAACCAGGCGGCGAACCACGGTGAGACCGAGCCGCAGCACAGCCGCCGCGAAGATCGCCAGCGCCAACGGCAGCAGGTCGGGCTTGTCGCCGCTCTCGATCGCGTTGACGGCACGGCCGATCAGCCACGGGATCAGCACCGTCATCCCCATCGCCGCCCAGGCGAACGCCAGCGATCCCCAAAGCTGGCGTCGGTACGGGCGCAGGAAGCCCGTCAGGCGGCGATAAGTGCGCATCGGCACCACTATACAAAATGAAGTATTGGCCTCCCGGTGGGCCTAGTAGCCGCTCAGTCGGGCCGCGGCTTTGGCGCTGGGTACTTTGTTGCCAGGACACGGCTTCGGGCCGTGGCCGGGGCGGGGGAGGACCTGGAAGTTGGTGACGGCGTGTACCGGCGTGGTGGCGCCGCTGTTTTGGGCCAGGTTGAGGATCAGTCGATAGAAGCCGGGGGGGAGGCCGCGGTAGAAGATCTCCGGCCGGGTCCCGGGCGAGTAGCTGCCGGCGGTGCCGATCCGCTCCGCGAGGACGCCGTTGGGGCCCGAGTAGCGCGGGTAGTCGAAGGAGCGCCCGACCAGGCGGCCGTTGCCGATCGGGCTGTTGATCGCGTGCAGGAGCTTGACCGGGTCGACGCAGTCGGGCACGCGATTGAGGCTGAAGCGGATGTTGCCCTCGCCGAGCTGCGGGTCGCGGCCGAACTGGCGCGGCGCCAGGCGGAAGTTGTGGACGACCGCCTTGACGACCACCGCGTGGCTGGTCTGGCGGGCGCCGTTGCGGGGCGAGACGATGTCGATGCTGGGCTGGCCCGGGACTGCTTCGCTCGCCTGCGTGCGCTTCGAGCTGGGGCTGCCGCCGAAGGCCAGCGCCAGCGCCAGCGCGACGGCGGTTGCCGCCAGCGCTGCCAGGGTCGCGTTCCTCGTGCTCATCGGAGCGGGAACTCTACGTGCACCGGCGCGGAAATCGGCCGTCATTGCGGCTGGTTAGTGTTCCTGCCGTGAGCGCCTCGGAATTCGCCTACCGGCTCGGCGCTGCCGCCCGGCGTCCGGCGAGCTGGTGGCAGCTGGTCAAGTTCGGCATCGTCGGCGGCTCCGGCTACCTGATCAACCTCGCCGTCTTCGCCCTTCTCAGCGGCAACCTGGGCGTCCACCACGCCTTCGCCGCGGTCGGCGCCTTCGGCGTCGCCGTGACCAACAACTTCCTCTGGAACCGATACTGGACCTTTGGCCCCGGCGACGGTCCCGCCGGCTTTCAGGCGGCTCGCTTCTTCGCCGTCAGCCTTGCCTCGCTCGGCCTCAACCTCGCCGTGCTCGAGTTGCTGGTGGCCGGTGGGGGAGTCGGTGAGCTGACGGCGCAGGCGATCGCGGTCGCGGTCGCGATGCCCTTCAACTTCCTCGGCAACAAGCTCTGGACGTTCGCCTAGCAAGGAGGGTGCGGGTGCAGGGAAGCGGAGACAGACAGCCCTGGCTGCCGATCGGGATCGCGATCGCCGCCCTTCTGCTGGGCGGCCTGGGACTGATAGTCGCGATGGACGCCAAGAGCGCGAGCGACGATGCCGCCAGTCAGCAGGAGGTGGACCGGATCGCCTCCGAACTCTCGAACCTCGTCGACAAGCTCGGGATCGCCGAGGCGAGCCTGAGCGGAGAAGAGTCGAAGCTGCAGGGCCGGGCCAAGCGGGCCGCGAAGGAGTCCCAGAGCGCTGCCGTCAATCTCGCCGACCGGCTCGACCGGCTCGAGCGCCAGACCGCGGCGCTGAACGCGTCGGCGAAGCGGACGGCGAAGCTGGGCCGGGAAGTGAGTTCGCTGCAGGGCCGGGTGAAGACGATCGACGGCGAAATCGCCAGCCTGGACCAGCGTGTCGCCAAGCTGACCAAACGTGTCAACGGCGCCAGTGCCAGCCAGGACGGAGGTCAGTCGGCTCCCTGAGGGGCCGCCGAAGCTAGTCCGCCGCGCCCCCGTCCGCGCGGCCGAGCCACTCCATCAGCTCGGGCA
Organism: Solirubrobacterales bacterium; assembly: GCA_035762685.1. GTDB lineage: Bacteria > Actinomycetota > Thermoleophilia > Solirubrobacterales > 70-9 > VAYN01. Next base: position 65,002 of record DASTNW010000063.1, on the reverse strand, counting down.
GGCGACGCCGCAGCTGCGGCGTCGGCGAGGCGAGCTCGGCCCGCGCGCGGTGGATGGCGGCGCCGACCCGCAGTGCGGCTTGGGTCGGCTCGCCGCCGACGTGCTCCTCGAGCCGTTGCAGCGTCGGCCAGTCTGTCTGCAGGCGCCAAAGCGCCGCCCGCGCCCCCTCCGGGTCGAGCTCGGCCATCGCGATCACGGCTTCGATCCCCGCCTGCACCGGTTCGGGGGAGTGCTCCGCCGCCTCCAGGGCCCGCGCCACCGCATCCGGGTAGCAGGGATCTGAAACGGTTAGAAGGGTTTCTCTACTCTCTCCCACCGTTGGGACCTCCTTTCAAGGTCTCGGCCTGGCCCCGGGGTGTGGGTAGCACCGCCGGGGCCGTTTGCACGCTTGGACCCGGTGAGTACGGAACCGCCCCCGCTCATGGGTACGCTCGTGTACTCCACTGGGTGCCCACTGTGTCACGGGCAGCGGCGACTCTATCGCTTAGCCTTGAGGCGAGATGACTCGGCAGAGACCCAGTTACGACGCGGGGCGGATCGAGACCGCCAGGCAGGACGCTTGGGAGCAGCGGGGCGACTACGAGGCACCGCGCCCGGAGCCCGGCCAGGAGCGCGTCTACGTCAAGCCGTCCAGCCCGTTCACCTCGGGGAACCTGCATATGGGCCACGTTCGTGACTACTCGATCGGCGACGCCTACGCCCGGTTCCGCCGTGCCCGCGGCGACGCCGTGCTGCTGGGCTTCGGTTTCGACGCCTTCGGCCTGCCGGCGGAGCTGGCGGCGATCGAGCGGCAGGAGCCACCGGCGGACTGGGTCGCGCAGTGCGGCGAGCGCATGCTCGGCCAGATGAAGCGGCTCGGGTTCTCCTTCGACTACGACCGCGTCTTCTACAGCTCCGACGAGAGCCAGTACCGCTGGTCCCAGTGGCTGTTCCTGACCCTGCTGGAGGCGGGCCTGATCTACCGCGAGGACGCCACGGTCGACTGGTGCGACACCTGCCAGACGACGCTGGCCTCGATCCAGGTCGAGGACGGTCGCTGCTGGCGCTGCCACAACGAGGTGCGACTGGTCCGGCGCCCGACCTGGTTCCTGCGGATCACGCCCTACCTCGAGGAGAACGACCGCAACACCGAGAAGCTGGAGAACTGGGACGACCTGGCGCTGGCGACGCAGCGCTACATCCTCGGCCGCAGCGATGGCGTCGAGCTGGACCTCGAGGGCGACGGCGGTCCGTTGACCGTCTTCAGCCCGCACCGGGCCGCCCTCGGGCTGGCCAGCTTCGTGCTGCTCTCGCCCCGCCACCCGGAGGTGGACGCTTGGGTCGCCGACGCCGCCGTGCGGGAGCAGCTCGAGCTGATGCGCTCGGGCGGCTGGGACCGCAGCTCCCGCGACGCCGCCTCGGTGCCCGTCTTCGACACCGGCGCCTCGGTGGTGGGGCCGGACGGGGAGGCATTGCCGGTCCTGATCTCACCCCTGGTCGACGCCCGCTTCGGCCCCACCGCGGCGCTCGGGATCCCCGCCGTCGACGAGGCCGACCGCGACATCGCGGCGCGGGTCGAGCGTGTCCCCAGCTGGGAGGGGGCCGGAGAGGACGGGGAGGATCCAGACGGGCCTACCCCCGCCGCCGCGGTCGAGGGCGCCCGGGAGGCCAAGCGCTATCGCGCCAACGATTTCTCGATCTCGCGTCAGCGCTCCTGGGGGACGCCGATCCCGGTCGTTCACTGCGAGGAGTGCGGCCCGGTGCCGGTTCCCGAGGCGGAGCTGCCCGTGGTGCTGCCGCGCGACATCAGACCCACCGGCGAGGGCAATCCGCTGGCGGAGCGTCCCGACTTCGTCGACGCCGAGTGTCCTGCCTGCGGTCGCGCCGCCAAGCGCGAGACCGACACCCTCGACTGCCACTTCGACGCCCTCTGGCTCTGGGTGCCGGCCGCGGTCCCGCCCGAGGACCGGGCGGAGCTGATGTTCGAGCATCCCGACCTGAAGGAGTGGCTGCCGGCCGAGCGCCTCGTCGCCGGCGGCGACAGTGGCGGCTTCGTCTTCGACCAGCGTGTCGTCACCAAGGCGCTGCGCGACATCGGCCCCTTCGCCTTCCTCGGGGACGGCGAGCCGTTCGCCGGCTGCCTCTTCCACGAGATGGTGATCGCCGAGGGGCGCAAGATGAGCAAGCACCTCGGCAACGTGGTCAACCCGGATGAGCTGGTCGAGAAGTACGGCGCCGACACGGTCCGGCTCGCCGTCCTCTATGCGGCGGGCCCGGCCAAGACGCTCAACTGGAGCGACGGGGCGCTGCGCTTCGCCAGCCGCTTCCTGCGCAATCTCTGGACCTACTCACACGACCGCTTCGCGGCGCTGGAGGGCGTGCCTCACGACGAGGAGGCCGCCGCCGACACCGAGTTCATGCGCGACCGTCTGCGCAAATGGTGCGAGAACGGCCTCGCTCGGATCACCGACGACGTCGCCCAGCTGCAGATGCACAAGGCGGTCCGCAACATCACCCGCCTCTTCGAGCGGATCCAGGACTTCGAGAAGCGCGTCGTCAAACGCCGCGGCCAGCTCGACCGCGCCGACGCCGAGGCGCAGATCGCCGCCCTGCTCCTCTTGGTGCGCGCGCTGTCGCCGTTTGCCCCGCACGCGGCGGAGGAGCTGTTGCTGGCCTCCGGTCGTTTCGACGGCGCCCGGCTGCCCGCTCCCTGGCCCGATTCGGCGGCGATTCCAGTCGCCGCGGAGACGCCGGCGCCAGCCCCCTGAGAGCCTCAGATGTAAGTCCGCCGATTAAGCAAACTGGCTTGATTGTTACACGCGGGTGTGTTATGAATGCTGTCGCCGGGCGATCAAACCGGTGAAGTGGGCGGGGCTCTCAGACGCACTGGGAAACCGCCTTGGGGTGGCAAAGGAGGACCAGTCGTGAGCCAGGGCCGTCAAGGCGCCTGGTGACGCCGGCATAGCCGGCGCGGCCCCGCCTCACTTCATCGTTATCGCGCCCGGACTCAGTCGCCGGCTCGGGGCGGGCGCTTCACATCGAAGCGCCGCTTCGACTGCTGCCAGCCGATCCCGGCGCAGAGCTCGGCGGGCGTGGTGCCGAGGGCACCGGCGAGCTTGACGATCGTCCCCAGCCGCGGCTCGCGGCCGGCGCGCTCGAGCAGCGAGATCTCGGTCCGGTGCAGGTCGCAGCGGTAGCCGAGCTCTTCCTGAGAGATGGCGGCCTTGATGCGGGCCTGGCGAAGGTTTGCGGCGAAACGCTCTTGGGGGCGCATGGAAGGGCGAATTCTTTGTGACTGACGACAGCAACTCTACAGACAGAAAGGTTCCTCATCCCGGTGCGGCGGAGAGTTCCGCTACCTTGCAGGCGAGGCGACGCTGCGGCGAGGCCCTAATTATTACGCAGAGACCATTGAGTGCTGACTGACCATGTGTTATACCCGTGCGATGGCAAAGGAGGAGGCATGACCGAGTCGGCAGGTTCCGACGGGCTGCGAACCAGTTCCTGCGCCACCGAACTCGTCTGTCGCGACTGCGGCTACCGGACGCCCCTCCTCGACACGGCGTTCAAGTGCCCGGCCTGCGGCGAGGGCCTCGACATCGACTACGACTACGAGCGCGCCAAGGCGCTGATCGCCGAGCGCGGGCTCGGAGATCGCCCTCAGAACATCTGGCGCTTCGAGGAGCTGCTGCCGATCGCCTCGCGGAGCGCGCAGGCCCGGGTCGGAGAGTTCGCCGGGCAGACGCCGCTGATCCGCGCCGACCGGCTTGGCGCCGAGCTCGGCCTCAAGAACCTCTACCTGAAGGACGACTCGACCAACCGCCCGACCCTCTCCTACAAGGACCGCGTGGTCAGTATGGCGATCGCCCGGCTGCTGGAGCTGGGCAAGGACGAGGTCGGCTGCGTCTCGACCGGCAACGTCGGCACCGCGGTGGCGGCGCTCGCCGCCAAGGCCGGGGCCACCGCGTACATCTTCTACCCGGGCAACATGGAGAAGGGCAAGGCGAAGGCCTGCCGGGCGCTCGGCGCCCAGGTCTGCCAGCTCGACGGCAACTACGACCAGGCCAACCGCGCCTGTCGTGAGCTCTCCCTGGCTAGCGGCATCCAGTTCGCCAACATCACCCTGCGCCCGTTCTACGCCGAGGGGGCGAAGACGATGGCCTTCGAGGTCGTCGAGCAGCTCGGCTGGACCGCGCCGGACCACTTCGTGATCCCGGCCGCGGGAGGGACGCTCTCCTCACGCGTCCACAAGGGCCTGAACGAGCTGGAGAAGGTCGGCCTGGCGGAGACCGCCGCGACCAAGATCAACATCGCCCAGGCCGGCGGCTGCGGGCCGATCGCGACCGCGATCCTCGAGGGCGGGGACATCGTTCCCCAGGCCCCCCACACCGCCGCTCACTCGCTGGCGATCGGCGCCCCCGGCGACGGGGCACTGGTCCTCGACGCGGTGCGCACCCGCGGCGGCTCGGCGGCGACCCCCAGCGACGAGGAGATCTTCGGCGCGATCGACCTCTTGGGGGCGACCGAGGGAATCCTCACCGAGCCCGCCGGCGGCACCACCATCGCCACCACCGCGCGGCTGGCGGCCGAGGGCAAGCTCGGGGCCGAGGAGACCGTGGTCGCGGTGATCAGCGGCAACGGGCTCAAGACCCTGCAGGAGCACCCCGACAAGCCGTGGCCGGAAATGGTCGCTTGCGACGTCGAGACGATGGGCGCGATGCTCGCCGACTTCCGCCAGGCCGCAGCCGCGGCGCTGCACTAGAAGCGCTGCCCCTAGTCGACGGCGTCAGCCACCGCACCCGGGCTCAGGCGCGGATCCGCGCCTCCTCGAGGTCGAGGTCGCGCTCGATCTGGCGCATCGTCAGGTTGCGCAGGCGTTCCTGGCCGCGCAGCTGCAGCAGGACCTCGCGCTCGACGCCGATCAACTCGCGGCGCAGGCCGCCGTAGTCGGCGAGCCGCTGCTCGCGGGCGATCACGTCCGGGTCCTCGCCCCCGAGCACCTGCTGGCACATGCGGAAGCGAGCGCGGTAGAGGTCGCGCAGGCGTTGTAGCTGCGACTCCGAGGCCCGCCCCTCGTTCTCGATCTCGTCGATCAGGTCGAGCGCCGCCTGCGCGGCCTCCATCCGCGCCACCGCCTCTTCGTCGCTCCAACGTCGAGGCTCCTCCAGTCGCAGCTCGCGGATCACGAACGGCAGCGAGAGGCCCTGGCCGACGAGGGTGATCAGGATCAACGCGAAGGTGATGAAGATGATCTGGGGCCGGCCGGAGACGCTGAGCGGAATCGCCAGCGCCGCGGCGAGGGAGACGGCGCCGCGCATCCCGCTCCAGCCGACGGCGAAGCGCTCGCCCAGGGTCTCGCCGGCGCTCGGGCCCATGGCGAAGACGAAGGCGAGGCGGACGGCGATCGAGACCGCGGCGATCGCCGCGATCGGGCCGAGCAGCTCGGCGATTCCCGACGAGCTCGCCTCGATCTCCTCGACGACCCCGGGCAACTGCAGCCCGAGCAGGACGAAGAGCGTCATCTCGAGCGTGAAGATGAGGACGTTCCAGAAGGCGACCGAGCTGAGCCGGGTGGCGGCGTCGACCGCGCGCGGCGACTGGTAGCCGCCGTAGAGCCCGGCTGCGACGGCGGCGAGGATGCCGGAGACGCCCAGCTCCTCGGCGCCGATGTAGGCGCCGTAGGCGGTGAGCACGGTGAGGACGACGACGAGGCTGGCGTCGGTCTGACGGCGGATGACGACGATCGAGAGGGCGCCGACGAGGAGGCCGACGAGGATCCCGCCGGCGGAGACGGCGACGAATTCGAGCGCGGCGTCGCCGAGGGCGAAGGCGCCGCCGGTGGCGACTCCGATCGCGATCCGGTAGAGCACCAGGGCGGTGCCGTCGTTGATCATCGACTCCCCTTCGACCAGCAGACGCACCCGATCGGGGCCGCCGATGCGGCGGAAGATGGCGATCGCGGCGACGGCGTCGGTGGGCGCCAGGACCGCGCCGAGGACCGCCGCCTCGGCCCAGCCCAGGCCCGGGACGAGGGCGTGGGCGGCCAGCGCCACCGCCGCCGCGGTGACGAACACGAGGAGGACGGAGAGCAGGCCGAGCGGCCGTATCACCGTGCGCAGCTCACGCGGCGAGCTGCGCCAGCCGGCCGAGAAGACCAGCGGCGGCAGGAAGACGAGGAAGATCGTGTCGGGGTCGAGCTCGACTTCGGGCAGGCCCGGCAGGAAGGCGATCGCCAGGCCACCGAGCACGAGCACGATCGGCGCCGGCACCTTGCCGTAGTCGGCCAGGCGGACCAGCAGCGTCGCCGCCAGCATCAGGACGAGGATCGACTCGATGTTGTTCATTCGGGCATAGCATCCTGTCAATGAACGCGACGCTGACTCCCCCGCCAGAGGAGATCGACCACCTCCGTGGCGACCTGGGAAGGCCGCTGCAGCTGGTCATGTTCGGTGACTTCCAGTGCCCCTTCTGCCTCGGCGCCCAGTCGGTGCTGCGGCGGGTGCACGAGCGGCTCGGCGACCGCCTCGTCTTCGCCTTCCGCCACCTGCCGATCCCCGAGCGCCACCCGCTGGCGCCGCTGGCCGCCGAGGCCAGCGAGGCGGCCGCGGCCCAGGGCAGGTTCTGGGAGTACCACGACGCGCTCTTCGCGGCCCAGCCCCGGCTCTCACCCGAGACCATGCTCGAGGTGGGCCGCGACCTCGGCCTCGACGCCGACCGCATGGCCGCTGAGCTCGACTCAGGGGCCGGTCGCCCCCGCGTCGAACGGGACCTCGACTCGGCCGAGCGCAGCGGCGCCACCGGCACCCCGACCTTCTTCGTCAACGGCGCCCGCCACTACGGCGCCTACGACGCCTCGTCCCTGGTCGAGGCGCTGGAGGCCGGGACCGCAACTGCTTGACTCCTCACCGGTTGCAACGCCAAACCGGTCCAAACGAGGGGAGACGCTGGATGGCAGGGGCGCGCTTGACGACGATCGTGGTGGCGCTGTGCGGAGCGCTGGGGCTGGCGGCGCCCTCGCTCGCCACGGCAGGATCGGTCGCTGGGACGGTCACCGCCGCGGGCGGTGGGGGAATCCCAGGGGTCGAGGTCTGTTTTCGCCCGGAACCGGAAGCGTTCGAAACGGTCTGCGCCCAGACCGGCTCGGGCGGCCAGTACAAAGCGGAAAACCTGCCCGGGGCCAAATACGTCGTTCGCTTCGATGCCGAACCCGCGAACCTCAATTACGTCAGCGAGTACTACAACGACGCCGTTTCCTACTTCGACCTCGATCTCTTCAACCTGGGTCCGGGAGAAAACGTCGGCGGGCTCGATGCGGAGCTTGCGGCGGGCGGCTCGGTCGGCGGCACCGTGACCGAGGAAGGGACCGGGCTGCCGATCGCCGGCATCCGGGCCTGCGCGATCGACCACGAAGGCATCCCCATGCGCTGCGCGAACACCGGCGCCGCCGGGCAGTACCAGCTCAACGGCCTTCCCACCGGCACCTACAGCGTCGAATACGAAGGCGGCAACCGCGTCAACTACCTGCGCGAGTTCTACGAGGACGCGGAGACCTGGGCCGAGGCCACGGACGTGGTCGTTACCGCCCCGGGAACGACCGTCTCTGGCATCGACGCGGAGCTTGCCCCCGGCGCCCAGGTCCTCGGCCACGTCAGCGAGGTCGGCAGCGGGGCCCCGCGGGAGGACGTGATGGTCTGCGCCGAGGAACCGGACCCGTTCGGGTATCAGGCCTGCGACTGGACCGACGCCGCCGGGGACTACGCGATCCGCAGCATCCCCGCGGGTACCTACCTGGTCGCGTTCGAACTCGAATACATGCCGTTCGGCCACATCGCCGGGCAGTGGTGGGAGGGAGCGGCGACCGCCGCCGAGGCCACTCCGATCGCGATCAAACCTCCGGAAACGCGCAGCGGGATCAACGGCCAGCTCGCCCCCAGGTTCCCGAAGCCCAAACCCGAGCCGATCCAGGTGTCGCTGATTCAGCGGCCTCCACCGCCGAAGAAGTGCCGCAAGGGCTTCCACAAGAAGAAGGTCAGGGGCAAGGTGCGCTGCGTGCGCAAGCACAAACGGCACGGCAAACACCGCCATCACGGCGGCCAGCACAAATTCAGTCGCTGAGCTGGACGACCACGGTCCGCTCGCGTGGGCGGTCGTCGAAGTCGAGCAGGACCACTTGCTGCCAGGTGCCGAGCGCCAGCCGCCCGGCCAGTACCGGGATGGCCTCGGAGGCGCCGACGATCGTGGCGCGCTGATGAGCGTGGGAGTTGGTGTCGTGGTTGAGGCGGTTGTGCTCGTAGTCGCCGCTGGTCGGGACCAGGCGCTCCAGGGCCTGCCGCAGGTCGTGGACGCCACCGGGCTCGAACTCCATGGTCGCGATCGCCGCCGTCGAGCCGCGGACGAAAACGAGCGCCTGCCCGTGCTCGATCCCCGCCTCCTCGGTCGCTCCCTGGACGCTGGCGGTGATGTCGATGACGTCGGTGTCGCCCGCCGTGCTGACGGCGAACTGCTCGGTGTGTACGGCCATGCGGCCAAGTTAACGCAGCCCTGCGTTAGGTTCGCCGCATGAGGGCGCTCGTCCAGCGGGTCAGCCAGGCAGCGGTGGACGTGGAGGGCGAGCGGGTGGCCCAGATCGGCCCCGGGATGCTGGTCCTGCTGGGGGTCGGGGTCGGCGACGGGGAGGAGGAGGCGGACCGGCTGGCCGCCAAGGTCCGGGCCCTGCGCATCTTCGACGACGCCGAGGGGCGGATGAACGAGCCGCTCGGCGAGCGCGAAATCCTCTGCGTCAGCCAGTTCACGCTCTACGGCGACGCCCGCCGGGGCAACCGGCCCAGTTACGTGCAGGCGGCGCGGCCGGAGGTCGCCGAGCCTCTCTACGACCGCTTCTGTGAACGGCTTGGGGCCAGGGAGGGTGTCTTCGGGGCTTGCATGGGCGTGGCCTTGGTCAACGACGGTCCGGTGACGTTGATGGTCGAGGTGGGCCCGGGGGCGTAGTAGGTTCGGCCCGTGGGAGCCGTGCCGGTGGAGACGATCGAGGTCGAGGGGCGCCGGCTCGCCTGGCGCCGGCTCGGCGCAGGACCGCCGTTGCTGCTGGTGAACGGGTACGCGGCGACCGGTGCGGATTGGGACCCGGCCTTCCTCGAGGGGCTGGCACGGTCGTTCCGGGTGATCTGTCCCGACAACCGCGGGACCGGCGGCTCCGAGCTCGGCGAAGCGGAGCTGACGATCGAGGGCATGGCCGCCGACCTCGAGGCCCTGCTCGATGCCCTGGAGATCGAGCGGGTCTCGCTGGTCGGCTGGTCGATGGGGGGCTTTGTCGCGCAGCGACTGGCGGCGCGTGCGCCCGCTCGGGTCGCGGCGCTGGCCCTGCTGTCCACCGACCCCGGCGGTCCCGCTTCGGTTCCCGCCGAGCCGGAGGTCTGGTCCCGCCTGACCGACCACTCCGGCACCCACCGCGAGCAGGCGTCGCGGCTGATCTCCCTGCTCTTCCCGCCGGCCCTGGCGCCGGACATCGACCGACAGTTCGGCGACCTCGTCGCCGCGGCAAGGTCCGAACTGTCCCCCCAGACGCTGCGTGCCCAGGAGGCGGCGATGGACGCCTGGCACCGTGAATCGGCTCCCCGCCCCGTCGCCGCCGACGCCACGCCCGTCCTGATCGCCCACGGCAACCTCGACCAGGTGATCCCGCCAGCCAACGCCGATGCCCTCGCCACCCTCTGGCCTGGGGCGACGGTCGAGACCTTCCCCGGCTGCGGCCACGCCCTCATGGCCCAGGAGCCGCAGGCGCTGGCCGACCTGGTCCGCGATCTTCTCGCCAGCTGACGCCAGATCACGCGAGTCCTGATGCCGGAGGAGGGACTCGAACCCCCGACACGCGGATGATGATTCGCGCCAAGCGAGCAGCGATGCGGTTTCTCCGCCTTCGCCCGCTCTGCTGGATGCGTTCCGTTCTGCCGGAACTCCCCCGTTCGGTCCACCGTCGGGTCCACCACGCCGGAAGCGGAAGGCCCGGAGAGTCCGATGAACATCGCCCTTGATGTCCTACTAGATAGGCCAGCATCCCGAAGGCTGGCGTAAGCTAGAGGGAAGCGCTTATGTGCCGGGCTATATCCGCCGACCGTCGCTCTCCTTGAAGACAAGAACCGCACCGATCGCCAGCCAATGACTGACGGCACCGATCCCCGCGCGCCAGTCACCCTCTTCACTTTCTTCCTTGAACTTACCCGTGCGCTGCCGATGCAGTCAGGAACGATGCACATCTCCTACGTCGATCGCGACGAGGAATGGAGCGGCTGGACCGACGCCGATGTAGCCGGGCTGCTCGGTGGCATCAAGGTTGGAGAGATCCCGACGGACTCGGTGCCCCATACATCCATGATCGCGCGCCACCTGACCGAGCCCGAGCCGGCGCCTCTGTCCCGGATAGAAGCGACCTTTGGCGATTGGGGGATGCAGGGCCTGATTCCGCCTGAATCGGCCAACCGCCCGGGCGCCGCGCCAAAGCCTGGGCAGGCGACGATCGAGGTGGTCAAGTCAGTAGTGGCCCTGACGCGATTCGTGCCGCAGAGCGCGCATCCGCCGGGCCGAGAGCTGACCGTCGGCGCCCTCCAGGGCATTATGTTCGACGGTCTCGTCCACCTGAACGCGCTGTTGGAGCCGCTCGGGTTCGTCGCCGATCGCTGGGAGATCGGCGCGCTCACTCTGGCCGACGTGCCGCCCGAAGTCGCGGTCCTGGTCGACAACACGGTGACGCTGGCGGGGGATCGGCGAGAGATGATCGCCTTCGCCACCGAGATCCACGACGGCTACCCGATACTGGCGGGTGACCTAGATGACGACGGCAGCATTGCGCGTGAGGCGATCGGCTATCACGGGGGCGGGAAAGAAGGTGGGCAACCATTTCTCGAGGTCTTCCGCTTCATCCACGCGGCGGAGGGCGAGCGGCTGGTTGGCGATCACACTCGCGCCCTCGTCGATCTGAACACTGCGGTCGAGCTGTTGATCAGGTTCGTCCTCTACTACGGGCAGGCCATCACCGGCGTGCCCGAAAAGACTGCATGGGAAGCGAATCAAGCGCCACTGAAGAAGAAGGTGACGCAATATCTTCCGGAGCTGCTCGGGCGGGAAATCGACATCAAGAATCTTGGTGGTCCCTGGGGCGCATGGTTCGGCGATGGCTACATGCTCCGCAACCGAGCCGTCCACGAAGGAGAGCTTCTCGACTATGACGCGGTGGAACGAGCATTCGGGCAGGCAGGCGAGCTCATAGCCGATCTCAAGACGAGCCTCATGGCGAACGAGCAGCTGAGGGAGCTCGGCGAACAGATAGAGGTGGAGCCGTATCCATCCGACAAGCGGAACAGGGATGCCCTGCTGAATATCGAGTTCCCATGGGACTGACGGCTTGAAGGCCCAAGGCGGGGCGGGGATCGCTTCGCAGAGCCGAGGTCGGCTGACGGGTTCCAACATGTACAGGGGCGACGACATGTCCTTGTCTCCGACCCCTGAGTCAACCGCTCTAGACTGCTGATTCAGCTCTGCAAGTGTCACCTTGATGCTCTAGATAGGCAAGCGGCTTGAGAGCCGGCGTACACTAGGGAGCGGCTATGGCAGATGCACGAGAAATCGAGTTGGTCTTCGAGCCCCAGGACGAGGGTGGCTATCACGTCTACGCGCCCGACCTTCCCGGTCTTCATACCCAGGGTGACGACATCGACGACGCGATGGCGAACGCCAGCGAGGCGGTCGCCCTCTATGTCGAGGGCCTGCGCGAAGACGGCGAATCGCTTGACAGCGGCGTGATCCGTCGCTCGATTCCCTTGCCGGCGTGAGCCCGCGCCAGCCGGTCGTCTCCGGCGAGCGCCTGATCAAGGCACTTGGCAGGGAGGGCTGGGAAGTCGTCCGTCAACGTGGCAGCCACGTCCGCTTGAAGAAGGCCGGGCGCCGGCACGCGCTCGTCGTCCCGCTGCACCGAGAACTCCGTCGTGGCACCCTCGCCGGCATCTTGCGCGATGCTGATCTCAGCGCGGATGAGCTTCGGCAGTTGCTCGACTAGGACACCTCGCGCGGGCCTGCCAAGCTAAGCCCGACGGAGTTCAAGGACTGGAGAGGACGGGTGTGCTGCAGATCGTGACCAAGATGTACTTCCGCGAGGGAGTGCCTTTGTTCTCAACCGATCACCGCACCGTCCTCTATACGAACCGCAACTTTCTGCGGGAGGCGGCGCTGGAGCTGCCGATTGGACAACTGGCACCCTCGAGCGGCATTGATCCTGTCTCGACTGTGACCGCAACCGTCACCGAGCACCTTGAGGCCGAGCTTCCAAATGGTGAGCGCTCCACCCACGTCGCCACTGGCGGCGTCGACCTGATCGATGACTTGGCCGATGTCCTCTCGTTCGCACTTGACTCCGTCTTCCACCGCGACTCCGACACGGTTCGCAGGCTGGTCCCCAACTCGATCTCGGACTCCTCACGCTCCGCTGCCTCGAAGATCTTTCTCAACACCTTCGACCCTGCCCGTTACATCGGGGATGAGGAGATCGCGGAGTTCGATCGCTTTTTCGAGCGCTTGCTCTCCCTGCGCCGCGGTCATTTCGAAGCGGCGATGCGGGCAATCCGCCGCATCGTCCGCGCGACTCAGTGGGCGACGGCTGACCAGACCGTTTCCTACGTCCACCTCGTGGCTGCACTTGAGTCCCTGAGCGAGGACACCGACGCGGACCCGATCCCTTGGGAGCATTTCGATTCGCGCAAGCGAAAGCTGCTGGAGCCCACGCTTGACGCTGTGGACGCCGAGGCGGCGAAACGCATCAGAGACGCCATTCTGGAGGCTGAGCGCGCTGGCAAGAAGCGCCGCTTCGTCGCCTTCGTGGAGGACAACCTGCGTCCTTCTTACTTTCGCGAGGAGGCGAGCGGCAGCCGCTTCCCGCTTCGGCGCCCCGACCTACAGCGTGCACTGAAGATCGCCTACGACGTGCGCTCCGGGAGCGTCCACGCGCTCGAGGAGCTTCCTGCCGAGGTCATGGTGCTGGGGGAGAGGGCGGACACCGTCGCATCCCTGGAGTTCGGGACGATGATCTCGCTGCAGGGTCTTGCGCGCCTAGCCCGCCACGTCGTGGAGGCCTACGTTTTCCGTGCACCGGTCGGGGTCGATGGTGATTTCAATTGGCGCGCCGCCCTGCCAGGCGTTCTCCAAATGCAGGCGGCACCCCAGTATTGGATCTGGAACGCTCGTGGATTCAACTCAAATAGTGCAGGCAGATATTTCGCGGGCTGTGTCGATTGCCTGGTCGACGCCATGGCTGGTCGCTCTGACGGGGTGAACGATCTAGCAGAGGTGCGGGAGGAGATTGAGCGGCTGCTTCCAGGCACCTCTGACGATGAGGCAAAGCGCTCGATGCTCGCCATCTACGCGCTCTGGAATCAGATCGGACCCATCGACGCGATTAGACCATTGGCGATCCAGCTGATCTCGGATTACGGCCGCCTGCTCGAAGAACCCTCGATCCAGTCGTTCGTCGTCTCGATCCTCTTGGGCGAGGCGCCAGACTGGACGTCCCAACAGTGGGCAGACCTCGCCGCCGAGAGGCGAGAGGAACGATCCAAAAAGCGCCACCTGAGAATGCCCCCTTCCGTCGACGCGGCGCTGCAGGCAGCAGGCGCCGTCCAGCTTGCGGCCACCGGCGATGCCATGGAAGCTCAATTTCTCGCCGCGAACGCCGTCGAGGAGCTCCCCGGGAACGCTGAGCTACTTGCCTGGGAGGCCCGAGTCCAAGCGGGAGAGGACGTCGACATCGACCTGCGCACCTTAGCCCTGCAGCTTGGCCCTGACGCCGAGGAGAAGCCTGCGGCGGCGCAGGACTGAGCGCATTGCCTTCTGTCTCCGCCGGGCGCGAGGATGCCTCCGTGGCGGATCAGCTCAGCGCGGAGTTAGAGGATCGGTTCAGCGCCGGGCCGCTCAACGCAGGCGCCATCGTAAGGGTGCGCGACCTCATCCTCTGCGCCGGAGACCCATCCCTCAACGTGCTGATCGAGGAGGTCTACGCTCACCCACCGATCGGATGGGATCGCCACCCCGGTGTGGACGACGAGCGCTTCGGTGAGACCGTCAACGCGATCGATCTCGGCTGCGGCATTGTGGTCGAAGAACTCGACCGGGACACCGCCGAGCTCGTGATGAACGCCTGCACGCCGCGCGGCCACTACTTCCTGCCGGTGCGCCAGTTCGGCCAGCGGTACTCCTTTGTCAAGGAGGTTCCGCTCGACGAGCTGGACGAGCATCATTACGCCTGGGACACCGACGGCACCTTGGACGATGCGCTCACCCTCAGCCGCCTCGTCCGCGATAACGGCTACTCGACCGAGTACGCGGCGCGGCTGCTCGACTACGAGGACGGCCAGCGCTGCATCGTGTACGTGCTCCACCGCGAGGATAAGGCGATCTGGCGGCTGCACCGCGACCGCGAGTGGCTCGACGCCGCCGAGGGACGTGAACTCGCCGTTCTCCTGGGGGCCTATTGGGAGTGCCGCGAGCAGCTGCCGCCCCGCGTCAGGCGGGCAATGTGGAGGATGGCCTATGCGCCTCGTATCCGCTGGGCCGACATGGTGCTGCCGATCTTGGTCGGCGGGATCGAGGCGCTGCTGAAGATCGGCCGCCGCGACTTGACCCAGCAGTTCAAGAAGCGCGTCCCAGCCCTAGCCGCCGAGATCGGGATCGACGGCCTTGACGAAGACCTCGCCGAACGGCTCTACAATGGTCGCTCCGATTGGGTCCACGGTTCCCACGTGCAACTTTTCGTCGGTGAGGGCGCCGGCGCCGACACTTCAGCGGAGGAGGAGCAGGAAGGTCCGCAGAGCAGCGATGAGCGGAACGCCCTCGCCAAGGTCGCCCTGCTTCAAGATGTTCTCCGCGCCGCAGTTCGCCGGGCGATCGAGGACGCCGAGTTTCGGCAGGTCTTCGTCGCCGACGAGACCATCGCGGAGCGCTGGCGCGTCTAGCGGCGGCCGATCCCGCCAACCTCGACGGCCGGGGAGCGCGTACTAAGTGGGTACTAAGTTGAGCGAAAAGGGGTCCAGCTCGGACCAACTCAGACCGCTTGACAAGCCAAAACAGGCCTGTTCACCCCGCGCCAGGGAATTCATACCCCGAAGGTCGCCGGTTCCGTTGTTTGGACGCAGATCCTGCCCTGGAGCGCTGGTCAACTCCGGTGACGAGGCACGCTGCTGACAGATCAATTCGGGCCGAACTCGGTCCACCGTTCGGTCCACCGAAAATAAGATGCTGAGGCGTGCTTCACAAACATTTGGCTCTGCGATGGGGATTTCGGCCTGGCTAGGACACGCGACTTGCGGATTTTCCGTATAAACCTGCGGAGCGGGCGGATGGCCCCGAGAATTGGCTCTGCAAAGGGGAATCCGGATGCCGGAGGAGGGACTCGAACCCCCGACACGCGGATTATGATTCCGCTGCTCTAACCAGCTGAGCTACTCCGGCGGGGACGGGGATGGTAGCGGTGGCGGTTTACCGTCGGCGCGAGCGGAAGCTAGGGTTGCGGAGGTGAGCACCGAGGAGCTGGACAGGGCGGTGCGGACGGTGGTCCGCGAGTGCATGAGCATCTCCCCGGGCGAGGAGGTGCTGATCGTCTGCAACCCGGTGACGGAAGAGATCGGGGCGCTGATGAGGATCGAGGCGCAGGGCGACGGGGCCAGCGCGACGCTGGCCGTGATGTCCGAGCGGGAATCGGCCGCCGCCGAGCCACCGGACGTGGTTGCCGTCGCGATGGCCGAGGCCGACGTCGTGCTGGCGCCGACGATCCAGTCGATCTCCCACACCGCGGCCCGTCGCAAAGCGAGCGAAGAGGGGGTGCGGATCGGCAGCCTGCCGGGCGTGACCGAGGACATGCTGACGCGGTTGATGGTCAGCGACCTCTCCGAGGTGCGGCGCCGCGGCTGGGCGCTCAGCGGCGTCCTCAACGGCGCCTCGGAGGCGCGCATCACCTGCCGTCACGGCAGCGACCTCCGGCTCGGCCTCGAGGAGAGGCTCTCGATCGTCGACGCCGGCGAACTCGGCAATCGCGGCGCCTTCGGCAACCTCCCCTGCGGCGAGACCTTCATCGCGCCGGTCGAGGGGACGGCGGAGGGCACGCTGGTCGTCGACGGCTCGATCGCCGGCGTCGGGCTGCTGGAGACGCCGGTCTCGTTGACCGTCCGCGGCGGCCACCTCACCGAGACGACCGGCACCGAGGGGGCGGCGCTAATGGACCTGCTGAGCGTCCACGGCGCCGACGGCACCAACGTCGCCGAGCTCGGGATCGGGACCAACGAAGAGGCGCTGCTGACCGGCAACATCCTCGAGGACGAGAAGATCCTCGGCACCTGCCACGTCGCCTTCGGCGCCTCCGCCGCGATCGGCGGCACCGTCCAGGTTCCCGTCCACCTCGACTGCGTCTTGCTCGAACCGACGGTCGAAGTCGACGGCGAGACGGTCGTCAGCGGCGGCGACCTGCTGGTCTGAGCCAGGCGCCGCGATGCCACCCCTGCTCGCCGTCCCCAATGTCTCGGAGGGGCGCGACGCTGAGCTCTTGGCGCGCCTGGAGGCCGCCTTCGGCCGCGGCGTCTCCCTGCTCGACCGCCATACCGACGCCGATCACAACCGCACCGTCTTCACCCTCGCGGGCCAGGTCGGGCCGTTGACCGAGGCGCTGGTCGGCGGCGCCGAGGAGGCGCTGGAGACGATCGACATAGCGGCCTACAGAGGGGCGCACCCGGCGGTCGGCGCCCTCGACGTCTGCCCGCTGGTCTGGTTCGACCCCGCCGATCGCGAGGCGGCGCGCACCGAGGCGATGGTCCTGGCCGAGCAGATCGGCGGCCTCGGGGTGCCGGTCTTCCTCTACGGGGAGCTGGCGCGGGGCCCGGGCCGGGCCGAGCGCGCCTACTTCCGCAACGGCGGGCTGGCCGAGCTGTGGCTGCGGATGGAGGCGGGGGAGCTGCGGTCCGATTTCGGCCCCGACCTGCCGCACCGGCGCGCCGGTGCGACCCTCGTCACCGCCCGCCCGCCGCTGGCCGCCTTCAACGTCGAGCTCGACAGCGGCGACGTCGAGATCGCCCGCGCGGTCGCGGCCGGGCTGCGCGAGTCCGGCGGCGGCTTGCCGGGGGTGCGGGCGATCGGGCTGCTCCTTGCCAGCGGCCGCGGCCAGGTCTCGACCAACGTCCACGACCCGCTCGCGGTCCCCCTCGGCGCCGTGGTCGAGCGGGTGCGCGAGCTGGCGGCGCCGCTCGGCGCCAGGCCGCTCGAGGCTGAGCTGGTCGGCCTCGTCCCGACCAGCGCCGTGGCGGGCTACCCAGCTGACGTGCCGATGCGCGGCTTCGACCCGGAGCGGCATTTGATCGAGCGGCGCCTGGCGGCGCTGACCGACTAAATTCAGTCAATGGCACAGACCAAGAAGAAGCGCCGCCGCAAGCGCCGTGGCACGCAGGGTGGCCGGATCGACGCCAACCCGCGCCGCGGCCGCCCCCGCAACCGCGCCGAGGCGAAAGCCCGCGCCGGCGCCAAACGCAAGCCGGCCCCGCGCGGCGACGCGCCGCCGACCTGGCGCGGCTCGATCGTCCGCGGGCTGATCGCCGCCGTCATCTTCGCCGTCCTGCTGCTGCTGATCTTCAAACGCCCGGTCGGCGTCGCGCTCGCGCTCGGCGCCTTCATGCTCGCCTTCTACATCCCCGCCGGCTACTTCATCGACATGACGATGTGGCGCCGGCGCGAGCGGGCCCGGATGCGCGCCCGCGAGGAATAGGCGCCGGGCCCGATGGCCCTCGACGTCGAAATGCTCACGGTCGGCGCGATCGCCGAGAACTGCTTCCTGCTGCGCCGGGAGGGCTCCGACCGCGTCCTCGTCGTCGACCCGGGCGAGGAGGCCGAGCGGATCCTCGCCGCCGCCGGCGCGATGGGGAAGGTCGAGGCGATCCTGCTCACCCACTGCCATTTCGACCACATCGGCGCCGTCGCCCCCGTCGCTGCGGCGACCGGGGCGCCGGTCTACTGCCCGCGGATCGAGGTGCCGGTCCTCGCCGACATCATGGCCTTCGTGCCCTGGGAGGGCTTCGGTCCGTACGAGAGCTATGACGCAGACGAGACGGTCGAGGGCGGCGAGACCCTGGGGCTGGCGGGCCTCGAACTCGACGTCGTCTTTACCCCCGGTCATAGTCCCGGCCACGTCACCTACTCCGTCCGCGGCGAGGACGCGATCTTCTCCGGCGACGTCCTCTTCCAGGGCTCGGTCGGCCGGGTCGATCTGCCCGGTGGCGACGGGCCGACCCTGATGGAGTCGATCCGCGCCCTGCTCGATTCCCACCCGGACGAGACCGTCGTTCACCCGGGCCATATGGGGATGACGACGCTGGGGGCGGAGCGCGCCAGCAACCCGTTCCTGGCTTCGCTGGTCCGGTAGGCGACCGGCGCCGGTCGAATAAGGTCGCCGCGATCATGGCCAGCAAGTACCAGGCGCCCCGCGGTACCTTCGACGTGCTGCCCGAGCAGGCGCGTCAGCGGGCGCGGATCGAGCGCGTGGCGACGGCGATCTTCGCCCGCTCCGGCTACGAGCCGATCGCGACGCCGGCCTTCGAGGACACCGAGCTGTTCGAGCGCGGCGTCGGCCGTTCCACCGACATCGTCCGCAAGGAGATGTTCACCTTCGAGGACAAGGGCGGGCGCAGCCTCACCCTGCGGCCGGAGGGCACGGCGCCGATCTGCCGCGCCTATGTCGAGCACGGGATGCACAAGCTGGCGCAGCCGGTGAAGCTCTCCTATCTCGGCTCGTTCTTCCGCCACGAGCGCCCCCAGGCGGGGCGCTACCGGCAGTTCCACCAGCTCGGCGCCGAGTGCATCGGCACCGATTCGCCCCTGGCCGACGCCGAGGCGATCATGCTGCTCTCCGACCTGCTGGGGGAGCTGGGCGTGCCGGGCGTGGAGCTGCGGCTGGGAAGCCTCGGCTCGCTCGACGCCCGCCAGGCCTACCTGGAGGAGCTGAAAGCACATCTGCACGCCCACGAGGGAGACCTCTCGCGGGACGTCCGCGAGCGGATCGACCTCAACCCACTGCGCGCCTTCGATTCCGACGACGAGGGAACGCAGGGGGTGATGGCGAGCGCGCCGACGATCGTCGGCGCCCTGGAGGGGGAGGACGCCGAGCACTTCGCCGAGGTGCGGACCCTGCTCGACGCCGCCGGGATCGCCTACGAGGTCGACTCGACCCTGGTCCGCGGCCTCGACTACTACACGCGCACGATCTTCTCCTTCGTCTGCGACGAGCTCGGGGCGCAGTCCGAGGTCGGCGGCGGCGGCCGCTACGACGGTTTGATCGAGCAGCTCGGTGGGCCGGCGACGCCGGCGGTCGGGTGGGCGGCCGGGATCGAGCGCATCCTCCTCGCGCTTGGCGAAGAGGAGGAGGGGCCGGGACGCGATGCCTTCGTCGCCATCGCCGAGGAGGGCCAGCGCCAGCGGGCGATGGCGCTGGCGGTGGAGTTGCGCCACGCGGGGCTCTCGGCCGAGGTCGACCTGGCGGGCCGGGGGCTCAAGGGGCAGCTCAAACACGCCAACCGGATCGGCGCCCGGCGCGTCCTCATCCTCGAAGCCGACGGCTCCGCCCAGTTGCGGGACATGGCAAGCGGCGAGCAGCGGCAGGCCGATCCCGGCAACCTGGTCGACGAGATGACGGGAGGGGAATCGTGAGCGAGGCGCCGCTGCGGCCGAACGGGTACCGCGACACCTGGTGCGGGCAGGTGCTCGGGGACCGGGTCGACTCCGAGGCCCGGGTTGCCGGCTGGGTCCACCGCCGTCGCGACCACGGCGGCCTGATCTTCATCGACCTGCGCGATCGCACCGGCATCGTCCAGCTCGTCTTCAACCCCGACACCTCGGGCGGCTCGTTCGAGCTGGCGCACAAGCTGCGCGCCGAGGACGTGCTGACCGCAGCGGGGACGGTGGTCCGCCGCTCGGCCGAGACCGTCAACCCGGACCTGCCGACCGGCGAGGTCGAGCTCAAGGTGGAGAGCGCCGAGCTGCTCGCCGACGCCGAGACGCCTCCCTTCCAGATCGAGGGCTTCTCCGGCGAGGTCGGCGAGGACGCGCGCCTGCGCCATCGCTACCTCGACCTGCGCCGCGAGCAGATGCGCGAGGCGCTGACGCTGCGCCACCGGGTCACGGCGGCGATGCGCGAGTTCCTCGACGCCGAGGGCTTCATCGACGTCGAGACGCCGGTGCTGACCCGCTCGACCCCGGAGGGCGCCCGCGACTTCCTCGTTCCCAGCCGCCAGCAGCAGGGCTCCTTCTACGCCCTGCCGCAGTCACCGCAGCTTTTCAAGCAGCTTTTGATGGTCGCCGGCTTCGAGCGCTACTACCAGGTGGCCCGCTGCTTCCGTGACGAGGCGACCCGGGCCGACCGCCAGGCCGAGTTCACCCAGCTCGACGTCGAGATGTCGTTCGTCGACGGCGAGGACGTGATCGAGGTCAACGAGCGGCTGCTGAAGCACGTCTTCGAGCGCGTCGGCGGGCCCCAGATCGAGCTGCCGATGCAGCGCATGTGTTACGACGAGGCGATGGGCCGCTTCGGCACCGACCGGCCCGACCTGCGCTTCGGGCTGGAGCTGGTCGACCTCGGCGACGCCCTGCGCGAGACCGAGTTCAAGGTCTTCCGCTCGGTCCTGGAGGGCGGCGGTTCGATCCGCGGCATCAACGCCGGCCGCCGCGAGCTGCCGCGCTCCGAGCTCGACGGGCTGATCTCGCGCGCCCAGGAGCTGGGGGCGAAGGGACTGGTCTGGGCCTTCCGCGAGGGCGATGGCTGGCGTTCGCCGACCGCGAAGTTCCTCAGCGAGGCGGAGCTGGCGGACCTCAACCAGCGGCTCGGCGCCGAGGAGGGCGACCTGCTGCTGCTGGTTGCCGACGAGCGCCGGGTGACCGACGCGGTGCTCGGACAGATGCGGATCGACTTGGCGGAACGGTTCGGCCTGATCGACGAGAACGACCACCGGCTGGTCTGGATCGTCGACTGGCCCCTGATGGAGTGGAACGCGGAGGAGAAGCGTTGGGATCCGCTGCACCACCCATTCACGGCGCCGAAGGGCGAGTTCGACCCCGACGACCCCGGTGCGGCGCGGGCGGTCGCCTACGACGTCGTCTGGAACGGGCAGGAGCTCGGCGGCGGCTCGATCCGTATCAACCGCGCCGACGTCCAGGAGGCGGTCTTCGCCGCGCTCGGGATCGACGCCGAGACGGCCGCGGCCCGCTTCGGCTTCCTGCTCGAGGCGCTGCGCTACGGAGCGCCTCCGCACGGCGGCATCGCCTACGGCGTCGACCGCATCGTCCAGCGCCTCAGCGGCGCCGAGACGATCCGCGACGTGATCGCCTTCCCGAAGACCGCCTCCGGCTTCGACCTGCTCACCGGCGCCCCGGCCCCGGTCGAGGACATCCAGCTACGCGACCTCGGGATCGCGGTCCACCAGCGCAAGCTCGCCGGACACTGAGATGGGCCTCCGGGACTGGCTTCCACGCAGGTGGCGCCCGCTTCCCGGACCGGGGCAGACGCCGGTCTTCGTCGACGACCCGAGCTTCGACAGTTGGGAGGTCGTGCGCGACTTCGGCGACCTGCGAACGGCGCGGGCCTGGCATCAGGCGTTGGTCGAGGCCGACATCGAGGCGGTGCTGACGGCCGACTGGCCGCTGGACCGCTTCGGCCTCGGCGATATCGCCCTGCGGGTTCCCCCCGACCGCTGGAGCGAGGCCGAGCTGCACCTCTCCAACCTCGACTGGGACGAAGGCTGAGCGGAAATCCGATCCACGCGCGATGCGGGCATGGCACCGAGGCCCCAAATCGGGCGGCGTAACGGGGCGTCGGTGGTACGGTTGGGCCGAGGCTCGAGCCCGTACGAGAGCCGTCTCACCGTTTGACCCAACACAAACGGCGCGGGAGCCGAAGTCTTCCGTCCCCTTGGGGCCGGGAGCGGGCACCCACCTTCACTTGAAGGGATCAAAGCCAGAGGCGGCAACGGCGGGCTGGGGCCTCTTTTCGCGCTTCGGCTGACGTAATGACACGAAACGCGCGCCATGGGCGCGGCCCGCCGCGCCAGCATCAGCGGCATGCCTAACGAGGGATGCATCGACAGCCCTATGGGCCGCAAACGCATCCCTCGTGCCGCGACAGCAGTTGAAGCTGGGGCGTCGGCGCAAGTCGAATTGGCGCTGGGGGAGCTGGCCGGGGGACAGCACGGCGTAGTCGGGCGGTGGCAACTACCGGCCTTGGGATTGACGCGAGACGAAATCGATTGGCGGGTCAAGCGCGGAAGACTGCTCCCGTTGCATCGGGGGGTCTATGCGGTGGGGCATCGCCCCTCGACGACCGAGAGCCGGTGGATGGCAGCCGTCCTTGCCTGCGGAAAGGGCGCAGTGCTGAGCTACCGCTCGGCTGCCCGGCTGTGGGGCCTCTTGCCACTCTCTTCTTCGCTGCCTGAAGTGACAAGGCCGGGTCGGCATCGTCGTCCATCGCTCCCCACTTGCGCCGGATGAGGTGACTGAGATGCGTCGCGTCCCCGTCACTTCGCCCTTCCGGACGATCTTCGACTTGGCGGCGGTGGGCTCGAAGCGGGAGGTGGAGCGGGCGTTCCACCAGGCCGAAGTGCGGCAGATGACGGGCCGCGTTTCACTGCCGCAGTTGCTGGACCGCTATCCGGGCAGACGCGGGGCCGCGGTCCTACGGGGCGTCCTCGGCGGCGGCGAGCCGGTGGGCGTCACCCAAAACGACTTCGAGGAGCTGTTCGTCGAGTTCCTCGATGCCCACGGGCTGCCGCGGCCGCGCTTCAACGCGACGCTGCCGGTTCGGGGGCGGCTGCTGCGGCCGGACTGCATGTGGGAGCGGGAGCGGCTGCTGGTCGAGCTCGACGGGCGGGCAGTGCACGGCACGGAGCGGGCCTTCGAGGGCGACCGGCAGCGGGACCGAGTCCTGCTCGTGGACGGTTGGCGCTCGACTCGAGTCACCTGGCGGCAGCTTCGGGATGAACCGGAGGAAATCGTGGCCGATCTGCGCGAGCTCTTGGCCATGGGGTGATCTGCGACGGTCAGCCGTCACCCCACACCTACCTGCCGTGTGGGTGTGGGGTGACGGCTGACCTACCGCGCTCTACCCTTTGACGGATGGACCGAGAGCTTCTTGAGCATTACCTCGGTGACGAGAGCCGGCGCGGGCCCGCACCGGACGGCGCCTTCACGGGGGCGGCCGGCGGGGCGGCCTGCGGTGATCTCTCGCGGATCTCGATCTCGATCGAGGGCGAGCGGATCGCTGCGGCCAGCTTCGACGCCGAGGGGTGTGGGGCGACGAAGGCGGCGACGGCGGCGGTGGCGGAGATGGTCGACGGTGAGTCGGTGCTGGAGGCGGCGCGTATCGACGTCGACACCGTCGACGAGGCGATCGGCGGCCTGACGCCCGCGAAGCGACACGCCGCCGTGCTCGCGGCCGACGCTCTGCACCGCGCTCTCGCCGCCGCCGCGAGCTCGAGCGCCACCCTCGCGAGCGCCTCCGGGAGGGGGCGCGTCGCCGTCGCCATGTCGGGCGGCGTCGACAGCGCCGTCGCGGCGCTGCTGGAGCGCGAGCGCGGGGCGGAGGTGGTCGGGGTCACGGTCAAGCTCTGGGCCGACCCGGAGACCGACGGCGCCAAGGCCTGTTGCTCGCCGGAGGCGGTGCTCGGGGCCCGGGGGCTTGCGCACTCGCTCGGCATCCCGCACTTCACGCTCGACCTCGAGGAGGAATTCCGCCGCCGCGTCGTCGCTCGCTTCATCGACGGTTACGCGTCTGGCCGCACTCCCAACCCCTGCGTGCTCTGCAACGGCGAGGTGCGGATCGCGGCGATGGTCGACCTCGCCGACCGCCTCGGCGCCGACCGCCTCGTCACCGGTCACTACGCGCGCATCGTCGAGGACGGCACCGGTCCGCTGCTCGCCGCCGGCGCCGACGCGGCGAAGGACCAGAGCTACATGCTGGCGGCGCTGCCGCCGCACCTGCTTGGCCGGCTCGCCTTTCCGCTGACGGAGCTGACCAAGCCCGAGGTCCGGGAGATCGCCGCTCGCCACGACCTGCCGGTCGCCCGCAAGGCGGAGAGCCAGGACCTCTGCTTCCTTGCCGGCCAGGGCAAGCGCGGCTTCCTGCGTCGCCATGGCGGTTTGGACGACCGTGACGGCGCCGTGCTCGACCGCGCCGGCCGCACCGTCGGCCGCCACCGCGGCCATCACAACTTCACCGTCGGCCAGCGGCGCGGGATCGGCGTCTCCGCCCCGGAGCCGCTCTACGTGGTCGCCACCGACGCCGCCGCCAACACGGTCACGGTCGGCACGCTCGCCGAGCTCGAGACCCGCCGCGTCCGCGTCCGCGACGCGGTCCTGCACCGCGACGGCGCCCGCGTCGACGCGGTCCGCCTCCGCTACCACTCGCCCGCCCTGCCGGCCTCCGTCGGCAGCGCCGGCGCCGGCCGCCACGAGGCGCTAGAGATCGAGCTCGGCGAGGAGTTCGTCGGCGCCTCCCCGGGGCAGACGGCGGTGCTGCTGGAGGGCGAGACGGTCGTCGGCCACGGCACGATCGTCGCCCCGGCCTGATCCCGCTCCCGTCGCCGCCGCCAGACCGTAGGCTCTCTTCCCCATGAAGGCCCAGGAGATCCGCGACACCTACCTCTCCTTCTTCGAGGAGCGGGGACACAAGGTCGTCCCTTCGGCCTCGCTCGTGCCCTCCGCGCACGATCCCTCGGTGCTGCTCACCACCGCCGGCATGCAGCCCTTCAAGCCCTACTTCCTCGGCCGCGAGCGGCCGCCGGCGCCGCGCCTCGCCGACGTGCAGAAGTGCTTCCGCACGACCGACATCGAGGAGGTCGGCAACACCGCCCGTCACATGACCTTCTTCGAGATGCTCGGCAACTGGAGCTTCGGCGACTACTTCAAGGCGGAGTCGATCCCCTGGGGCTGGGAGCTCTCCACTCAGGGCTTCGGGATGGACCCGGAGCGGATCTGGGCCACCGTCTTCGGCGGCGACGAGGAGCTCGGGCTCGGACCCGACGAGGAGGCGATCGAGATCTGGCGCGGCGTCGGCGTCCCGGACGAGCGGATCGTCCGCCTCGGCCGCGAGGACAACTTCTGGCAGGCCGGCCCGACCGGCCCCTGCGGCCCCTGTTCGGAGCTCTACCTGGACCGGGGCGAGGCGTTCGGGGCCGCCGACGAGCGTCCCGGCGACGACACCGACCGCTTCCTCGAGTTCTGGAACCACGTCTTCATGAGCTACGACCTGGCCGAGGACGGCTCCCTGACCGAGCTGCCGATGCGCAACATCGACACCGGCATGGGCCTCGACCGGATGGCCGCGATCCTCCAGGACGTCCCCTCGGTCTTCGAGACCGACCACGTGCGGCCGCTGATCGACCTCGCCGAGGAGCTCTCTGGCCACGGCTACGAGGAGGGCGCGGGCGTGACCCGGGCGATGCGGATCGTCGCCGACCACTCTCGCGGCGCCGCCTTCCTGATCGCCGACGGCGTCGTCCCCTCGAACGAGGACCGCGGCTACATCCTGCGGCGGATCATGCGGCGGGCGATCCAGCAGGGCCGCACGCTGGGCCTGGAGGCGCCCTGGCTAGGCGGCTTCGCCGAGCGCACGATCGAGCTGATGGGGGACGCCTACCCGGAGCTGGTTGCCGAGCGGGAGACGATCGCGCGCTGGGTCGGCGACGAGGAGGAGAGCTTCGGCCGCACGCTCGAGCGCGGCACCGAGCTGCTCGAGCGCCTGGTGGCCGAGGCGAAGGAGGCGGAGACCTCCTGGATCGACGCCGCCGACGCTTTCAAGCTGCACGACACCTACGGCTTCCCCTACGACCTGACCAAGGAGCTGCTGGCCGAGCAGGGGCTCTCCGTCGACGATTCCGGCTTCCAGGAGCTGATGGACGAGCAGCGCCAGCGCGCCCGCACCGGCGCCGCCACCGCGCACGGCTCCGAGGACCGCCACGAGAAGGTGCTCGCCTTCGCCGCGGAGGCGCCGCCGACCCGCTTCGTCGGCTACGAGACGCTGCGCGCGACCACCGGCCTCGCCGCTGTCCAGGGCGACGACGGGCGCGCCTTGGTCAAGCTCGAGGAGAGCCCGTTCTACGCCGAGGGCGGTGGCCAGGTCGCCGATGCCGGGGTGCTGCGCTGGGGCGGGGAGGAGGCGCGGGTCGTCGACGTCTACCGGGTCGGCGAGGACCAGGCGCTGGAGATCGAGTCCAGCGGCGGCGGGCTCGACCCGGGCCTGGCGGTGGAGGCGGTCGTCGACCACGAGGCCCGTCACGCGACGATGCGCAATCACACCGCGACGCACCTGCTGCACGCGGCCCTGCGCGAGCGGCTCGGCACCCATGTGCGCCAGGCGGGCTCGGCCGTCCGTCCCGACAAGCTGCGCTTCGACTTCACCCACGGCCAGGCGCTTGGGCCGGAGGAGCTGCGTGAGGTCGAGGACCGTGTCAACGAGTGGGTCAAGGCGAGCCGGCCGGTGCGCTGGCTCAACATGGAGCGGGCCGAGGCCGAGAGGCTCGGCGCGATGGCCCTGTTCGGGGAGAAATACGGCGAGTGGGTGCGGGTGGTCGAGGTCGACGGCGTCTCCCGCGAGCTCTGCGGCGGCACCCACGTCGCCAACACGGCCGAGGTCGGCATCTTCAAGATCGCGTCCGAGGGCTCCAGCGCCGCCAACGTGCGGCGGATCGAGGCGATCACCGGCCCCGCCGCGATCGACTGGTTTCGCCGGCGCGAGGGCGAGCTGCGCGAGGCGGGCGAGCTACTCGGCAATCCGCAGGACCCCGTCGCCGGCGCCCGGCGCGCGGCGGAGCGCCTGCGCGAGGCCGGGGCCGGCGAAGAAAAGGCCCAGGCGGAGGCGATCGGCGAGGAAGCCGCGCGGCTCGCCGACGCCGACGCCGACCTCACCCTGCACGCTCCCGACGGCTCCGCCATCCCGGTACAGGCGAAGCTGGTCGAAGGCGACTCCAAGCAGTTGCTCGACCTCGGCAACCGCGTCCAGTCGAAGCTGGGCGGCCCCTCGGTGCTGGTGCTCGGCACCGCGGCGGGCGAGAAGGCGAACCTGGTCGTCCTCGTCTCCAAGGAGGCGGTCGCACACGGTATCTCCGCCGCCAGCGTGATCCGCGAGGTGGCGCCGATCATCGGCGGCGGTGGTGGCGGCCGTGACGACATGGCTCAGGCCGGGGGGCGCGAGCCGGCCAAGCTCGAGGCGGCCCTGGACGCGGCGCTGCGCTCGATCGAGCAGGGGTTCGGCTAGGCCGTGCGCGTGCTCGCCCTCGACCACGGCACGGCCCGCATCGGTTGCGCGATCTCCGACCCGACCGGCACCCTGGCGACGCCGCTGCCGGTGATCGAACCGCCGGAGGCGAAGCTGGTGGCCGAGATCGTCGCCGAGCACGGCGTCGAGAGGGTGGTCGTCGGCCTGCCCCTGCACCTGAGCGGCGAGGAAGGGAGCCAGGCGGCCCTCGCGCGCGGCTTCTGCGCCGAGCTGGAGGCGCTGCTGCCGGTCCCGGTCGAGACCTACGACGAGCGGTTGACGACGCGGATGGCGGAGATCAGCCGCCGCGCGGGCGCCGCCGCGGCGCCCGACTCGCTCGCCGCCGCGCACCTGCTCGAGGCCTACCTGGCCGGGGCGGCGGCGATCGAAGAAGCGACCCCGAGGACGGCGGAGCCGGGCGATGAGTGAGGACTGGCTGGGCGGCGACCCCTTCGCCGACGCCGACGACCCCGCCGCCCGCGAGCGCGAGCAGCGCCGCCGCGAGCGCGAAGAGCGCCGCCGCCAGCGCGAGGCGAAGCAGGGCGAAGAGGCTGCCACTCCGACGCCTTCCCCGCCCGAGGTGAGTCCCCCGCCGCCACCATCGCCGCCCCGCACGTCCGAGCAGGAGTTCTGGGACGAAGACCCGGTGGCCGAGGGGCCGGAATCGGCACCGCCGGCCCCGAAATCAGCCCAGCAGCCGGTGTTCCACGCGCCCGCCGGCGGCAACGGGCGGCCGCCGGGGCCCGGCGGCCGCCGCCACCCGCTCGGCGCTCTGCGCCGCCACCCGTTCCGCGTCTTCGCTGCGCTCGCCGCCCTCTTCCTCGCCTGGTTCCTCTTCGCCCTCTTCCAGCCCTTCCACGGCGACGGGTCGGGTCGGGTCGTGGTTGCCGTCCCCAAAGGCGCCAGCGTCAGCGAGGTCGGCGACCTGCTCGGCGAAAAGGGCGTGATCGACAGCTCGACCATGTTCCAGCTCCGCGTCACGATCGCCGGCAAGCGCTCCGAGCTGTACCCCGGGCGCTACACGCTGGCCGAGGGGATGTCCTACGGCGCCGCCATCGACGCGCTTTCCCAGCCACCGGTCAAGCGCACGACGACGGTCACTGTCCCCGAGGGCTACAGCCGCGCGCAGGCGGCGCAACTGGTCGAGGAACTGGGGCTGAAGGGGGACTACACGGCGGAGACCGTGCGCTCGCCGTACCTCGACCCCGCTAAATACGGCGGCAAGGACGCCAAGGACCTCGAGGGCTTCCTCTTCCCCGATACCTTCGAGATGAAGCCGGCGGCGCCGGTGGCCGACCTCGTCCAGTTGCAGCTTCAGGACTTCAAGCGGCGGATCAAGGGGGTCGACATGGGATACGCCCGTTCGAAGAACCTGACGACCTACGACGTCCTGATCATCGCCTCGCTGGTCGAGGACGAGGCCGGCGTCCCGGGTCAGCGCAAGCAGGTCGCCGCCGTCGTCTACAACCGATTGCACGAAGGGATGCCGCTGGGAATCGACGCGACGATCCGCTTCGCCACCGGCAACTACACCGAGCCGCTGACCGAATCGGAGCTGGCCGTGGACTCGCCCTACAACACGCGCCTCAACGCCGGCCTGCCGCCGGGCCCGATCAACAGCCCCGGGCTCGACGCGATCGAGGCCGCCGCCCACCCGGCCAGAAGCGACTACCTCTTCTACGTGAACCAGCCGGGGACGTGCGGGAAGCTCGCCTTCTCCACGACCGAAGCCGAATTCGAAGCCGACGTCGCTCGCTACAACGCGGCCCGCGAAGCGGCTGGCGGCAACGAGCCCGACACCTGCGGGGAATAGCGAGTGGCGCGCCTGGCGGTCCTCGGCCACCCCGTCGCCCACTCGCGCTCGCCGCAGATGCAGAGCGCGGCGCTGGCGCAGCTCGGGCTGGGGGAGGAGTGGAGCTACGAGGCGATCGACGTCGCCCCCGAGGACTTCGAGGCCCAGGTGCGGACGATGGCCGCCGCGGACTTCGCCGGCGCCAACGTCACCGTCCCCCACAAGCGGGCGGCGCTGGCGCTGGCCGACGCCCCGAGCGAGGTCGCGCGGGAGATCGGGGCAGCCAACACCCTCGTCTTCGCGGCGGGTGGCATCGGCGCCCACAACACCGACGCCGACGGCTTCCTGGCGGCGCTGCCGGGGCCCGCGGGCGGCAAGCGGGCGCTGGTGCTCGGGGCCGGTGGCGCGGCTCGCGCCGTGCTCTGGGCCCTGGGGCGAGAGGGGGCGACGGTCGACGTCTGGAATCGGACGCGACGACGGGCCGAGGAGCTCTGCGCCGAGCTGGGGGGCAGCCCGGTTGCCGAGCCGGAGGCAGGGGACTACGAGTTGGTCGTCAACACCAGCGCCGCCGGTCTCGGCGGCGGCGACCCGTTCGCGGACCTGCCACTGCCCCCGGACGACTTCCGCGCCGGGCAGATCGTGGTCGACATGGTCTACGGCGATGCGCCGAGCCCACTGCTGCGCGCCGCCGAGGCCGCCGGCGCGACGCCGGTCGACGGGATCGAGGTCCTTGTCCAACAGGGCGCCCTCTCCTTGCGCATCTGGACCGGCCGCGAGCCCCCGATCGCGGCGATGCGCGCCGCCGCCCGTACCTGACGGCGTGATCGCTGAGTTGGACACGCTCCCGGGTGCTCAACTCAGCGATCGGCGCGCCTATAGCCTTGGGGCGCGATGACGACGTTCCGTTTCACCACCGCGGGGGAGTCGCACGGGCCGGGGCTCGTGGCGATCGTCGAGGGCGTGCCGGCCGGGCTCGAGCTCCACCGCGAGGCGCTCGACCGCGACATGGCGCGGCGCCAGCTCGGCCACGGTCGCGGTGGCCGGATGCGGATCGAGACCGACACCGCCGAGGTCCGCTCCGGCGTGCGCCACGGTCGCACGCTCGGTAGCCCGATCGCGATCCTCGTCGCCAACCGCGACTACGCCAACTGGGAGGAGCGGATGAACCCCTGGCCGGTCGAGGGGTTCGAGCCGGACGAGGTGCACCTGCCGCGCCCGGGGCACGCCGACCTGGTCGGCGCCCAGAAATACGGCCACACCGACATCCGCAACGTGCTCGAGCGAGCCAGCGCCCGCGAGACCGCGGCCCGCGTCGCCGCCGGCACGATCGCCCGCGGCTTCCTCGCCGCGCTCGGGGTCGAGATCTACAGTCACGTCACCCAGATCGCCTCGGTCAGGGCGGCCGAGCGCGACGACCTCGCGCCCGCCGACTTCGCCGCTGTCGACGACGACCCCGTCCGCTGCCTCGACCCGGAGGCGAGCAAAGCGATGGTCGCGGAGATCAACCGCCTGCGCAAGGCCAACGAGAGCCTCGGCGGCACCTTCGAGGTGCGCGTCTTCGGCCTCGTCCCGGGCCTCGGCTCGCACATCTCCTGGGAAGACCGGCTCGACGGTCGTCTCGCCGGCGCCGTCGCCTCGATCCAGTCGGTCAAGGGCGTCTCGATCGGCGAGGCCTGGGACGTCGCCGGCCGTCCCGGCTCGGAGGCCCACGACGAGATCTTCTGGTCCGAGAAGGACGGCTACTTCCGCGAGACCAACCACGCCGGTGGGCTCGAGGGCGGGATGACCAACGGCCAGCCGCTCTCGGTCCGGGCCGCGATCAAGCCAATCTCCACCCTGACCAAGCCGCTGCGCTCGGTCGACACCGAGACCAAGCAGCCGGCGCAGGCGCTGCGCGAGCGCACCGACTCGACCGTCGTCCCCGCCGCTGCCGTCGTCGCCGAGGCGATGGTGGCGCTTACCCTCGCTCGCTGCTACCGCGAGAAGTTCGGCGGCGACCACATCGACGACGTCCTCGCCGCCGTCGACGCCTACCGCCGGCGCATCGACTCCAGGGGCTGAGCCGATGAGGCCGGCGCTGGTCTTCATCGGCTTCATGGGGGCGGGCAAGAGCACCGCGCTCGCCGCCGCGGGCGAGGCCGGCCTGGAGACGACCGAGATCGACGAGCTGATGGAGCGCGAGTTCGGGATGCCGATCCGCGCGGCCTTCGAGCAGCACGGCGAGGAGGGCTTCCGGGACCGCGAGGCGGAGGTCGTCGGCTCGTTGCTGGAGAGCGCCGATGGCGGCGCGATCGCCCTCGGCGGCGGCAGCGTCCTCTCCGAGCGGGTCCGCGCCGCCCTCGGCCGCCACGTCGTCGTCTGGCTGCGGGTCGAGGCGAGGGAGGCCTGGCGCCGGATCGCCGGCAGCGACCGGCCGCTGGCAACCGGCGTCGAGGACGTCGAACGCCTGCTCGCCGGACGCGAACCGCTCTACGAGGAGCTGGCCGACGCGGTGGTGCCGATGGGCGAGCGGGCGATGGTCTACCGGGCGCTGCCGGCGCTGCAGGCGCTGACCGATCTCCCGGCCGGCACGAAGCTGCTGTGGGCGGCGAGCGAGTCGGGCGAGTACCCGATCTACGTCGGCCCCGGCCTGCTCGAGTCGCTCGCCGGCGAGCCGTGGGGGCCGCTGACGGGCCGTCGCTTCTGCGTCTCCGACGAGACGGCGATGGAGCTCTACGCAGACCGCCTGGAGCCGCTCGCGGGGCGGGTCGGGGTGCCTCCGGGCGAGGGCGCGAAGACGATGGCCGAGGCGGCGACGGTGCTGGAAGCGCTCGCCGCAGCCGGCATGACCCGCGAGGACCACCTGGTCGCGCTCGGGGGCGGCGTCGTCGGCGACCTCGTCGGGCTCTGTGCCCACCTCTACCAGCGCGGTGTGCCGGTGGTGCAGGTGCCGACCACGCTGGTGGCCCAGGTCGACTCCGCCTACGGCGGCAAGACCGGTGTCGACCTGCCGCAGGGCAAGAACTACGCCGGCGCCTACCACCTGCCGGCCGCGGTCCTCGCCGACACCGGGACGCTGGCCACGCTGCCGCCGCCGGAGCTGGCGGCGGGCTTCGTCGAGGCCCTGAAGACCGGCCTGCTCGCCGGCGGCGCGCTCTGGGGGCGGGTGCGGGGGATCGAGACGCTCGACCCCGCCGGCCTCGACGACGTCGTCTTCGCCTGCGCCCGCTACAAGTGCGAGGTCGTCGCCGACGACGAGCGCGACGGCGGCCTCCGCAACGTCCTCAACCTCGGCCATACCGTCGGCCACGCGATCGAGGCGGCGACCGGCTATCAGACCTACCGCCACGGCGAGGCCGTCGCCCTCGGCCTGCTCGCGGCCCTGCGCCTCTCCGACGCGCCCGACCTGCGCGGGGAGAGCGAGGAGATTCTGCGCCGCCACGGGCTGCCGGTCCGCCTCGACCCCGGCGTCGACGTCGACGCCGTCCTCGACGCGCTCCAGCGCGACAAGAAGCGCACCGCCGCCGGCGTCGGCTTCGTCCTGCTCTCCGAGCCCGGACAGCCCCGGACCGGGCAGCTGGTCGATCCCGGCGCCGTCCGCGCCGCCGTGGAAGAGTTGTGCCCGTGAGCGCCGTCAGCAACCGCGTCGCCGTCCTGCACGGGGTCAACTTCGACGTCCTCGAGTGCCGTGACGCGTCGGTCTACGGCGGCCTTTCGCTGACCCAGCTCGAGCAGCGGATCTCCGAGTGGGCGCGCGAGTTGGGCCTGGAACCGATCTTCTTCCAGACCAACCACGAGGGCGAGTTCGTCGAGTACCTGCACCGCCTGCCCGACCTCGCCGACTCGGCCCTGGTCAACGCCGGCGCCTGGACCCACTACAGCCGTGCGATCGCCGACGCGCTCGACGTCGCCCGGCTGCCGGCGGTCGAGGTCCACCTCTCCGACGTCGAGGGCCGCGACGAGTGGCGCCGCGAGTCCGTCTTCGACGGCCTGGTGCTGGCGAAGATCTCCGGCAAGGGCCCGGACGGCTACCGCGAGGCGCTGCGGCTGCTCGCCGGCGAGCTCGGCGTCGGCCCCTGATGCGGGGGCGCGGCGACCGGCTCGAGCGCCTGCTGGCCGAGCGCGAACTGGAGCGGATGCTGGTCACGGACCTGACCAACGTCCGCTACCTGACCGGGTTCACCGGCTCCAACGGGGCCTGCGTCTGCGGGCCGGGGACTCGCCTCTTCTTCACCGACTTTCGCTACACCGAGCGCGCCGCCACCGAAGTGAGCGACTGGGAGACGATCACCCTCAGGGACGACTGGGTCGGCGGCATCGCCGCGCATCTCTCCGGCAGGGTCGGCTTCGAAGACGACAAGATGCCGGTCCGCAACCTGGGGAAACTCGAAGAGAAGCTGGCCGGGGGGGTCGAGCCGGTCGCGGCCGGCGGCACGGTCGAGCGCCTGCGCCAGGTCAAGGACGAGGAGGAGCAGGCGGCGATCGCCGCGGCCTCGGCGCTGGCCGACGAGGTCTGGGGCTGGAGCCTCGAACGCGGCCTCGGCGGGCGCAGCGAGCGCGACGTCGCCCGCGCCGCCGAAGCGCGGGTCCGCGAGCTCGGCGCCGAGCCCTCCTTCCCGGCGATCGTCGCCGCCGGTCCCAACGGCGCCCTGCCGCACGCCGAGCCGGGTGAGCGCCAGATCGGCCGCGGCGAGCTGGTCGTCTTCGACATGGGGGCGAAGGTCGACGGCTACTGCTCCGACGGCACCCGTACCTACGCCGTCGGCGAGCCGGGGGAAGCCGCCCGTGAGGTCTACGAGGTCGTGCTGCGGGCGCAGGTCGCGGCGCTCGAGCAGATCGCCGCCGGGGCCAGCGGCGAGGCGCTCGACGCGGTCGCCCGCCGGGTCATCGACGAGGCCGGCTACGGCGAGCGCTTCGGCCACGCCCTCGGCCACGGGGTGGGCCTGGAGGTCCACGAGGGACCGCGGCTCGCGCAGCGCTCCGAGGACGTCCTCGAGCCCGGCGAGGTGGTCACGGTCGAGCCCGGGATCTACCTGCCGGGGGAGCTCGGCGTCAGGACCGAGGACCTGGTGGTCGTCGGCAGCGAGGGCCTGCTCAATCTCAGCGGTCTGCCGAAGGAGCTGCAGTTGGTCGAGTGACGACGCCTGGCTCGTCAGTGGGGGTTCAGGGCTAAGGGTCGGCCCGCACTGGGCCGATGGGGCGGAGGTGACTGCCCAATTCCTGCCCGTGCGATCGAAGCCGGCGCGCTCGCGCCGGCGCCCCGCGCCCGAGACCCTGGTCTCGATCCACGAGGAGGCGCGCCGCGAGCGCCTGCTCGACATGGAGACGCGGGTGCGCCGCTACCGCACCGCCTGCTTCGCGATCCTCGCCCTCTCGATCGCCCTCGGCGATTCCTCTGACGTCGGCTGGTGGTGGGTGGCACCGCTGGCGGCCGGGCTCGCCGGCTTCGCCGTCGCCGACCGTTTCATGCGCGCCAGCAGCCGCCCCGCCGTCTGGGTCGCCGGCGCCTGGGCCGCGCTGCCGGCCCTGCTTGCCGCCGCGGTCCTGCTCACCGGCCAGGCGGCCAGTCCCGTCCTGGTCTGGTTCGCCCTGCCCGCGGTGACCCTCGGCTTCCGCTTCGAGCCACGCGGGATGGTGGTCGGGACCGCCTACATCCTGGTCGTGTTCGCCGCCTGCACCGTCGTCCCCGACCCGGGTGCCGCCCTCGAGCACCGGCAGGCGCTGATCGCTGCCCTGGCGCTGATCCTCAGCACCGTGATCCTCTCCGGCGCCCTGGTCGAGTCGGACCGCGCCCACCGCCGCCGCTCGACGCTCGATCCGCTGACCGGCCTCTTCAACCGCAACGCCCTCGAGCAGCGCCTGGGGGAGCTGAACGGCCAGCCCTGCAACCCCGAAGAGGGCCTCTCGCACGCGTTGCTGCTCTGCGACCTCGACCACTTCAAGCGGGTCAACGACCGGCTCGGCCACGCGGCCGGCGACGCCGTCCTGCAGGACGTCGCCTACACGATGCGGGCGGCGCTGCAGGCCGGCGACTCGATCTACCGGGTCGGCGGCGAGGAGATCCTCGTCTGCCTGCCCGGGGCCAACCGCGAGGACGCGATCGAGATCGCCGAGCGGCTGCGCCGGGCGGTCCACGACCGCCGCCCGGTCGGGGTCCAGGTCACGGTGAGCATCGGCGTCGCCGTCTCCGAGCCCGACGTGGTCGACACCGACGACCTCGTCGCCCGCGCCGACGCCGCGCTCTACGCCGCCAAGGCCGGCGGCCGCGACCGGGTCTTCGTCGACGCCTGAGCCCTCAGCGGCTGAGGTCGATGTCGGCCGTCAGCCGCGCCGCAAACGCCGCCAGCAGTTCGACCGTCGCCTCGACGTCGCGCAGGTCGACCATCTCGACCGGCGAGTGCATGTAGCGGAGCGGGATCGAGACGAGGCCGGTGGGAATGCCCGCGCGGGAGATCTGCAGCACGTCGGCGTCGGTACTGGTGCCGCGCCCACTGGCGCTGATCGAGTGCTCGATGCCTTCCGCCTCGGCGGTCTCGACCAGCAGCTCGAAGACCTTGGGGGAGAGGGTGGAGCCGCGGCCGATCGCCGGGCCTGAGCCGAGCGGGTGGCTGCCGATCTCCTTCTCGTCGACCCCGGGCGCGTCGGTCGCGTGGGTGACGTCGACGGCGATCGCGAGGTCGGGGCGGACCTCGAAGGCGGCGGTGCGGGCGCCGAAGAGGCCGATCTCCTCCTGCACCGCGGCGATCGCGGCGAAGGAGCCACCGAGGTCGTCGCGCTCGCGGGAGCGGCGCAGGCTCTCCAGCGCCACGTAGGCGCCGAGGCGGTTGTCCATCGCCCGCGAGACGAGGCGGTCGCCGGCCACCGGCATCGGCTCCGCCGCGATCACGACCGGGTCGCCGACCCGGATCAGGTCCGCCGCCTCGTCGCGGTCGCTGGCGCCGACGTCGATGTGCAGCCCTTTCAGCTCGACCACCTTCTTGCGCTGCTCGGCCTCGAGCAGGTGGATCGGCTTGCGTCCGACCACGCCGAGGACCGGACCGTCCTTGCCCCGGACCTCGACCCGCTGGCCGACCAGGATCTGGGGGTCCCAGCCACCCACCGGCGAGAACCAGAGGAAGCCCTTCTCGTCGATGTGGGTGACGATCAGCCCGATCTCGTCGATGTGGCCGACGACCGCCAGCAGCGGCGCGGTCTCGCCGACCCGGGCGATCGAGGAGCCGATTCCGTCGCTGCTGAGCGCGGCAAAGGAGGCGGCGTCGCGCCAGATCTGCGCCGCCGGGCCCTCGTATCCGGAGGGCGCGCCAGCGCGCAGAAGATCGTCGAGCAGTCGAGGCGTCTCGGTCAAGGGCCGCAGTATGTCGAAATCGAACGTACGTCCGTCGCCTCGCCCGGGCGCGCTCCGCGCGGGTGTCTGCGGCGGCCTATGCCTGCTTCGGCGATTCGAAACCGAGCAGCGCCGCGGTCGCCTCGATCGACGGCTCGCCGGACTCGGCCAGGCGCTCGCTGGCGTCGCCGTTGATCTCGCCGATCCGCTCGAAGGTGCCTTTGAGCAGGTCGGTGAGCTCGCTCCAGCCCTGCTCGTCCAGCTTCAGCGGCGTCCAGGTGAAGTGCCGGTCCAGCCGCGCGTCGAAGGTCCCGGCTGTGAACGCCTTGCTGATCCGGCCGAGCAGGTCCTCCAGGATCGTGCCGCTGACCACCTGGTGCAGCATCGGCGGCATCGTCTTCCAGAGGTCGTCGTCGAAGACGACCTGGCGGGTGCCGCGGTGGAAATGCTCGGTCGAGCCCCGGGCGGGCCTGGTGTCCGCCACCTCGACGAAGCCCCACGCCTTCAGCTTGCGGAAGTGGTACGCGACGGTCGACAGTTCCATCCGGTTCTCCCGGGCGAATTCCGCCGGACTGATGTTCCTGTAGCTGAGCACGCCGAGGATCTTCAGCCGCGTCTCGTGAGCGAGTGCTTTGAGGAATCGAAGCTGTGGAGTCTCGGTCTTTTCGGCGGCGGCCATAGTCCAGTGCCTCCAGTGGTCGAGGGGTTTAGAACGTTCATGCTATTCCCTGAAAACCGCCGTGTGTTCGCTATTTGAGGCGATTACGTTCACCGGTGGAAACGCCTCCATCATTTCTCCCGGTCTCGCGTGTCGGGGCTGCCGAGGGCCGCTGTCCGGAAGTGGCCCCGGGTCGCGACCAGTGCGCGGCCGAACTGAAGCGATTCCAGGGAAGGGGGTGAACGGCGATGAAGATCGCGATTGCGACGACCGCATTCCCGACGGCCTCGATCAGCAAGAACGGGTAGTCGTGCAGGGGCCGGCCTGCCCGACGTCCACCTGGGGCGCTCGGGCAGGCCGCGCCCGATGGTTGAATTTTTCGCATCGGTTGCTCTTCCTACTCCGAAAAGTGAGGTTGGATCGGGCGCTCGTCAGGAGGACATTGGTTAGGGGTCCGGTGATCAGCGCAACCTGGAGGAGTCAGCGATGTCAGAGAAGAAGCCCGCGTG
Source organism: Solirubrobacterales bacterium (assembly GCA_035762685.1). Classification (GTDB taxonomy): domain Bacteria; phylum Actinomycetota; class Thermoleophilia; order Solirubrobacterales; family 70-9; genus VAYN01. The sequence goes on along the minus strand of DASTNW010000063.1, from coordinate 27,451 downwards.
CCCCGACCCGTCGCGGGCCCGGGCGCTGGGGCATGACGTGCGGCGGCGCATCTTCGAGACGCTGCAGTCCCGCGCCGCCACCCCCGCCGAACTCGCCCGCGAGATGGACCTGACGCTGGAGCAGGCGGCCTACCACACGGCCGTCCTCGTCGATTCGGGCTGCATCGAGCGGCTGCAGAGGCGGCCCCGCGAAGGCACGCTGGAGAACCTCTACGTGGCCGCGGCGGCTTCGTGGCGGAGCTGCTCGCGGCCCTCGCCGTAGCGGCGGTGCTCGTAGGCGATCATCGTCCAGAGGAGGGCGTCGACGACGGCGACACTGACCCAGGCGGGGACCGCGGCCGCGACCGGGACCGCGATCAGCAGCACGATCGCCAGGCCGAGGCGATGGCGGTTGACCGTCCGGACGTGGCGGTAGCGGAAGGCAACCAGCCCCAGCAGGTAGATCGCGGTGCCGCCGAGCAGGGCGAAGGCCGGCTCGGTGTGCAGGTGTTCGCCGTCGTGGGCGATCGCGACCTTGAGGCCGAAGGCGATGAGGACGATGCCGGCAACCAGCGGAAAGTGGAGGTAGGAGTAGGAGTCGCGGGCGAGCTCGTTCTGCACCCGTCCCGGCTCCGCCTCGCCGAGGCGCCGGGCGGAGACCAGGGCGACGACGTCGAAGTAGGTCCACCAGAGGGCGGCGGCCAGGGCCACCCCGAGTACGGCGACGGTCCCGATCCCGAGGCTGAGCTCGCCGGCGGCACCGATCCCAAGCGCGACGATCGACTCGCCGAGGGCGATGATCACGATCAGCCCGTGGCGCTCGGCGAAGTGCCCAGGAACCAGCGTCCAGCCCTCCGAGCCGAAGAAGTAGGGCCCTGCCATGTCGAGGAAGAGGGCGAGCGCCCACAGCGCTCCCTGCGCCCAGCCGTCGAACAGCGAGGCGGTGCAGAGCAACCCGACCGCGACCGCGGTGCTGACTGCGAGCCCGATCACCGAGTGGCGCAGGGCGTCGTCGTCGGGGCTGGCGAGCATGAAGAGGGCGATGTGGGCGACGCGGAAGACGCCGTAGGCGAGGGCGAAGGTCAGGCCCAGGTCGTCGAAGGCCTCGGGCACGGAGAGGGAGACGATCAGCAGCGCCGCCATCGCGACGAAGAAGACCAGCCGCACCGCGCCCTCCTCGGGGTCGATGACGCTGGTCAGCCAGGCGTACCCGACCCAGGCCCACCAGAGCACGCCCAGCACCAGCAGGCCCTGGGCCATGCCCTCCCAGGTCGGGCGGTCGGCGATCAGCGCCGTGCACTGGGTGATCGCGAGGACGAAGACGAGGTCGAAGAAGAGCTCCAGCGGCGTCACCCGCTCACCTTCGCGGCGGGTCGTCGTGAAGTGCGCCGCACGGCTCCTCGGCAGTCCCGGCATCGCGCCCCATCCTTGCAATACCGTTGCGCCGATGAGCGTGGCTGTGGTGACGGGGGCTTCGACGGGGATCGGCCGGGCGGCGGCGATCCGGCTTGCGCGTGAGCCCGGCACCGAGCTGGTGCTGGTCGCGCGCCGGGAGGAGTTGCTGCGCGACCTCGCCGCCTCGCTGCCCTGCCGCGCGACCCACCTCGCCGTCGACCTCACCGACGAGAGCGCGCCGGAGCACGTGCGCGCCCATCTCGAAGCCCACCACGACGGCCTCGACCTCCTCGTCAACAACGCCGGCGCCGCCTGGCGCGGCGGCTTCGCCGAGAGCGGCCACGCCAACGTCCGGCGCAACATGGAGCTCAACTTCGACGCCGTCGTCCGCCTCACCGAGGCGCTGCTGCCACTGCTGCGCGCCTCGGCCCCGAGCGCGATCGTCAACGTCGCAAGCACCGCCGGCCGCGTCTCGCGCGCCCGCACCGGCGCCTACTCGGCCAGCAAGGCCGCCCTGATCGGCTGGACCGACTCGCTCTACGCCGAGGAGCTGCCGCACGGCGTCCACGTCGGTGCGGTCCTGCCGGGCTTCGTCGCGACCGAGGGCTTCCCGGCCACCGAGCTGCGGCAGAAAGCGCTCACCCGGTGGCTGGTCTCCAAGCCCGAGAAGGTCGCCGAGGCGATCTACGAAGCCGGGCCCGGCGGCAAGGCCGAGCGCTACGTCCCGCGGTATTACGCCCTCGTGGCGATCTCCCGCGTCCTCGTTCCGCGCCTCGTCCGCCGCGTCCTCAGCGGCGGCGCCGCGGCAAACCTCACGACCAGCACGGCGGGCGAAAAGGACTCTGACTCCCAGTCGGCCTGATTCGCTCCGGCGCAGGTTGGAGGGAGCGACGAGGTCGCTTCCAGCCCGCCGGCCCCCCACCTGGCTGCTGGGCTCGATCGTCGCCCTGCTGGGCTGGAAGGTGGGTATGAACCCGCCCTCGGTCGGCCTCGATTCGAGCTGGAACGGCGGTCTGGCGATGGCCGTCCACGACGGCATGCAGTGGGGCAGCGAAATCGTCTTCACCTACGGGCCGCTGGGGTTCATGAACGGACAGGGGCTCTGGTACGCGGACCTCGGCGTGCTCGCCTTCCTCTACCTCGCGAGCCTCCATCTGGCCTTCTGCATCGCCCTGGTCGCGGCGCTGCGGCGGTCGATCGGGGCCCTGCCGGCGATGATCGTCGCCTTCCTCCTGATCGGCGTGCTGCCGCTGATCGAGGAGGCGATCGTGCTGGCGGTGCTGCTCGGCATGTGGGCGCTGGAAGCAGAGCGCTCGGAGCGCCTGGTCAACGCCCTCGTGATCGGAGGCGCGACCTTCGCCGCGGTCGAGATGCTGATCAAGTTCTCCGCCGGCCCGGTGATCGCGGCCTTCTTCCTGATCGCGCTGATCGGCCTGCGGGCACGCTGGTGGCAGCTCGCCCTCTACCTGGCGCTGCTCGGGGCCGAGGTCCTGCTGCTCTGGCTGCTGACCGGACAGGGCCTGGCCGAGGTTCCCGAGTTTGTCCGCAACACCTTCGAGATCATCTCCGGCTTCAGCGCCGCGATGGTGACGACCACCGACGTCCCGGCCTGGCAGGTGACGGTGGCGACGATCGCCGCCGCCGCGGTCGCGGTCGGGATCGTCTTTGCCAGCAGCCGCGGCACCTATCGCGATGCGCGGGCCCGTTGGTGCGCCGTCGGCCTGATGGCGCTGGCCGCCTTCACGGTCTTCAAGGAGGGGGTCGTGAGGACGGACGCCGGCCACCTCAGCCTCTTCTTCTCGACCGCCTGCGTCCTCTGGATCGCGCTCCCCTGGGGGCGGGCGCGCTGGTACTGGATGCTGGCCGGCGTCGTCGCGATCGTCGCGATCGGGTGGCCGGTGCGCCCGACCGGGCAGACCAACCGCCTCGACGTCGTCGCCAACGTGAGGCTGGCCGTGGACCAGGTGGGGAACCTGGCCAGCGCCTCGCGGCGCGAGGAGCTGATCGAGGCGGGGCGGGGCGGGATGAAGGGGATCTACCGGCTCGAACCCGAGGTGCTGAGGGCGCTGCGTGGCCACACCGTGGCGGTCGAACCGTGGGAGATCGGCGTCGCCTGGGCCTACGGCCTCGATTGGGAGCCGCTGCCGGTCTTCCAGAACTACTCCGCCTACACGACCCGGCTCGACGAGGTCAATGCCGAAGCGCTCGCCAGCGCCGACGGGCCCGAACGCCTCCTGCGCGAGAACGTCGGCGTCGTCTACGCCGAGTTCCCCACCCGCGGCATCGACGACCGCTTCCCGGGCTGGGACCCGCCGCTGCAGGCGCGGACGGCGCTCTGCCACTTCACGGTCGTGCAGGCCAGCGAACGCTGGCAGGTGCTGGCGCGGACGCCGGACCGGTGCGGGCCCTCGCGGCCGCTCGGTTCGGTCGAGGCCGGTCCCGGCGAGGTCGTCGCGGTGCCCGCCCCGGGGCCGCACGAGGTCGTCTGGGCCCGGGTCGACGGGGCCGAAGTCGGTGGGCTGGAGCGCCTCCTGACCACCCTCGCCCATGCCCGCACCCGCCACGCGATCGTCAACGGCGAGCGCAGCTATCGCCTCATCCCCGGGACCGCCGGCGACGGGCTGATGCTGCGCAGCAGCAACGGGATCGGCGGCAGGGGCGGCGCCTTCGCCCAGGTGCCGCAGGCGCGGACGATCGCGATCACGGGTGTGGGGAACCGGCTGCACTTCACGTTCTTTGCAATGCCCGTAAGAGCGATACGCTCTTTTAAGTAGTGGAATCGGGAGAAGAAGGACGTTGAGCGGGATCGGGATAGGAATCGTGGCGATCGTCTTCGTGGCGCTGCTCGCCCTGGTCTGGGTCTTCCGCTCTCGCGCGGCGAAGGCCGCCCGGCGCTTCCAGCTGCTCGACGACATCGCGCGGGTTGCCGACGGCGGCCGCTCGCTGGAGGAGACCCTCGATGCGATCACCGAGATCCTCGTTCCCGAGCTCGGCGACTTCTGCATGATCGACGTCATCGAGGGCGAGCGGATCCACCGCGCCGCCGTGCGCGTCGCCGGGCCCGGCGCCGAGGCGGCCGAGAAGGGCCTGGCCGAACGCAAGCCGGCGTTCCAGGAGCGGATGGCGAGCGACGCTTCGACCTCCCGCCTGGAGCCGCGCCTCTTCGAACGCGTCGCCGAGGCCGACCTGCGCGACGCCGCCACCGACGACGAAGACCTCGCCTTCCTACTCGGACTCGACGTTCGCTCTTACATCGCTGTCGAGCTGCGGGCGCGGGGGCGTCCCACCGGGATCCTCACCGTCGGCGTCAGCAATTCGGGGCGGGACTTCCACCAGGACGATGCCCACTTCGCCAGCGTCCTCGCCGGGCGGGTGGCCCTGGCGCTCGACAACGCCGGCCTCTTCTCCGACCTCGAGCGCAGCGAGCGCGAACGGGCGGAGATCGCCGAGACCCTGCAGCGCGGCCTGTTGCCGCCGCCGCTGCCGCACATCCCCGGCTGGGCCGTCGCCGCGATGTACCGGCCGGCGGGGGCGGAAAACGAGATCGGCGGCGACTTCTACGACACCTTCCGCATCGCTGGCGGTTGGATGGTGGTGATCGGCGACGTCACCGGCCGCGGCGCCCAGGCGGCCTCGGTCACCGCCCACGCCCGCTACACGTTGCGGACCGCGGCGGCGCTGACCGGCGACCCGGTGGTGGCGTTGGAAACGCTCAACCGCGAGCTGCTCGCCCGCCACGGCGCGACCCTCTGCAGCGTCGCCGCGATGGCGATCGAGGAAGACCCGACGCAGCCGGTGCGGATAGCCGTCGCAGGCCACCCGGCGCCGCTGCTGATCGACGGCGACTCGGTGGTCGAGGCGACCGCCTCGGCGCCGGTGCTCGGCGCCTTCCGCGACGTCGCCTGGGGGGTCCAGCACACCGAGGTGCGACCGGGGCAGCAGCTCGTCGTCGTCACCGACGGCGTCACCGACGCTGCCGGCGGCGAGGGTCGCTTCGGCGAGCGGCGGCTCCACACCGAGCTGGCCGGTGTCGCCAGCCCGGCGATCGCGATCCAGAAGCTGGAGGGGGCGCTGCACGCCTTCACCGAGGGCAGGCTCGACGACGACGCCGCGATCATCGCCGTCGCGCCCGCCTCGGCCGCGGCCGAGGCGGCGCCCGAGCGCGACCGCGTGCTGGTCGAGCGGCTCTACGAGGCCTTCAACCGCCGCGACGTCGAGGAGATCGTCGCCGTCTGCGACGAGGGGCTGGAGTTCTTCCCCGTCGGCACGGCCGAAGCGGTTGGCCGCACCGCGCCCTACGTCGGCCCCCAGGGACTGCACGACTACCTCCGGGACGTCGAGCAGGTCTGGGAAGACCTACGGATCACGCCGAAGCTGATCGAGCGCCGCAACGGCTCCCTGCTGGTCCGCGGCCGTGTCTACGCCCGCAGCCGCGAGCTCGGCATACGCGACATGCCGATCGCCTGGATCTGGGAGGTCTCCGGCGACCGCTTCGTCCGCGGCGAGGTCTTCATCGACCCCGAGCAGGCGGTACTGCGCCTCGCGGCCCCTGTCTCGGAGGGGTAGCAGCGCTTTCCTAACCAAGCAGGTGGCGCTGCAGGAACTCGACCTCGTCGGCCACGACCGCCTCGAACTCTGGACCGTCGTAGACGTCGAAATGGTCGACCCCCGGGTAGGTGCGCAGCTCGGCGCGCGGAGCGCGTCGAGCGGCGGCGACCGCGGCGGCGGGCCTGGCGACGCGGTCCGCCTCGCCCACGCACAGCAGCCAGGGGCAGTGGAGCTTTGCCGCCAACCGGGCGGGCCGGTAGGGCGGGCCGAGCAGCCAGCGCGAGGAGACCCGGTTGCGCCAGCGCGAGTCCTCGCCGATCGCGACCACGTGCCGCCAGCCAGCCTCGGCGTCCGGGGCGTTGATGAAGGACGCCTCGTCGGGCTGGCCGACCGCCGGCAGGTGCCTGCCGCGGACGGCGGCGGCCAGCGTCTGCGCCGCTACCAGCGGCGAAGAGCGGTGCGCCTGGCGCCAGAGGTCCAGGAAGGGAACCTGGCTGATCGCCGCGGCGACGCGCCCGTCGTCCGCCGCCGCGGCGAGCGCGTTGCCGCCGCCCATCGAGGAGCCGAAGGTGGCGACGCGCGCCGGGTCGGCGCCTGGGAGCGTGCGCGCGAAGGCGAGCGCTGCTCGCCAATCGTCGAGCTGGCGCCGTGGGTCGAACAGGTCCGGCTCGCCGCCGCTGTCGCCGAAGCCGCGGTGGTCGAAGACCAGCGCCGCGACCCCCGCCGCCGCGAATCGCTCGGCGAACGGGCCGAGCCCGTCGCGCCGGGTGCCGGACAGCCCGTGCGCCATGACCACGACCGGGCTGGCACTCGCGCTCCCCGCCGCCGGGTACAGCCAGGCGGCGCACGCGTCTCCGCCCGAGCGGAACTCGAGGTCTTTGCGATTCATGCCCTATCAACGCCAGGCCGGCTCGAAACGTGAGGTTCGCGCCCGTCGGCGCCGCTTCTCTAGGATTCGCCGCCGTGATCAGCACCAACCAGTTCAAGAACGGCGCCCACATCGAGATCGACGGGAAGATCTGGAAGATCATCGAGTTCCAGCACGTCAAGCCGGGCAAGGGCGGCGCCTTCGTGCGGACCAAGCTGCGGCGGATCGAGGACGGGTCGGTGATCGACAAAACCTTCCGCGCGGGGGAGAAGTTCCGCCCGGTCAGGACCGAGGCGAAGAAGATGCAGTACCTCTACGACTCCGGCGAGGCGGCGGTCTTCATGGACAGCCGCGACTACGAGCAGATCGAGATCCCCAACGAGTCGCTCGGCGACTCGATGAAATGGGTGCTGCCGAACGCCGAGGTCGAGGTCCTCTTCGTCGACGAGCGCCCCAGCGACGTCCAGGTGCCGAGCGCGATCGACATGAAGGTGACCCAGACCGACCCCGGGGTCAAAGGCGACACCGCCTCCGGCGGCGGCAACAAGCCGGCGACGCTGGAGTCCGGCGTGGTCGTGCAGGTGCCGCTCTTCATCGAGGAGGGCGAAACGATTCGCGTCGACACCCGCAGCGGCGAGTACGTCTCGCGGGCGTGACCGCTTACGACTCGGCCCAGTGGAGCGACTTCTTCGTCGCCACCGCTGGCGCTTCAGCCGCGCTCGCGGGGCTGCTCTTCGTCGCCGTCTCGATCAACCTCGACCGCATCCTCGGCGAAGCCGGCCTGCCGGACCGCGCCCTGGAGACGGTGCTGCTGCTGCTCACGGTCGTGCTCGTGTCCGTGGTCGGCTTGGTTCCGGGGCAGGGCAGCGGCGCGCTCGGCGCCGAGCTGCTCTTCGTCAGCGTCACGATCGCCCTCGTCGTCCTCCGGCTGCCGACCGTCGGGCTGGCCAGCTTCGCGCCCCCGCGCGCCTGGGTGTGGGCGCGCTGGGGCCTGCGCATCGCCGGCACCCTGCCGTTCGTGATCGGCGGCGCCGGCGTCCTGCTCGAGACTGGGGGCGGGCTGTACTGGGTAGCGGCCGGCATCGTCTTCGCGATCGCCGGTGCGGTCGCCAACGCCTGGGTCCTGCTGGTCGAGATCCTGCGGTGACTTGCCGCCCGCCGAAAGCGCGAGAATAGGCCGATGCGCAGGTCCGACCAACGCCGCGACGCCGTCTTCGCCAGCTACCAGCGGGACGTCACCGGCCGTCCGCTGGAGGAGCTGATCGCCGGCACGCGGCCGCTGACCCGGGCGCTGGCGGAGGGCGTCGACGCCGAGCGCGAAGAGCTGGACGAGACGATCTCCGAATACGCCAAGGGCTGGTCGGTCGACCGCATCGCCCCGCTCGACCTCAACGTGATGCGGGTGGCGCTGTACGAGATCGAGCACGGCGAGGTGCCGCACGAGGTCGCGATCGACGAGGCGGTCGAGATCGCCAAGGAGTACTGCGGCGCCGACGCCCCCGGGTTCATCAACGGCATCCTCGGCGCGATCGTGCGCGAGCGGGAGCCGGCGAAATGAGCTCTCGCCTGCGCGAGATCGCCGAGCGGCTGCGCCAGATCGCGGCCGAGCTGGAGGGCGAGGCGAGCGACGAGCGCGCCGCCGCGCTGGCAACCGAGGCCGCCGACCTCTCCGCCGAGGCGGTCGAGGAGGCGAACCGGCAGGCCCGCGAGGCGAGCCAGGAGTGAGCGCCGGCCGAAGTTGTTGGTCCTTTTGTCCCTATAGCGAACAAAAGGCCCAGCGACTTTCATGAGCTACCCGGAGGACCTGCGCTCGATGGTCGATGGCGCTCTCGACCGCCTGCGTTTCTCGAGTGCCGAGTCGACGAGCGGGTTGGAGGAGGCAATGCGCTACTCGCTGCTGGCTGGCGGCAAGCGCGTGCGCCCGGTCCTCGCCCTGGCCACGGCCCGCGCCCTCGGCGCCGAGCTCGAGCGCTTCCTGCCGGTCGCCTGCGCGATCGAGCTGGTCCACACCTACTCGCTGATCCACGACGACCTGCCGGCGATGGACGACGACGAGCTGCGGCGCGGCCAGCCGACCTCCCACGTCAGGTACGGCGAGGACGTCGCGATCCTCGCCGGGGACGGCCTCTTCGCCGAGGCGGTGCGGCTGTTCTGCGAGCAGCCCGGCGACCCGGCCCGGGTGCTGGCGGCGCTGCGCGAGCTGGCCGGCGCCACCGGCGTCGACGGCATGGTCGGCGGCCAGTACGTCGACGTCGTCGGCGGTGAGGACGATGCGGCCGGCCTGCGCGGCCTGCACGCGCTCAAGACCGGTCGCCTGATCGCCGCCAGCGTCGGCGTCGTACTGGTGCTGGAGGGACTCGGAGAACCTGAGACAATGCCCTATCGCCGTTTTGCCGACGAGCTTGGGGTGCTCTTCCAGATCGTCGACGACATCCTCGACGTGACCGAGAGCGACGAGCGGCTCGGCAAGCCACATGGAAGCGACGAGCGACATGGCAAACTCACCTACGTCAGCCTCTTCGGGCTCGACCGGGCCCGCGAGCTGGCGGCGGAGTCCCACGCCAAGGCGAGCGCGGCACTGGCCGAGGCAACGGGGCAGACGGACGACCTGAAGCGCGTGGCCGACTACATCTTCACGAGGAACGAATGAGCGAACAGCCCCCCACCCAGGGCAGAGAAGACGACAACACCGAAGCGCTGCTGGCCGGGATCGACAGGCCCGCCGACCTGCACGGTCTCGACGACGAGCAACTGCAGCAGGTCGCGCAGGAGATGCGCACATACATCATCGACACGATCGGCGAGATCGGCGGCCACTTCGGCGCCAACCTCGGCACCTGCGAGCTCGCGGTCGCCCTGCACAGCCTGCTCGAATCGCCGCGCGACAAGGTGCTCTGGGACGTCGGCCACCAGGCCTACCCGCACAAGGTGCTGACCGGCCGGCGCGAGGAGCTGCCGACGATCCGCCAGTACGAGGGGCTGGCCCCGTTCTGCTCGATCGCCGAGTCCGAGCACGACATCATGGGCGCCGGCCACGCCTCGACCTCGATCGGGTACGCGGTCGGGCTGAAGGAGGCGATGCGCAAGGGGATCGGCGAGGACGGCCGCGTCGCCGCGGTGATCGGCGACGGCGCCCTCACCGGCGGCGTCGCTTACGAGGCGCTGCACGCGGCCGGGGGCCTGCAGACGCCGGTCGTGATCGTCCTCAACGACAACGGGATGTCGATCTCCCCCAACGTCGGTGCCCTCTCCCGCTACTTCAACCGGATCCGTCTCAACCCCCGCCTCTTCCACGCGCGCGAGGGGGTAGAGGACCGGCTGACCAAGCTGCCGCTGGGGCTGGGGCGGCGGATCGAGCGGCTCGGCCCGGAGATCAAGTCGGCGCTCAAGGCCTACTGGGCGCCGGGCCTCTTCTTCGAGGAGCTCGACCTCGCCTACATGGGGGTGATCGACGGCCACGACGTGCACGCGCTGCGCGGGGCGCTGCGCGAGGCCTTCGACGCCGACCGCCCGGTCGTCGTCCACATCCACACCGTCAAGGGCAAGGGCTTCGCCCCCGCCGAAGAAGGCGGCCTGGAGTCGATGGAGCAATGGCACGCCGCCAAGCCCAACTCGATCGTCAACGGCAAACCCGCAGGGGCCGACGGGCCTAAAACCCACGCAGTGGGTGGGAAATCGGCCCATCGGCCGGTGCCGGTGACGGAAACCGACTCGCCGGACGCGATCGCGCCGGAGATGCTGGAGCGGCCGCCGGCCGCCGGGGCACCGCCGCAGTACACGCAGGTCTTCGCCGACGCGATGGTGGCCGAGGCCGAGCGCGACGAGCGGGTGATCGGGATCACCGCGGCGATGGCGGGGGGGACCGGCCTGCAGAAGCTCGCCGACGAGGTGCCCGAGCAGTACTACGACGTCGGCATCGCCGAGCAGAACGCGGTCCTGCTCGCCTCCGGCCTGGCCCTGCAGGGAGCCAAGCCCGTCTGCGCGATCTACTCGACCTTCCTCCAGCGCGCCTACGACCAGATCGTCCACGACGTCTGCCTACAGGAGCTGGACGTCACCTTCGCGATGGACCGCGCGGGCCTGGTCGGCGATGACGGCCCGACCCATCACGGGGCCTTCGACGTCTCCTACTTCCGCCCGCTGCCCAACGTGGTGGTGATGGCGCCGCGCGACGAGGCGATGTTGGTCCACATGCTGCACACCGCCATCGCCCACGACGGCCCGGTGGCGCTGCGCTACCCGCGCGGCGTCGGGGAGGGGACGGAGCTGCCGGGTAAGCCCGAGACGGTCCCGCTCGGCTGCGGCGAGGTCTTGGCCGAGGGGGAGCGGGTGGCGCTGCTCGGCTACGGATACGGCGTCGCCGTGGCCCTCGAGGCCGCCGCGGTCCTCGCCGGCCACGGCCTGGAGGCGACGGTTGCCGACGCCCGCTTCGCCAAGCCGCTCGACGGTGAGCTGGCCGAGCGGCTCGCGCGCGAGCACGACCTGGTCGTGACGATCGAGGAGAACGTGCTGCCGGGTGGTTTCGGCGCCGCGGTGCTGGAGCACCTCGAGGACGCGTTCGCCGACGGACCGGGGGAGAGGGCACGCGTCCTCCGCGTCGGCCTCCCCGACCGCTACGTCACCCACGGCAAGCCGGCGCTGCTGCGGGCCGAGGCGGGGCTCACCGGCGAGTCGGTGGCCGAGCGGGTGCTGGCGGCGCTGCCCTCGGGCCAGCCGGTCCTCGGCTGAGCCCGCTTGGGCCGTTTCCGCTCCGCAAACGGCCTAATCAATTTTAAGGATTGATCCAATCGTCGCAATCGACTAGATTGCCCGCGAGTCTCTCCGGTGATGGCAGAAGTCGCAGAGCCACCTGGCTTCGCTTCTGGGGATCACCACAGGGAGGAGGGATGCGTATCTCTATGTGTGTCGGCCCGTCGGGGGAATCGGGCCACTCGCGACCGGCCGCCAAGTGCGGTCGGTTTCGCGTTGTGATGTCGGGAACGCGCCAGCGCCGCATGGCTTCCGGGCTTATGTTGTGCCGGTGGGGGCGAGTCAGAGCGAGAAGGGGGCCCGTTTCCGGGCATTGCACGAGGGCGACCCGTTCCTGATCCCGAATCCCTGGGACGTGGGTTCGGCCAGGCTGCTCGAATCGCTCGGGTTCCAGGCGCTGGCGAGCAGCAGCGCCGCCCTGGCATTCGCCCTTGGCAGGCCGGACGGCGAAGCGACCCTCGACGAGGTCGTCGACCACGTGCGCGCGCTCGACCGGGCGACCGAACTGCCGCTCTCCGTCGATCTCGAGAACGGCTATGGGCCCGCGCCCGAGGACGCCGCCGCGGCGATCGAGCGGGCGGCGGCGGCGGGCGCGGTGGGTGGCTCTATCGAGGACTTCGACCCCGAGGGGAGGCTCTACGAGCTCACGCACGCCGTCGAGCGCGTCGCCGCTGCGGCAGAGGCCGCACGGCGGCTCGATTTCCCGTTCACCTTCACCGCTCGGGCCGAGAACCACATTCGCGGCAACCCCGACCTCGATGACACGGTCGCCCGCCTGCAGGCCTACGAGGCCGTCGGCGCGGACGTGCTCTACGCGCCGGGCCTGGGCAGCGGCGAGGAGGTCCGCACGGTCTGCGAGGCAACCAGCCTCCCCGTCAACGTGCTCGCCTTCCGGGGGCTGGACATGAAGGAGATAGTGGAGGCGGGGGCGCAGCGGGTCAGCGTCGGCAGCGGCCTCGCCTGGACCGCCTTCGCGGCGGTGGCCTCGGCTGCCGAAGCGATGCGCGACCAGGGTGATTTCTCGCCCCTTTCCGGCGGCGGTCGGGTCAAGGAGTGGCTCGGAGGCTGATTCCTCGCGCGCCGGTCGTTTGTCGTCGAGTTCGCAGGAGTAGGCTGGCGCCATGAAGTTCCTCTTCGCGCCGATCGGTATCGCGGCCGGGCTGATCGCCGGTCTCGCCGCCCAGAAGGCCTTCGAGCGCCTCTGGGCGGTGATCGACGACGAGGAGCCGCCCGAGCCGGGCGACCGCGCGGCACCGGTCCCGAAGCTGCTGGCGGCGCTGGCGATCGAGGGGGCGATCTTCCGCCTCGTCAAAGGCCTCACCGATCGCGGCGCGCGCAAGGGCTTCGCCGCCCTGACGGGGGCCTGGCCCGGCGACGACCCGGCCCGGGAAGAGAACTAGTGGAGGCGGCCCAGCCCGAGCGGCTGAACCAGGGGGGATTCACGGCATTCTCGGAGCGGACCGGCGAGACCGGTCCGGTGGTGATGCTGAACCTCCTCGCTTTCAAGCCCGACGGTGGCCAGGAGCGCTACATGGAATACGGCGCCGCCGTCGCTCCCCTGCTCGATCGGGCAGGTGGCCGCATCGTCTGGGCGGGGTCTCCGGCCCAGGCGCTGCTCGGCGACGGCTCCTGGGACCTCGTCGCCCTGGTCGAATACCCCACCCGTCAGGCCTTCCTCGACATGATCGCCTCTCCGGAGTACCAGTCGATCGCGCACCTCCGCACCGAGGCCCTGACGAAGGGCGAGCTGCACCCGATGGACCCGGCGGAGGAATCTCCCTCCATTCAGGGCACCTCCGACTGAACGAAAAAAGTTGCTCATCGACCTGGCGGCGGTTAGAGTCGCCGCGTGCTGGTCGACCGGGCAGGGGAAAGACGCCGGGGCCGGGCCCTTGCCGTGGCCTTGGCCGTGCTCGTCTGCGCGCTCCTGGCGCCAGGAGCGGCCGGCGCCGAAGTCTTCACGGTGGACAGCGCCGCCGACGAAACCGACCTCGCTCCTGGCCTCGACGGATGCCTCACGGCCGGCGCCAAATGCACGCTTCGCGCGGCGATCGAAGAGTCGAACAGTTCGGTCGGCGAAAGCGACGAAATCGTCTTCGAAGAACCCCCCTTCGACGGAGGGGCCACCAGCACGATCACCATCGGCAGCAGCCTGCCCACGATGGTCGACCCCGTTCGCATCAACGGCCGCGAATGTCCCACGGCCGCTGGGGTCGCCGGCCCCTGCGTAGGCGTCGACGGCCCCGGCACGGGCCCGGCGCTGGCGATCGAAGACGCCGACGGCGTCGAAGTGGAAGGCCTGGCGGTAACCGGCGCCCAGGTGGGCATCAGCATCAAAGGCTCCGAATTCGCCAGGGTCCGCGGTAGCTGGTTCGGCGTCAAGCTCAGCGGCGTCGCGGGGGGCAACACGACCGGGGCCTTCGTGGCGCCGGGCTCGGACTTCAGCCGCATCGGCGGCGAAGGGCAGGGAGCGGGGAACGTCTTCGCCAACAGCACCGACGAGGGACTCGACCTCTCCGGCGTCAGCAACGTCCGAGTCCTCGGCAACTACTTCGGAGTCAGCCCGAACGGGACCACCCTTGCCGCCAACGGCGAGGACGTCGAGGTCACCTCCTTTGAAACGTTGGAGGCGGTAGGCAACTCGATCGGCACCCGGGTGAGCGCGAAAGCCGTGTCGACCCCGGCCTGCGACGGTGGCTGCAACCTGATCTCCGGCGCCACCTCGAGCGGCGTCGACTTGGAAGGCGAGGGAGGGCAGGAGGCGCCGGCGCTCGCCACGACGATCGCCGGCAACTACATCGGCCTCAACGCGACCGGGACCGCGTCGGTCCCGAACGTCGCGACTGGGATCCGGGCCGGCGGGGCGGCGCAGACCGTGATCGGCGGCCCCAAAGCCAGCGATGCCAACCGCATCAACGGCGGCGGCGCCGGCATCCTCGCCGGCCCGGCCGCGCCCGACCTCGTCGTTCGCGGCAACCTGGTCGGCGTCGACGCCGCCGGGACCGGGACCCTGGCACCGCCCGACGAGGGAATCGCCGTCGACTCCGGCGAACTTCCCAGCACTGCCGTCGAAGCGGCGATCGTCGACAACGAGATCAGGATGGACGGCGGCGCCGCGATCTCCCAGCAGGGCTTCGGAGCGACCATCGCCGACAACGAGATCTTCGGCGGTGAAATCGGGATCGCGACCTCCGGCCTGACCGGAGGGCACGGCAACCGGATCGAGGACAACCTCCTCGAGGGCCCCGGGATCAACGGGGTCCGGGTCGAAAACGACCTCAACGAAGTCCTCGGCAACGAGATCTCCGAAGCCGGCGGCGCCGGGATCCGGGTCCAGAACTCGACCGTCTTCGGTTCGACGGAAAACCTGATCGGCGGCGATGCTGCGGCGGACGAAAACGTCATCGTCGGCAGCGGCGGCGACGCGATCGAGATCGTCGACACCGAAGGGACCGTGAACGAAGTGGCTCGCAACCGGGGGGCCGCCAACGCCGGGCTCTTCATCGACCTCCTCGCCGCCTCGCCGGCGACCGAACCGGACGGCCCCAACAACGGGATCGAGCCCCCGGGGTTCTCCACCTCGACCCAGACCGGTGCCACCGGTGTCGCCGAGGCGGGCGCCAGGGTACGGGTCTTCCGCAAGCAGAACGCCGAGGCCGGCGAGCTGGAGTCGTTTCTAGGCGAAACGACCGCCGACGCCGAAGGCAACTGGAAAGTGGTCTACGGCGCCGCCGTGGCGGTCGCGGGAATCGTCGCGGCGACGCAGACGGGCGAAGCCGGTGGGACCTCGGAGCTGGCCGTCGCCACGGTCGCCGGCGAGTCGGGCGGCGCCGGGCCCCTCGGCGGCGCGAGCGTGGCTACCGACGCCGCCCCTCCGCAGACGAAGATCGTGAAGGCGCCGAAGCGGAAGTCCAAGAGCCGCATCGCGCGCTTCCGGTTCGAGTCCGACGAGTCCAGCTCGACCTTCCAGTGCAGGCTCGACGGCAGACCGTTCCGGGCCTGTACCTCACCGAAGCGGTATCAGGGCCTGGGGCTCGGCAAGCACGTCTTCGAGGTGCGGGCGATCGACCCGGCCGGCAACGCCGACGCGACGCCGGCGAAACGGAAGTTCACGGTCCTGGGCTGAGCTGCGGATGACCCGGATAGCCCTTATCGCCGTCGCTCTTCTGGCGCTGCTGGTGCCGGGCGGCGCCGCGGCGGCGACCGTGGTCAACGGCGATTTCGAGACGGGGACCCTGAGCGGGTGGCACGCGCGCCGGGCAACCGAGGCGGGCAGCTGGTTCGCGTACAAAGGCACCGATGCCCCGATCGGCAGCAAAAGGGGCGACGACCCTGTCCAGGCCCCGCCCCAGGGCGCGTATGCCGCGATCACCGACGAGGCCAACCCCGACACGCTGGTCCTCTACCAGGACATCGCCCTCGAGCCCGGCCGCAGCCACTGGCTCAGCCTGCTCGCCTACTACAACTCCGACAAACCGATTGCGGTCCCGACCCCGGACACCCTCGCGGTCGACGACGAAGTCCTGAGGGGACAGCGCAACCAGCAGTACCGGATCGACGTGCTCAGGCCGACCGCCCCGCTCGAATCGGTCGATCCAGCCGATGTCCTCCTGACGCTCTTCCGGACCATGCCGGGCGGTCCGAAGGCGATGCCGCCGACCCGGATCACGGCCGATCTCAGCGGCTTCGCCGGTCAGACGGTGCGCCTGCGCATAGCCACTGCGGCACACGAGGAGGTCTTCAACGCGGGCGTCGACGCGGTCTCGATCTCCGCCGTCCCGCCCGGGCAGTCGCCGCCCGGTCGCTCGAAGCAGTTCAGTCTCGGCCGGACCAAAGCGAACCGGAGCAACGGCACCCTGGCCCTGCAGGTGCGCGTCCCAGGCCCCGGCTCGCTGACGGCAAAGGGCAGCAGTGCCGCCCCGACCAATGCGGTCCGTGCGAGCAAGGCCAAGGGGCCCTGGCAGGCGATCAAGCCGGTGAACGTCAAAGCCCCCAAGGCGGGCACGGTGACGATCACCCTGAGGCCGACTCAGGCCGCCCGCGCGGTCCTGAGGCGGAAGCACAAGCTCCGCGTCAAGGTGACGGTGACTTACGTGCCTGCAGGTGGTTCTCCGGAAGCGGCGTCGCTCCCGGTCACGCTCCGGCTGGCCCATTTGTCTAAAAAGCTTGACTAGCGTTATCTTCCCTGTCCAAATTTTGACCTGCGGGTCATCAATGCAATGGAAAGGGAGAGATGAAAGGCAAGAAGAGGCTGCTGCTCGCCGGCGGGATCGCGGCGCTCGTGGTGCTCGTGGTCCCGGCGCTGGCCCTGGCGGCGGTGTGGAAAGACAAAGGGGTGAACGTCACCAAATTCGTCGAAATCGGCCTGACGGGCGGCGAAGTGTTCGAAACGACCGAAGGCAACGGCATGTCCTGTGAAATACACGCGACCCTCACGACCGAAGGCGGAAGCACCGGGAAAATCACCAAATTCGAAACCAAAAAATGCCCGGCGGGCTTTGGCTCGTTTGCCAAATGCGAACTGGCCAGCTCCGAAGCGAAAGGCCTCCCCTGGACGGTCCACGTCAACGCCACCGACCTGACGATCACAGGGTGGCGTAACAAACGGACCTTCAAAGCTGGCTGTGGGACGACCGAACTCGACAAAACGGTCACCAACACCACAGTGACGCTCAACACGCCGACCGCGATCTCCGAAATGGAATTCTCGGGGTCGATCAGCGGCTACAAAATCGTCGGCTCGTTCACGGTCGACGGTGCCGCCAACGGCACATACGGAATCGGCTGAAGCACTCGTAGCGGAAGCGCCCGCCTCTGGCGGGCGCTTCCCGCGCGAATCGGCTCAGCGGCTCTCTGGCGGGTGGGTCACGACACCCGAGCGGCCGCGCCGCGATCGCGCAGGCGCATCCCGAGGCCGGCGAGCAGGTAGGCGATCGCAGCGGCGAGGAGGATGAACTTGCAGGCGGCGAAGATCGTCGCCAGCAGGGGCAACGCCGCCCCCGCACCGTCGAGGGTCAGCAGCAGGCAGATGTTCTCGAGGGCGTCGAACGCGGCCACGAGGGCGCCGAAGGAGACGACCACCGCGCCCATCGCCGCGAGCCGATGCCAGCCGCGCTCCCTGGCGAGGTCGCGGACCGCGGCGAGCGCCAGGGTGAGGAAGGCGCCGTAGGCGAGCAGGAAGGCGAAGTCGATCCAGAGCGACTCGCGCGCGGCGTCCTGTCCCTCCTCGCCCCATTCTGCGAGGATCTCGTCGGCCCGGTCCTGGCCGCCGGTCAGCTCGAAGGGGACGATCCCCGGGCCGCCGGTGTCCTGCATCCGCTGGTCGGCGGGAGACATCGCCAGGAGCAAGGCCACCGTCGCTATCCCCGTTGCGATCAGTCCCTGCCGGCGCGTCACGGCGCGCATCATCCCGCATCGGTCCCGGCGGAGTGCCTCAGCCCGGAACGTCGATCCAGCGCACGATTCGCCCGCCGCGCACCTCGTGGAACGCCGGAGGGGCCGGCGGCGGGTCGCCGGAGAGGCGAGCGATCACCGCCTCGCGACCGTGCAGGTGCTCCTCCACGGCGGTCGTCCAATGGACCTCTGGGTCGAGCAGGCGTTCCAGCCGGGGCCAGTCGTGGCGCTCGATCGTGGCAAGCACGTCAGAGACTGCGGGCACCTGCTCAGCCACGGTCAGGTCGCTTCCGGATCAGACGGGTTCCGGCTCGCGCAGCCGGGGTGGCTGGGCGTCGAGGTCGTAGTCCTCGAACGGGACCGAGGCCGCGATGCAGAGCGTGATGTGGAGAAGGAGTTTCCTGGCCGCGCGGGGGTCGGCCACGATCCGTCCCCGGAAGCGCGGGTTGTAGCGCGAACGGGAGACGGTGACGATGCGTAGGTGGTCCCGGCGCAACCGGTTGTTGAGGACGTTGACGTCTTTGTACTCCCGGGGGACCACTTCGCAGAGTCGAGACCGGCCGGCCTCGACCGTAAGCGATTCATCGCCGTCGAGCGCGAGGAACTCCGGCGACATCCAGACCCAGCAGTCCGGCAACGACGGTGTCACGCGATGCGTACGGTCGACGATTCCAAGCCGCTCCTTGGCCGCGCTTGCAAGGGCGGCCGTGTCCACCGCGGGCAGGCCGCTCTCGTCGAGGACGCCGAGGCGACCGTCGCAGACGCGGATCGCGTGGGGTGCCGAGGCGACCACCTCGATGCAGCGCTCGTTGAACTTCTCCCAGATCTTCCTCGGCTCCACGCGACGCGGAAGCTGGCCGCCGGCCCCCTCCGACTGGCTTGGGTGGCCGGGGTGGGCGTCCATTTTTTCCGTGATCAGGCGCGCGTTCCAGGGGAGGACCAGGGAGATGCGCTCGGGGTTGTCGAGGATCAGTTCCCGACGTGCTTTCAGCCCTTCGATGTAGTTGACGATCCCGATGTCGTTGTGGTGCAGGCCGGCGGCGAGCTGCTGGATGGCGTCGTCTTCCAGCAGTGCGGTTGGCACCTCGTTGCGCAGGATGAAGAGGATGCCGCGGCGCGCGTCGATGCGAGCGAGCAGGTCGTCGAGGACGCGCTGGAAGAGCGGACCGGGCAGGGAGCCTTCTCCGTCCAGCTCCAGGCGCTCCATCGCATTCAGCGGACCGGACGTCTTGGCCAGCGCCGAGGCGCCCGCAGGCTGGTCGGGCTTGGCCGGGAGCTCCATCTTGGGGCCGAGCCAGGTCTCGCTGCGCTCGTCCGCCAGCGTCTTGGCCGCGTCGTCGGCGAGGGAGTCGATCAGCTCGCCGATCCGCGGTATCCAGAAGAGTCGCTGCTGCTCCTCTTCGTCGTCCTGCGATTTGCTTCCGAGGAAGTGGCCGAGGCCGCCGACCGCGAGCATGTTGATGCCGTCGGGCGGACCGGAGTCGAGGACGCTCTGCGGGCGCACGATCGGGTCGTTGCCGCCGACGATGAAGAGCATCCGGCGCCGGAAGGCGGCGAGGCGGGTCTGGAAGCTGCCCCGGTACTCCTGCTGGAAGACCTCGTAGAAGGTGCTCTTGAGGAAGAGGAAGAGGTCGAATTCGATGCCCGAGACGCGACCCATCTCGATGCCCCCCTTGACTTTGCTGACGAACTTGTAGCGATCGTTCAGCATCGCGTCGTCGAGCTCGTAGCGAAGCGAGTGCAGCACCGTCTGCCACTCTTCCGGATCGGCAAAGGCCGTCGGCGCCAATTCCCGGAGCGCGCCGCCGGAGAGCAGGGTCGAGCACGATCCGACCATGAACGGCCAGGACATGAAGATCGACTGGGCCGCGAAGCCGCCGAGGCTGTAGCCGATCACGTGGACGTCGGGCTCGGGCCCGTCCGTGGGCTTCGGGTCGCCGTCGAGCTTCTCGGTCAGGTTCAGCAGACTGCGCATCGCGGCAATCGACTGGTGGATGGCTTTTTTCGATGCGCGAGGTCCCAGCGGCGTGGCGTCGTCGTGACCGCTGTGCAGTTCGCCCACAGCGGGTCGTGACACGGCATAGAGCGCGTTCCACGCTCGCAGCATGTGTTCAGCGAGGACGTCGTCTTCGAGGCGGCTGCGGGCCGGTTTGCTGTGTTCCGCCAGGAGGTTGAGCCCGGAGATGCAGCGATAAGAGGAGCGCCGGGCGATGACGCTGAGGAACCACTGGGTCTCGATCATGTAACGGAGAAACTGGCGGAAGAGGTGCGAGCCGTCCCAGAGGTAGTGGTCGAGCGGGGTCTCGGCGAAGCCCGAAAACCGAGAGCGCGTCAGGTGGCCAGGAAACGGTCGCAGGACGCACGCGGTGCCGCCGCTTTTGTCTTGCTGAATCAGGCGCGACGCGAGGCGGTAGTAGAGGCCCATCGACTCCGCCTCGTTGAGGCCGTTGTGCATGAGGAAGATGCGGCTTACCGGCTTGTTCCGCCTTCTTTTCGCGTGGGTGAGGACGCGATAGGTGTGGAAGGTCTCCGACTCGCCGATGTTGACGTGGTACTCGTGCAGGCGGTGGAGCCCGTGGATCGGCGCCGAGGGGAAACGGAGGATCGACTCCTTCAGCGGGCAGGCGAGCTCGCGCCGGTCCTCCGGGATCTCATCGCCGTCTGCGTCGTATGTATCGTCGATCGTGCGGCTGAGCCAGGGCTGGTCCTTGCCAGCGCGCCACCCCGGCGGGCGCGTGCCCGCTTCGGTCGGCCACAGATCGCAATTCAGGCCAAGCTGAAAGTCCCGCTCGGCAAGCTGAATGCTCGCTGCTTTTTCATATGGGAAATCGGAACGGCGGGGCAAAAGACGGCACATCCTAAGCACTCGGGAGAGATCGACCTAAAAGCTGCCCCCGGTGCAAGGAACCTTGGCCAATGGGGTGGTTGGCCAGTCTTCGTCCACTAGGCTCGCGGCCGATGGTAGGGCTCAACGCCGCCGAGCTGGCGACCTTCTACGCCGACTACATCGATCGCTGGAACAGGCGCGACCTGGAGAGCTACTACTCGCTCTACGCTCCGGACTTGGTGTTCCGCGACGGCTCCGCCGTACTGCACGGCCTCGACGCGCTCCGCGACCGCTACGAAGCCGAGCTGCGCGACCACCCGGACCTGACGATGGAATGCCTGCGGCTGTTCGTCGACCCGGAGTCCCAGTCCATGGCGGCCGAGAACATCGAGCGAGGCACGAACATCGAACTCAGAGGCGCCCTCTTCCTGACCCTCGACCCGGAGGGCCGGATATCGGAGGTAGCCGAGTATTTGAACAGCGGGAATACGTGCGTCTAGCCATCCGCTCAGCGCTCACCTCATGTTCAAGAAGGATCGTCAAGCTCGAGCGATGCTGGCTGCCGTTCTTTGGCAACAGTCTCGGATCGACTTTCGCGTTGATTGCTGGGCTCCCCGCCGAGGCGGTGAACTTGGTTTTGCCATCACTCGGTTGAACTCGGACGGCGAAGCTCGCCACCCTGGCATCAGCGGTTTCGACCGACATCCGACGATCAGTGGCCCAGGGGCACTTAACTCCCACGGCCACTGTGGCTGGGGGCGGGAAGCCATCGGTTGCTGGTTTCGATCGGACGGGCACGTCACGCTGCACGGGTCGATCCGAGTCCAACCGGAAACCCGCTGCACCAAGTCCATATCCATCTCGACCGCTGTGACTACCTGCGAACCCACGGTCAGCCATTACTGCCCAGCATCGCTCCAGATCGCAGTGCTCTTCCAGCACCTTCCGCACGGCTGCTAGCGACCCGTATTTGGCTCTAAGGCCGCGGCCTCCAACAGAAAGCGCCCTTCCCGGGGAGGAGGGGCGCTTCTGGGTCCGCAAGCACGTGGACGCCTATCCGCGTGGCGATGGAACGTGATGGATAGATCGGACGGCGCAGCTATCCTCGTCGAGATGCCTTTGATTTCGCGGATCAGATCTGGACGCGTGCGTCGGCTCGAAGAGCAGATGCGGGCGATGAACTCGAAGATCGACGCGATGGCAGAGACCTTCGAGTCGCGCCGTGCTGACGACGAGGCTGCCGCTATAGCTGCGGAGCGGATTCGCAGCGGCGCCGCCGATCGGACGGAAGACGGCGCCCAGGCGCTGGCCAGTCTGGGCATCAACCTGCCCAAGGAATGACGGCCGACGCAGCCGCTGGGGTTCCCGTCGCCTTCGCCGAGGGTGTTCTTGATGACGTGCGTGAACTCACGGCGATCTCCTCGGAGGACGATCACGAGCAGGTGGTCGAAGCGGAGGCGCTGAAACAGCGCGTCGCTGAGTTGTTGGTGGAGTGCAAGGGCAACCCGTTCCTTGGTGAGCCAATGGGACCAGGGCTTCATCCTGAGCTTGCCAACTGCCGCCGCGTCCGCTTCGACATCCCCTCGTACTCCGGGAAGCCTCGCTTCCGCCTGATCTACCGCAACGAGCCCACCGATGGGGCTCCTGCGGAGTGCCGCTGGCTTACGGTTGCCCCGCGAGCCGGTCTCCGTGCGCACCGCAAGGCGAGGCAGCGTCTGGGGCGGGACTAGGATGGTGTGCCTGTGTCTTCGGATACCTCTGCTCAGGCCATCATGAAGCGCTTAGATCACGAGCCCGCGACGCTCGCGGAGCTTGTGGCGATGTTCGGGGCTGTCAAGCCCGCCGACGGCGAGGTTAGGCGCCAGTCGATAAGGCGAGGCTCCACGGAGTTTTGGGGACGGATGGGTATCTCCAATCAAGCAGCTTTCTTCATAGAGCTAAATTCAAAGGTTTTTTCAATTTCATGCGCCTGTGCGACCTTTCGACGTTCTACTCGGCGCGTGTCTCTGACCGATAGACCCCAAATCGCAGCGACGTAGGGAGCGGCGGCCACGGTAAGGATTAGAGGCAACGCGAGCGACCTCAGGGCTTCGTCTTTGTCAAATTGGCTCCAGGTCGTAACGATGCTGAGTAACACGTAGAGAAACATGACGGCCCCGACCACCATCAAGCCCCTTTCGCCACCTTGACGCAGGGGGTCTAGGTCGTCGCGCTTGCTCTTTTCGCCGACAGTCTGAGCGATCAAGAAGAGGGCGAGGACGGGGAGCAGGACTAGCTCGATCGGGAGACTAAAAGTCTTGAGGTTGACCAAGACCTCCACAAAGACCGTCACGGAAATCACCCCAAGTACAGCCGAGGCAAGCCGTGCTCCCTCTCGTTTGATGCAAACCGCGATCAGCCACCAGCCCGCCGTCACGGTCCAGAACAGGGCAGCGAATGCAAGGCCCGGATGCCAGAAGCCGATCCGATCCAGTAGGTAGAGCACCCCTGCTATGTATGGGATGAAGCCGAGGAAAATCCAAGCCAAGCCGACCCTTAGGATCGAAACTAGGGTTCTGCCGAGGCTCTTAAGTTCCCCCAGGCTCGTGATAAAGACGACGAATAGAAAGACCCCGGCCCAAATCAGAAAGGCCGTCTCACGGCTGTTGAAGGCAACATCGAGCACGCCTTCCATGATCGGGGCTGGGTCGGCGGCAGATCTCAGGCGTCTACCGCTCTGATGCCTCTCCTTTGCCCGTGGCGTCGTTTACGACAAGCGCCTTGAGGTTGGCCGGGTCTGATCGCACGGATCAGCATTTGAGCCGTGCAGACAGAAACCTTTTACGTATGGGTTGTGACCATTTTCGTTGCTAGGCGGCAGCGCATGGATGCCTGCCTTCAACGCAATGGTCGCACGCCATCCGGCCTAACCGCTGCCTCGTGACTTATGGGTTGCGCGATTCGCGGAGCCGCTGACGCCGGGCTGGCTCCTCGTACTTGTAGCGCAGGATCTGTCGGACGAGGTGGGAGAGGTCGGCGGCCTGCTCCAGGCTGACTTCCTCTAGTGGGTCGAAGTGGCCGCCAACATTGCCGAGTCCCCGGACCTCGTCTGCCCACTCCGCAAGCGTCGGATCTAGGTCGTTTTCGTTCGCCATGCACATGGGTGTGGCTGATCAAGCTCAGTGCATCGTCAACTAGGACTCCAGAGGCGAGCAAGAGAGCGTGGCCACGCTGCGCTTTTTCTGAGCACCGGGCTCGCGCGCAACAGGTGCGATCTGATTGACGCCCCATGCCTGGCACGTCTAGGCTCCATTTATGGACCCGGCAGACGCAGCCGCCCTCGCTCGCGAGGCTCACGAACGGATGGACCTCCTAGAGGAGAAGGGATTCACGGCTGAGAGGATCGCCGAAGTGAGTGCTGCGGCCGCGCAGGTCAGCGACATGCTGGAACGGCTGAAGAAGGTCGGAATCGACCCGATGGAACTCGCTGCGCTTGCCGAGAGCGGCCAGACGGTGGTCCCTGCGGCCGTCTATGTCGACGACGGACCCTCGAAGGAGGAGTTGGCGTCGAAGATCGATGCACTCGCCGAGCGAGTCACCCAGCTCGAAGCCCGTCAGGCCGACTGACGCCTTCCCACCGTGGACTGTCCGACCTGGGATGCGGTGTTGCTCGCGACCGCGGCCGTGATCGCAGCGGGACTCGCGGCGTGGACCGCGAACCGGCGCATCGACAAGCAGCTCACTCACGACCGGAAGATGCGCGACCTCGACGAGATGCGCGGGGTGATCGACGAGGCAAACGGTGCTGTCACGGAATCCATCAGCGCGATCCTCCATTTGCGCAGCCGCACTCCGGTCATCGGCTACGAACAAGAGAAGGGGGAAACCATCGAGGGCTTCTTGGCCGACGAAGAAGCGGTGCGGATACGTCGGGAAGCTGCGGAGGATGCCCACGACAAGACTTTCGCGGTTGCGCCGGAGCACGGGCGTCTGCGCCTGCGATTCGGGGCCGACCATCCGGTGCCCCAGTCCTACATGGCAAATAGGGACGGATTAGTGACCCTCATCCAAGCCGTCGACGTGTTGCCGGAGAACTGGACTGAGGAGACGTCACAGATAGTCGAGGGCCACCTAGGGCGGTCGGGCCAGCTCAACGCCGAATTCATTGAACGTTGCCGTGAACTCGTAAGGGTGTTCGACCGCTAATAACCGTCGGAGGTCGTATTTGGGCTCGCGACATCTATAGCTGTGCGCCGTGGCGCCTGGGCGAAAGCGCCACGGGCAGAGCGTTGGTCTATGTCAGCAGCGAGCAAAAAGATTCACAAAGACCAGTCCTCCATCCAAGCGCCAGCAGAGTCACCCCCAAGCGCTCCAGGGCACCAAGGCCCAAACGTGGAGCAGATAGCCAACCTCACAAAAGGCAGCACAACAGCAACAGCAATCCCTCACGCCTGTTCGCCTGCGACGAGGAAGCTCGGGACGGGACGAGTCTTCCCGGCTGCGTGAAGGTCTACCTGCCTCCGCCTGGTGGACCGCTAGGGCTCGTATTCCGGATCGCCAAGAGCAAGGACGGACGGCTTTATCTCGGCCATCTCGCTTTCGGCGTGCGCCACATGCCAGCCGGGGCGCGGGGCGAGACTGTCTACAGATTGGCGCATCGCCGATTGAACGAGTAGCCACCGTTCCGAGGGTCGGTCGCGATCGCTACTCGGCGCGGCCGGCTCGCCTCTTTGCTTCCAGCGCCTCGGTGCTGTTGGGGTCGAATCCGAAGGCTTCTGCCGCACGGTCAACCTCCGCCATCCAGCGCCGATCGAGGAGAGACGAACGCACTTCATGAGAGAGGGAAGGAGTCTCGAAGACAAAGCGATTGAAGTCCAGCTCGGCATAAGGACCGTTTGCCTTTCTCGCCAATAGATCAACCAGGCCATGACCCTGCTCGACCAATGCTGCGAGCTGCTCGACCTCGGAGACATCGAGAAGGGTGAGGCTTTGGACCTTGGGCTGGTTGAAGACGCCGGGAAGACGCTCGCGGATCTCGTTCCAAAGGAGCCCGTTTTGGAGCACGTCGGCGGTAACAACCACCGGCCAGATTCGTTGTACTTGCTCGTTCTCCCGTTCCGCGACCTGCCATTTCCCGTTCAGCAGCGCCGTGATTTGCGAGTCGAGCTGCTCGACCTTGTCGAAGACGAGGTGGCCCAACTCTTCAAGGGCAGCGTCCGCGTCGCCTTCGACAACGGATCGCAGCGTGAACCGCCCGCCGCAGACCTCCATGAGAACAAGATCGGGCCCGCAGTCCACGGCGACATCCGGGCTTAGATTGCCACCGCCACGACCGTACTTCTGCTCACCAAGAACTCGGCACGAGGCCAACGTGCCCCGCTCGGGGTGCGCATGGCGCAGCACCCGCAAGATGTGCTCCTCGACCAAGTAGCCGTAGAAGGCCAGGAACCTTTCTGCGTGCCCCTTTTCGCGCGCGGCCGCGAGCGACCGGTGATAGAAGCCATCTCCGAGCCAGGCTTCCACAGCGCGCGGGGAGATGGCGAGCAGCTCGCCGTTTGACAGTCGAAGGAATGGGCGAACTTCGAACGGGATTCGATCCCACGCCATGTTGGGGAGCGTGTCGGAGCGCTTTCCAAACTCGCGTTTGTACCAGCCGCGATCAGCAGAAAGCAACTCCAGAATGACTTTGGGCTCGTAGCCGAGCCTCTCGGCCACGTTGGCTAGGTAGGCGCCTCCGACAAGCGAGCGCTGCTCCAACGGGGTTGCCTCGTTGAAGGTGTCGGCTCTGGAGGCGACTGCCAACCCGACTGCGAATTGCTCGGCGAGGCTTAGTTGGAAGGTGTCCCGGTGCCACTTGTCGATCGGGCAGAAGTGCGGGTGGCTCCTTGCGGCCTGGCTCTCCGCGATGTCTCCAAACAGGATCTGGGGCCGAACCATCGATGCAAGGCTTTCTTCGGTCCTGTTGTAAACACCGTTCTGAATCAGGTAGGCGATCCAATCCCTTCGACCCTCTGGTCCTTCTGGCGTGTCGCGGTCAAGTTCGCCGTTCGGCACGGCTGCCGCCAGCCACGCCCGGTCGAAGACCATCTGCTCATCCTCCTGGGATTCTCCTAGGACGGCCTCGCGGCCATACAGGACGAGCAGTCGTTGCAGAACTGCTGAATGCTGCTCGGGGAAGATCTCCAGCTCCGGGACTGCCCGCGCGAGCTGCGCGATCGCTGGCGCTAGCTTGGGCTCGCCGAACACGTGCCGGGCGAGTTGAATCTGGGCCTCGGTGTCGCCTCGAATGTGCCAGACGTGTGAGGCAAGGCGCGATAGTGCGAGCATCGCGTTCTCAAAGCTCAGATGAGCAGCCATTGCCTTGAGTTCGTCTGGCGTCGAGACACGCTGATTCAGGCCGCCCTCATCGATGACGACGCGCATTTGGTCGAATGCCGACGGCGGATTGGCCATTACGAAGAACGCTCTGGGAGAGATGGGCATCCCGTCTCCCATCCGGTCGCCGCCTGCTGAAACGACTGGACGGGAGTGCGCTAGGGGAACCACGAGCCCGCTCGCTCGCTCCGAAAACGGTGGAAGCTGAATCAAGGGATCGGTCCATCGCGTCACGCTTCGAGCTTAGAACGGGCGGCGGCGCGGCTTAGCAACCAGCGGTCGGGATTTGCGGAACTGGCGCACCGATGCTCAGGAGCGCTTGTGCGCACGGCGCTAAA
>DASTNW010000062.1:0-29049 GCA_035762685.1 Solirubrobacterales bacterium | reverse complement strand
CCCCCTTGCTCGGATCGAAAGGTGAAGCGCTCGGGTCGAACAGCGAAACCGCGGTGTCACGCAGGTCAGGCGGAAACTCCCCTGTAGAGATGTAGAGGTTCAGGCCGGTTCCTATTACTGCCCAGCCGTCCTGGGGGCGGGCCTCGATTAGGACGCCGGCCAGCTTGCGGCCGTCGAGCCAGATGTCGTTGGGCCACTTGACGGCGCACTCGATTCCGGGCCGCAGCTCCTCGGCCGCGGCGCAGACGGCGAGCGGGACGGCGAGCGGCAGCGTCAGGTGGCGCTCCTCGAGCGGACGCAGCAGCGCCGAGTAGAGCAGCGCCTTGCCGGCGGGCGCGGTCCAGGTCCGGCCCTGCCTTCCCCGCCCGGCGGTCTGCTCGGCGGCGGTGACGACCGTCCCATGCGGCGCTCCGGCTGCAGCCAACTCCCGCACTCGCGTGTTGGTCGAGTCGGTGCGGGCGTAGTGCCGGTGGGGTGCGCCGAACGACATCACCTTCGGCGTTCGTCCTTTGTTCCGCATACGGCTAACAAAGGACGAACGCCGCTCGATCAGCGCTGTGCTGCGTCGGCGAGGAGGGCGGCGAGGAGGCCGTCGATGTCGTGGCGCTCGGCTTCGACGTCGACGCTGAGGCCGGCGGCGCGGGCGGTCTCGCTGGTGACGGGGCCGATGGAGACGATGCGGGCGCCGGTCGGGAAGCGGTCGCCCAGGGCCTCGGTCAGGTTGGTCACGGTCGAGGAGGAGGTGAAGGTGACGTAGTCGGCGGCCTGGGCTGCCTCCACCGCGGCCTCGTCGGGCTGTTCGCGGACGGTCTCGTAGAGGGCGACGACGTCGACCTCGGCGCCGCGCTCGCGCAGGGCGTCGGGAAGGATGTCGCGGGCCTCGGCGGCGCGAGCCACGAGGACGCGCCTGCCCTCGACCTCGACTCCGGCCAGCGCCTCGACCAGCCCCTCGGCGACGAAGCGCTCGGGGACGATGTCGGCGGCGATGCCGTGCTCGGCGAGCGCGCGGGCGGTGCCGGGACCGATTGCGGCGACGGTGGCGCCGGCCAAGGCCCGGGCGTCGTACGCGGAGGCGGGAGCCGCGCCCTCCGAAGCCTGGCGCTCCGCCGTCGCGCTGACACCGTCGTTCGAGCCCTGGTCAGCGGCCGCCAGGGCCTCGAACAGCAGGTGCGCTCCGTTGGGGCTGGTCACGCAGAGGAGCGAGTACTCCCGAATCGACGCGATCGCGCGCCGGACCTCCTCGCTCTCGATTCGCGGCTCGATCCGGATTGCGGGCAGCTCGACGACATCGGCGCCGAGGTCACGCAAGGTGGCCGCGAGGCCGCTGGCCTGGGCACGGGCGCGGGTGACGACGACGCGGCGGCCGTGCAGGGGACGCCGCTCGAGCCAGGCGAGGTCGTCGTGGCGAGCGGCGACCGGGCCGACGACGATCAGGGCCGGAGCCCGGATGCCCTCGCGCTCGACCGCGTCGGCGATCGTGCCCAGCGTCGCGGCGACGGTGCGCTGCTCGGGCCAGGTGCCGCGTTCGATTGCCGCCGCGGGCTGCCCTGGATCGCGCCCGGCGGCGATCAGCGCCGCCGCGTTCTCAGCCAGGCGCTTGACGCCCATGTAGAAGACGAGCGTGCCCGGGAAGCGGGCGAGGGCGTCCCAGTCGAGCGCCGACTCCGCCTTCGCCGGATCCTCGTGGCCAGTGACGAAGGCAACCGCTGAAGCGTCGTCGCGGTGGGTGACGGGGATGCCAGCGTAGGCCGGAGCGGCGACCCCGGCGGTGACGCCGGGGACGACCTCGAACTCGACCCCCGCCTCACGCAGCGCTTCTCCCTCCTCACCACCGCGCCCGAAGACAAACGGGTCGCCGCCCTTGAGTCGGACGACGCTCTTCCCAGCCTTCGCCGCCGCAACCAACCCCTCATTCGTCTCCCCCTGCGGCACCGAACTGCCGGGTCGATGGGCCGATTCCCCTCCATATAAGTGGGTTTTAGGCCCATCGGCGGGTGGTTGGGGTTGCTTGCCGACGTAGACGAGCTCGGCGTCTTCGCGGGCGCCGTCGAGGGCGCCGGGGGGGATCAGGCGGTCGTAGAAGACGGTGTCGGCGCTGGCGATCAGCTCCAGCGAGCGCGCCGTCATCAGGCCCGGATCGCCCGGTCCCGCCCCCACCAGATACACGACCCCCGCCCGGGCACTCACGCGGTTCCCCCGGTCGATGGGCCGATATGTCGACGTGGGCTCAACTTTTAGGCCCATCGGCGGGCTGTTCGGCGCGGTCGAGGAGGTCGCGGGCGCCGGCGCTGAGCAGGCGCTCGGCGAGGAGGACTCCGGCGGCGGCAGGCTCGGCGGCCTCGGCCTCGATGCTGTCGCGTAGCCACTCGCTGCCGTCGGGCAGGCCCACGAAGGCGTCGATCTCGAGGCGCTCTGCCTCGACTCTGGCGAAGACCCCGACGGGCGTCGTGCAACTGGCGTCAAGCAGCCGGACGGCGGCACGCTCGGCGGTCAGCTCCCGGGCGGCGCTGAGGTCGAACACCCCTGAGACCGCCTCGGTGGTCTCCTCGTCGCCGGCTCTGACCTGCAGCACCAGCGTTCCCTGCCCGGGCGCCGGCACCATCGTCTCGAACGGGATCGCGAAGCCGATCTCAGACTCGCGGCCGAGCCGGCGCAGGCCGGCGGCGGCGAGGACGATCGCGTCGAGCTCGCCCTCGGCAAGCTTGTGCAGGCGCGTATCGACGTTGCCGTGCAGTTCCTCCACCCGCAGGTCCGGCCGCGCTGCGAGCAACTGGGCGCGACGGCGCAGGCTGGCGGTCCCGACCCGAGCGCCCTCCGGCACGTCGTCGAGCGAGGAGCCGGGGCCGATCCAGACGTCGGCGGGATCCTCGCGCCGCGGCACCGCAGCGATCTGTAGCTCCTCCGCCATCTCCCCGGGAAGGTCCTTGGCCGAGTGCACGCCGACCTCGGCCTCGCCCGCCAACAGCGCCCGCTCGACCCCGCGCACGAAGCGCGACTTGTCCCCGGGCTCGCCATCCGAGGAAGCCTCGACCAGCTCCGCCCCGCCGAGCATCGCGGCGACTTCGCCTGCCTGGGTCAGCGCCAGCTTGCTACCGCGAGTCGCAATGCGGAGCGCCAAGCACGACCTCAGCCTTTTTTGCGGCGCAGCTCGGTGACGCTGGCCCCCGACTCCGCCTCCGGCTCGGTCTCGACGTCGAGACCGAACAGCTCGCGCAGGGCGCTGACGTAGAGGTAGGCGTCGTCGCTGCCGGCAGCGCGGCGCATGCGCAGGGTCGGCTCGTGCAGGAGGCGCGAGGCGATCGCCTTCGCCATCGCCTCGAGCCGCTCGCGGTCGGCCTCGCCGAGGCCCTCCCAGCGACCCTCGTTCTCGGCCAGGACACGGCGCACGATCTCGTCCCCGCGCTCGCGCAGGGCGGCGATCGTCGGCACGACCTCGAGCGAGGCCAGCCAGCGCTCGAAGCGGTCCAGCTCGGTCTCGATGATCCGCTCCGCCCGTTTCGCCTCGGCCTCGCGGCCGCTGGCGTTGCGTTCGACGATCTGCTGCACGTCGTCGATGTCGTGCAGGCTGACCCCGGCGATATCGCGGCAGGCCGGCTCGATGTCGCGCGGGACGGCGATGTCGATCGCCAGCAGCGGCCGCTCGCCCCGTTCCTCCATCACGTGGGAGAGCTCGTCGCGCTCGACGATGTGGTGGGGCGAGTTGGTCGCGGTGACGACGATGTCGGCCTCGGCGAGCTGCTCGGGCAGCTCCTCGAAGCGGACGGCGCTGCCGTCGAAGCGCTGGGCGAGCCCGATCGCGCGGTCGTAGTGGCGGTTGGCGACGAAGACGGTGCGGACGCCGCGGGCAACCAGGGCGCGAGCCACCAGCTCGGCCGTCTCCCCGGCGCCGACGACCAACACCCGGCGGTCGGAGAGGTCGCCGAGCGCGCGCCGCGCCAGCTCGACCGCGACCGAGGGGATCGAGACCCCCTTCTCGCTGATCCCGGTCTCCTCGCGCGCCCGCCCGCCGGCGGTGAGGGCGCCGCGGAAGAGGCGGTTGAGGATCGGGCCGGTGCCGCCCTCGACCAGGGCCAGCTCGTAGGCGCGTTTGACCTGCCCCTGGATCTCGGCCTCGCCGACGATCATCGAGTCGAGCCCGGCGGTGACCCGCAGCAGATGGCGGGCGGCCTCGCCGGCGCGCAACGAGTAGAGGTGGCCGAGCAGCTCGGTCGGGCGGATCTCGGCCTGGCGGGTCAGCACCCCGAGCGCTGTCGACTCGGCCTCGACCGGGTCGGAGACGATCAGGTAGAGCTCGGTCCGGTTGCAGGTCGAGATCGCCGCCGCCTCGTGGATGCCGGCGGCGTCGGTCAGCTCGCGCAGGGCGCTGACCGCGCGGCCCTCGGTCAGCGAGAGGCGCTCGCGCAGGTCGAGCGGTGCGGTCTTGTGGGAGACGCCGAGGGCCAGCAGCTCAGACATCGCTCGCCGCCTCCTCCGCTTCGCGCCCGGGGGCGGCTTGGGCGCCGTTGGCCCGCTCGGCCCCGGCCCGGTTCTCGGCGAACCCCGCCAGTTCGCGCAGTTCCCGCTCGATCCGCTGCACTTTCGCGGCCATGATCGCCACGTAGACGACGAGCAGGACCGCGAAGACGACGTAGGCGCCGGCGACGTACTTGCCGGCCTCGTCGAGCGGCAGCGCCGGCGCTGCTAGCGGCAGGAGAGCTCCGAGTGAGAGCATCAGCTCACCTCCGGCGCGATCCGGGAGCTGGTGCCCGGGGCCGGCGCGTCGAGGGCGCGGCGCAGCCGCTTGACCTGCCCAGAGGCGCTCTTCGCGGTCAGCTCGAACTTGACCAGGGTCACCCAGAGCAGCGCCATCGCCACCAGGCTGCAGAGGAAGACCAGCATCATCGAGCCCGGCAGCCCCCCGTTCGCGGTGGCGAAGGTCCGCGGGTGGACGAGGCTCTCGGCCATCCGCACGGCCATGAAGTTGAGCGGTACGAAGGCGCCGGCAGTGATCGCGAAGACCGAGGCGTAGCGCGCCTGACGCTCGGGATCCTCGATCGCGTAGCGAAAGGGGTAGTAGGTCGCGTACATGAGGAAGACGATCAGGAAGCTGACCAGGGTCGGCTCGTCCCAGACCCACCAGTGCCCCCAGGAGGCCTTGGCCCAGATCGCCCCGGTGAGGAGGACGGCGACGCCGAAGATCACCGACATGTGGATCGAGACGTACGAATACGCGTCCCATTTGCGGTTGCCGCTGCGCAGGTGGGCGATCGCGAAGACGCCGCCGACCACGAAGCCGACCAGCGCCGTGATCGCCAGCGGCACGTGCAGGTAGAAGATCTTCTGGATGAAGCCCTGGTCGGCGTCGAGCGGCGCGTAGAAGAAGACGAGCGAAAGCGACAGGGCGAGCATCGCCACGGTGGCGATCGAGAGGGGTCTCAGTCCTTTGCCGTACATGCTTCGCGGGTGAGAAGGAACCGGGCTGGTCAGTCCTCCAGGAGGAAGTCGAAGACGGCATAGCCGACCAGGCCGAAGATCAGATCGTATAGGCCGAGCACCATCAGCCAGGTGCCGAAGCGCTCGTAACCGGGACCGCCCAGCGCCAGCAGCGGCTCGGTCGCGCCGGTGGCGGCGATCATCAGCGGCACCACCAGGGGGAGCAGGACGAGCGGCACCAGCAGGTCGCGGGCGCGCGAGTTGACCGCCATCGAGGAGATCAGCGTGCCGGTGGCGGCGAGGCCGAGGTCGGCCAGCAGCAGGACGGCCAGCAGCGGCGCCAGCCCCTCGACCGAGTCGAGGAAGAAGAGGGCGAAGATCGGCACCGCGACCAGCTCCAGCGCCAGCAGGTAGATCAGCAGCGCCGCCGCCTTGGCGGCGAAGAGGACGCTGCGGTCGATCGGGGCGAGCCGGATCGCGTCGAAGCCGCCCTCCTCGCGCTCGGCGACGAAGAGGCGGTTGATGCCGAGGACGGCGGCGAACAGCAGCGTCGCCCACAGCACCCCGGAGGCGAGGCTGCCCGAGAGGCTGGTGCGGTCGAGGCCGAAGCGGAAGACGACGAAGGTGGTGACGGCGAACAGCGCCATCGCCGGCAGCGACTGCAGCGTGCGCAGCTCCGAGCGCAGGTCCTTGGCGAGGATCGCCGCGAAGGCGACGCGCGAGGGAGTCACGAGACGGCCGCCGCCTCGCCGATCCCGAGCCGCAGCACCTGGTCGGCCTCGGGCAGGTGGCGGTCGGGGTCGTGGGTGACGACGACGCGGGTGCGGCCGCCGCCGGGGCCGATCAGCCCCCGCGCCAGCTCCCGCCCCTCGGCGTCGAGGTTGGAGTCGGGCTCGTCCAGCAGCAGCAGCTCCGGCTCGTGCAGGACGCAGCGGCAGATCGCCAGCCGCTGTCGCATCCCGGCCGAGAGCTCGTCGACGCGCTCGTCGGCGCGGCGCTCCATCCCGGCAGCGGCGAGCAGCTCGGCGATCCGCGCCGCGGCCGCCGCGCCGCCGATCCCGTGCAACCGGGCGTGGAAGCCGAGGTTCTCGCGGCCGCTGAGGTCGCGGTAGAGCAGCGGCTCGTGGCCGAGGTAGCCGATCCGCCCGCGCAGCTTCCAGGCCTCGCCCGGCAGCGAACAGCCGAGCACGACCGCCTCGCCGCCGCTCGGCCGCAGCAGCGTCGCCAGGACTCGCAGCAGCGTCGTCTTGCCGGCCCCGTTCGGCCCCAGCACGACCAACGACTCGCCGGCGGCGAGCTCCAGCCCGACGCCGTCCAGCGCGGTGCGTTCGCCGTAGTCGCGGCGCAGGCCGGCGAGGCGCAGCGCCAGCTCCCCGGGTGGCGGTCGGTCCGAGCTCACGCGGGGATTGTGGCGGTCTCGGACCGTGCTGGTAGCTTCGCCGCGACAGCGCCGCCGAGTACTTCGACGGCGAGGCCCAACCCGCGGCGCCGCTTCGCCGGGGCCGGTCAGCGCACCTGACAGGGGTGCACGAAGTGACTGTTCAGCGCGGTGCCGTCGACGAACCGCGTTTCGAAAAAGGCCTGCAGGTGGCCGATCTGGCAACGAGCGTTGACGTAATGCAGCTCCTTCCCATGAAGGGTCCACTTGCGGTCGAACTCGAAACGGAAGTCGGTTATCGAGCCGTAGCCCCCGGCGATCGGCGGGACGTCGGCCTCGACCCGAAAGCCGTAGATGCCGTTGTCGATGGTTTCGATTCGGATTGGCACCAGGTAGGTGGTCGGCGCGGGGATATCGAGATGGGCGTGGACGATCACCGAGGGGTCGCCCCCGATCTCCGGGCCGTTGAAGAAGGTGATCGGCGAGCTGGCCGGGATCGGGCTCTGTTCGGGGAACTCGACCACGCCGCTGCCGCGGCCGGTGCCGACGATCGCGCCGGGGCAGAGCCCGCGGGCCTGGGCGGCCGTCGTGGCCAGCAGTTTCCGGCGGGTGCAGACCGGCAGGCCGCGAGTCTCGAGATGCCCGAAGCGATCGGCTTCGACCATCAGGTGCTCCAGCGGCGGCGGGGTGGTGCCGTCCTTGGTCTGAATCCTGGCCGAGCCCCAGAAGCGGATCGGCGTGTCCACCAGGCGCAGCAGCTTGTGCGGCGCCGAGTCGAGATGGAAGTCGATCATCAGGTTGCCGACGATCGTCCGGCCGCCGCTGGCCCCAGCGGCAAACAGCCCCGCCACCAGCGCGAGGACCGTAAAGCCGATGACGTGCTTGCGGGCCTTCGATTTATCCATGGGTTCCGCCTATCTCTTTGGATATAACAAGACGGATGCATCCAAGCCGATCCTCGATGAGCCGGCAATTGGTCCTCCGGGACCGGTCCTCCAGACCCCGTTCCGCATGGCGCTGAAGCTACGGCCGATTTCCTACCTGGTGCTCGGCATGGTCCGCTTCGGCGCGACCTCGGGCTACGCGATCAAAAAGGCCGCCGATGCCTCGACCGCTCACTTCTGGCCGACCTCTCTTGCCCAGGTCTACCCCGAGCTGGCGCGCCTCCACGAGGCGGGGCTGCTCGACCGCAGCGACGACCCCCACGGCTCCCGCTCCCGTGCCGCCTACAGCCTGACCGAGGCCGGGGAGGAGGCCCTGCGCGCCTGGCTACGTTCGCCGGTCGAAGCGAAAATCCAGATGCGCTACGAGGGGATGCTGCGGATGTTCTTCGCCGACGCCCTGTCGCCGGAAGAGCGACTGGAGCTGTACAAGCGACAGCGGCAGAAAGGCCGCGAGCTCAAAGCGCACCTGTTCGACGGCGATCTGCGCGGCGCGGCGAAGGCGATCGATGCCGGCGAAATGCTCGCCCCGATCCTGCTTGGCGACTTCGGCGAGGACATGCTCGACTTCATCGACGAGTGGGTGAGCCGGCTGATCGAGCGCTTCGAAGCGAAAATCGCCGAGCAGGCGGCCTCCGACTAGCCTCGACTGGCTGGCGAGCGATCAGCCGCGCCGCTTCTTCAGCGTGCGCCGGCCGACCTTGAGCAGTGGGCCGGCGCCCTGGCGCAGGGCCTCGGTCCGGGCGGCGCCCTTGCCGTAGAGGGCTTTGGCCGAGGCGCGCACCGCTTCGCCGAGGGTGCGGTCGTAGGGATGCCACCAGAAGTCGCGGGTGAGCCCCGGCTCCCAGGCGTTCATCTTGACGTTGACGCACTCGTAGAAGCCGAATTTGGAGTGGGAGCGGCCGACGCCGGAGTTCTTGACGCCGCCCCAGGCGCACTGGCAGGCACCGTGGCTGAAGGAGTGGTCGTTGATCCAGACCATCCCCGACTCGATCCGCCTCGCGATCCGCTCCCCCTTTTGCCGGTCCTTGGTCCAGACCGAAGCGCCGAGGCCGAACTCGGAGTCGTTGGCGAGTTCGATCGCCTCCTGCTCGGAGTCGACGACGACGATCGGCAGCACTGGCCCGAAGATCTCCTCGCGCATGATCCGGGTCTCGTGGGTGACGCCGGTGAGGACGGTCGGGGCGATGTACTTGCCGGGCAGGCCGGGGACGTCGACGGGGCCGCCGCAGAGCTTGGTGGCGCCGCTGGCGACGGCGTCCTCGACCAGGTCGACGACGATCTCGTACTGGCCGTCGGAGGTCATCGGGCCGATCTCGGTCTCCCACTCGAGCGGGTCGCCGAGCCGCAGCTTCTCCGCCTCGCGGGCGACGCCGGCGATGAAACGGTCGGCGATCTCGCGGGCGACGTAGACGCGCTCGATCCCCGAGCAGGTCTGGCCGGCGTTGGCGAAGCCGCCCCAGACGGCGCCGGAGATCGCGTTGTCGAGGTCGGCGTCGGCGCAGACGATCATCGGGTCCTTGCCGCCGAGCTCCAGGACCGAGCCCTTGAGGCTCGCGGCGCAGACCTCGCCGACCTTGCGACCTACCTCGACCGAGCCGGTGAAGAAGACCTTGCCGACGCTGGAGCGGGCCAGCGCGTCGCCGACGGCGCCGCCGCCGTGGACGACCCGGACCAGGCCCTCGGGAAGCCCCGCCTTCTCGAAGACCTTGGCGATCCGCTCGCCCAAGAGCGGCGTCAGGCTGGCCGGCTTCAGCACCACGCCGTTGCCGGCCATCAGCGCGATCGCGACCTCGCCGAAGGGGATCGACCAGGGGTAGTTCCAGGGGGCGATGACGCCGACCACGCCGATCGGCTCGTAGGAGAAGTGCGCTTTCTTGGAGAGGGTGAAGGCCTGGGTCATCGGCACCTTCTCGTCGGCGAGCACCTTCGGGCCGGCCTTGGCGCACCAGTGCAGCGCGTCCACCGTCGGCAGCAGCTCCATCGTGTAGGCCTCGGCGCGCGGCTTGCCCTGCTCGCGGACCAGCAGCTCGGCAACCTCGTCGATGTCGTCGAGCAGAGCGTCGGCGGCGCGGCGCATGTAGGCGGCGCGGGTCTTCGCCGGCAGCTCTGCCCAGGCGGGTTGGATCCGGGCGACGTCGTCGACCACTCCCTGGACTTCCTCCGGGGTGATCGTCGGGACCGAGCCGACCAGCTCACCCGTTGCGGGGTTGAACGACTCGAGGGTCGAGGTGGACAGGGCCGCGGGTTTGACCTCGGTGGTTGCCATGAGGTCGATTGTACGGCGGTGTGTTGGAGGGGAGGAGGAGGGGTCGGGGGAGCAACAGCGGGGAGGCTCCCCCGACCCCTACCCCTGGCGCCTACCTTCGGCCGTCTGCTCGATCAGCTCGGTCATCTCCCTGTGAGAGCGTTCGGTTAGGAGCTGGACGCGGCGGGGTGGGGCTTCGTCTTCGAGCCAGGTGACGGTTCCCGGCCAGTAGGGGCCGGGAGGTCTTCCTGGGTGGTGGAAGATCGAGGCGAAGATCCAGTTGCCAGTGTTGTGGAGGCGGCCGCCGCCGGGGAGCTTCCATTCCGCTTCGCCGTCGCTGGGTCCACCGCGGTGGCTATGGCCGGTGATCACGTGGCCGCCGTCGACGCCGAGCCGGGCCGCCATCTCGGTTGCCGCGGCGACGCCGCTGTAGAAGATCGCCTCGGCTGAGATGTCGGCTTGGAAGTCGGCGCGCAGGAGGCGGTTGACTCCTTTGATCGCAACGGGGAAGGCGGCGCGGAGCGCCGTGCCCGTCAACCGCCGGCCCCGTTTGCTCTCGCCTTCGTTGCCGGAGAGGCGGCGCCAGGCCGCCTCCGAGGGGCGGCCGCGCGATTCGGCCAGGCCGGTGGGGCGGACCTGGGCGATGCCCCAGCCCAGTCCATATATAGGGCGCAGCACCCGCTCGTAGTCGGACGGCTCGGCTGGATCGGGGACGGGGCCGGAGAAGCGCATCACGATCGCCGCGGCGAGGCACTCGGCGCGGGGCAGCGAGAGGTGGGGGTCCATGTAGTGGCCGTGGGTGGCGTAGACGTCGTCGCGCAGCCAGATGCCCGGGTAGGCGAGCCGCAGGCGGGCACCGCCGAGCCAGGTGGCGAGCTGGGCGGTGGGGCCGGGGGAGGGGTCGTAGAGGTGCTCGAGGCTGAGCTGCGCTGGGCCGGAGAGCGAGAGCTCGTCGAGCAGCGGCTCGGCGAAGCGGTGGTCGTGGTTGCCGGGCACGAGGACCACCTCGCGACCGTCCAGGGCCGCTCCCAGTTCCTCGAAGAAGGGCCGGGCGCTGGCGAGGGCAACGCCGAGCGGCAGGTCGCGCAGCTCGACCGCGTCGCCGAGCAGGACGACGCGGTCGGCGTCGCCGATCTCCTCGAACAACGCCCGCCGCAGCGCCGGCTCCCGCAGCACGTCCTCGCCGGTGCCGGCGCCGAGGTGGAGGTCGGAGATGATCGCCGTCCGCATCGGTGCTTTCTACTCGACTGGCGAGTTTGTGTCCCTACGGGCCAAAGTCGTCAGAGGAGACTGGCTGGACAGCCAGTAAACTGCGCGGATGCACTCATTCGGCGACGAACAGCTCGTCCCCGCCAACGGGATCGAGCTCTGCTGCCAGGAGATGGGCGACCCCGACGGCGAGCCGCTGCTGCTGGTGATGGGCTTGGCGACGCAGATGATCGCCTGGGACGAGACCTTCTGCGGGATGCTGGCCGAGCGCGGCTTCCGCGTCGTCCGCTTCGACAATCGCGACATCGGCCGCTCGACCAAGATCGAGTCGGCCGGGGTACCGCGCCGCGCCGACATGATGCTCGGCCGCCGCGGCAGCGCCCCTTACCTCTTGCGTGACATGGCCACCGACACGGTTGGCCTGATGGACCATCTCGGCATCGAGTCGGCCCATCTGGTTGGCGCCTCGATGGGCGGCATGATCGCCCAGGCCACTGCGATCGAGCACCCCGAGCGGGTGCGCTCGCTGGTCTCGATCATGTCCAACACCGGCAGTCGCTGGACCGGGATGCCGAGCCGCAAGGCGATGGCGGTGCTGATGGCGCGGCCACCCCGCAGCCGCGAAGCCGCGATCGAGCGTGCGGTGAAGACCTTCACCGTGATCGGCTCCCCCGGCTACCCCTTCGAAGAAGAGCGGGTGCGGCAGGTCTCCGGTCGCTCCTACGACCGCGGCCGCAGCGCGGCCGGCGTCCTGCGCCAGCTGCACGCGATCACCGCCTCCGGCGACCGCACCCAGGCCCTGCGCCGCCTCCGGGTCCCGACCACGGTCATCCACGGCAACCGCGACCCGCTGGTCCGCCCGGCCGGTGGCCGGGCCACTGCCAGGGCGGTCCCCGGCGCGCGCCTGAAGATGATCGACGGCATGGGCCACGACCTCCCCCGCCAGCTCTGGCCGCAGTTCGTCGAGGAGATCGCCGCCAACGCCGGGCGCGCCGCCGCAAGCGAGGCCGAGCCCGCCGCTGCTTAACGCCGTCGGCGGCGCCCCGCTACCGCGGCCCGTCGGTGTGCACGAACAGCACCGGCTCGTCGAGCCGGCCCTCGTCGCGCAGCGCCAGCAGGCCCGCCATCGCCTTTGCGGTGTAGACGGGGTCGAGCGCGAGCCCGTCTTCGCCGGCGCGGGTGGCGGCACGCGCCGCTGCCTCGGTGCGGTGGCCGTACCCGGCCCCGATCTGGTCGTGCGTCAGGTCGAGCGCGTCCGGCCCGAGCCGGGGCGGACTGGGCCGCGCCCCGCGTTGCTCCAGCAGCTTCGCGGTGCGGCGAGCGAGGCGGGAGACCACGGGCTGGTCGAGCCGTAACTGGTCGTTGACCACGATTCCGACAACCCGGGTGCGGAGGCCGGCGAGCTGCAGACCGAGCGCGAGGCCTGCGGCGGTGCCACCGGTCCCGACGGCGACGACGACGTGCGCCGGCTCGGGCAGCGCGCCCTCCTCGACCTGGGCCGCGATCTCCAGCGCCGCCTCGACGTAACCGAGCGCGCCGACCGGCGAGGAGCCGCCGGCCGGCAGCAGGTAGGGCGGCCGGCCGCCGCTGGCGTTGCGGGCGAGCAGCCAGGGCAGCAGCGCCACCGTGCGCGCCTTCGTGTGGGTGCGGTGGATGCGGGCGCCGGAGGCCTCGAGGCGGGCGAGCTGGGCGCGGACGTGCTCGTCCACGGGTTGGTCGACCAGCGCCAGCGCGGTCTCGAGGCCGTGTTCGCGGGCGTAGAGCGCGGTCGCGAGCCCCCAGTTGGTGCCGAGGCCACCGAAGGTGAGGATCGAGTGGCGGCCGCGGCGTCGGGCGTCGGGGATCAGCCACTCGAGCTTGCGCACCTTGTTGCCGCCCCAGCCCCCGGCGCCGAAGGCGCCGTCTTCCTTGACCCAGACGCCCAGCCCGGGCAGCTCGCGCACCGGCGTCGGACGGGCGGAGAGGGCGAGGTGGGGAAGGGCCTCGGTCAGCCCCGGGAAGAGGCGGTGCAGGTGCGGGGTCACGGGCGTGCGACCGGTCAAGATGCGGCTGAGAGGAGTCGAACCTCCACGGGCTTTCGCCCACACGGACCTGAACCGTGCGCGTCTACCAGTTCCGCCACAGCCGCGGGAGCAGCCAATCTACCGGTTGCGCCCAGTCCGCCGATTCCCCACCGCCGACTTCTCCCGCCGCCCCGGATCGCTAAAATGCCCGTCCCTCGCCGCTATCGTCTAGGGGACTAGGACGCCGGATTCTCAGTCCGGAAACCGGGGTTCGAATCCCCGTAGCGGTACTGCTGCTCGTTGCGGTGGTCGAGCGGCAGGCAAAGAGCCCCGACCGGCGATACTGCCCCCGTGGAGCTGCTTGCGGTTTCGACGGGGGTCGCCATCGCCTACGGAATTGGCCTCTGGGTCGTGTTGATCATCGGGCCGGCGACGGTCACGGTGCTGAAGGGTCAGTGGCCCCTGTTCGATCACGGCTGGTACACGCTCGGGATCGTCTGGTGGATCACGGGCTTCAGACTGGCCCGACCCGAGTCCTGGTGGGCCCGCCATCTCTATGGCCCAGTCAAGCTTGCGCGCGCAAAAGCTCGTTACCCAGAGACCTTGGATGAAGAAGAAGGAATTGACGGAGAACCCGACCCACGGTGGGTCTACATCGCAACCGCACTCTTCCTCGCCCTCTGCATCCTCGCGGCGATCCTCGCGGTTGGAGGGCTCCTCGGTCTCTAACGCCGGACTACCGAGTGCCGGGACCAGCGAGCTCACGCCACCTTGTGTGCCGCTGGGGGTGTGGTCGACTCACCCCTCCGGCGCTGGCATGCCGTCCGTGATCACGGCGTTGCGGCCGAACCCGGTGCGAGCATTCCGCAGCGCTAGGACCGGGACTCGATGGATGCCTCTTGCCAGGTAGCGGGTGAGGGTGAGCCTCTCCAGCCTCAGCCGTTCGACTGGGTGGAAGGCCGGTGGCAGGTTCGGCGGTCGTCCCACCACGACTGCCTTGCTGATCACGTCGACTTCGCGGATCGGCACCTTGCCTCGGTACTTGCGCCGGGAGCCTTCGCCCAGGTAGAACTGGACACCGTCGGCGGCGAGGGTCCAGGTGACGATCGCGCGCGGTCGGAGTGGCGGCCCGAGGCGCTCGACCACATTCCGGAAGTCCGGCCGCTGCAGGTTGAGCGTGCGGGTGACGTGGATGTCGAAGGCCAGCCAGTAGGCGCAGAGCGCGGTGGCGAGCACGATCCCCACGCGACGGGCCCCGCTCGCGGCGAATCCGGCTGCGGCGGCGAGGAAGAGCGGGATCAGGGCGGGCAGCAGGTTGCGCTCGACGACGTAGTCGCTGCCAGCCAGGGCGACCCCGGCGGCGATCGCCACCACTCCCAGCCCGAGCGTCAGCCCCAGCGCCGCCGCATGCTTCTCACGGATCGAGCCGCGCAGCGCGACCAGCAGCAGGGCGAGGCCGATCAGCAGCGCCGGGATCAGCGCGTAGCGCTCGCGCGGGGGCTGGGCGATCACGTGCCCGGTCTCTCCCGCCAGGAAGCTGCCGCCGGTCTCGAAGAGGCGGGTCGACAGCAGGCTGTGGTCGATCCAGCCGATGTGGGTCGGGTCGATCTGGGCGGAGATCAGCGGCAGCAGTGCCAGCCCGACCGCAGCGACGGCGCCGACCGCGACGAGCACCGGGCGCCAACTCGCTCGCAACGCGACCAGCAGCCAGATTGCCTCGATCGCCACGGCGAAGACGGCGAAGTAGTGACTGCAGAGGGCGAGGGCGGAGGCGAGCGCCCACGGGCCCAGATCCCGTCCGTCGCGGGTGCGCAGTGCTCGCGCGAAGAAGAGCAGGGCGAGCGCGCCGAA
The DNA here is from genome assembly GCA_035762685.1 of Solirubrobacterales bacterium. Taxonomy (GTDB): domain Bacteria; phylum Actinomycetota; class Thermoleophilia; order Solirubrobacterales; family 70-9; genus VAYN01. Next base: position 14,007 of record DASTNW010000062.1, on the reverse strand, counting down.
GAAGACGAGCAGCGCGTAGGAGCGAGCCTCCTGCGAGTACCAGATCAGCATCGGGCTGACGGCGACGAGCGCGGCGGCGACCAGGCCGGTGCGGGCATTCACCAGCTCGCGGCCGATCAGGAAGGCGACGGGGACAGTGGCCGCCCCGAACAGGGCGGTCAGCGAGCGCAGGCCCACCTCGCCGGTGCCGAAAGCCTTCGCCCAACCCCAGGCCAGCACGTAGTAGAGGGGTGGGTTGGACTCGCTCCCCTTCACCTGGCCGAGCATCTCGGTGAAGCTGCCGGGGATCACCCGCGCCGCGGTGATCACCTCGTCGTGGTGGTAGCTCTGCACCCCGAGGCTGGCGAAGCGGACGGCGATCCCGAGGGCGGTCAGGCCGGCGAGCGCCCAGAGGGCGTTGTCACGGAGCCGTTTGGGCATCAGGGGGCGCAGCGGCTCGCGGGCATCGGCCGCGCCGGGCCGAAGGAGGGCGGAAGGGCGGCGGCGGAATCGCCCCAGGCGGGGTTGGGCCGTGCCCCGAGCCGGTAGGTCAGGGTCGCCCCCCGGGCCAGCGCGCAGTAGGTGGTCCAGGGCCGGCCGTGGGGATGGCCGTTCAACCGCATCCGCTGAATGTACGGCGCCTGTCGCAGGGGGGTCCGCCCGGCCGAGGCGACGATCCGCAGCTTGCGCCCGCCCGCCAACCGCACGGTTGCCCGCTGGAAGAGGGGGCTGCCGATCGCCAGCACTCCGACGCCGGGCACCTCCGGGTAGAGGCCGAGCGCCCCGAGCACGTACCAGGAGGAGAGGGTGCCGAGGTCGTCGTTGCCCGGGTACCCGGCCGGGGTCGCGCTGTAGAGATCGCGCAGCGCCCGCCGCACCGTCGCCTGCGTTTTGAACGGGCGTCCCGTCCAGTTGTAGAGCCAGGGGACGTTCAGATTCGGCTCGTTGCCGAGCAGGGCGTGGTCGGCGTGGGTCGCGCCGGCGCCGCCGTTCAGCTTGCGCAGGAAGCGGTCGAGCCGGCTCGCCGCCCTGGCCCGCCCACCGATCGCGGCGAAGAGGCCGGCGGGGTCGTGGGGCACCATCCAGGTGTACTGGATCGAGTTGCCCTCGGCGAAGCCGGCGCCGCCCAGGTTGTCGTAACCGGCGGGGAAGGGGCCCGCGGCGAAGCGCGGCTCGATCAGACCGCTGCGCGGGTTGAGCAGGTTGCGCCAGTTGCCCGAGCGCGCGACGAAGGAGCGGTAGGTGGCGCGGTCATGCAGGGCGCGGGCCGCGAACTGGGCGATCGAGAAGTCGGCAACCGCGTACTCGAGCGTGGTCGCTGCCGAGGCCCAGACCGCCTCCGGGTCGCCGAACAGCGAGTTGGCGTTGCGGCGTTTGACGTCGATGTCGAAGGGCACGTAGCCAAGGGCCTCGTACTCCTCGAGCCCCTGGCGCTGGATGTAGCTGCCGTCGGCGCTGCGGCAGCCCTCACTTGCGCCCCTGACCATCGCCGCCAGGGCGGCGGCCTCGTCGAAGCCGCGGGCGCCGAAGGCGGCGGCGGAGGCGATGATCGGGTCGGCCGGGTCGCCGACCATCGTCATGCTCTGGCCGTTGGCGTAGGGCCAGCGCGGCAGGCAGCCGCTCTGTGCGGCGTCGGCGAGCATCGAGGCGACGACGTCGCTCGCGCGGCGTGGCGCCAGCATCGCCAGCAGCGGGATCTGCGTGCGGTAGATGTCCCATCCGGACAGGTCGGCGTACTTGGTACGCGGACCGCTGTCGTGGAGGAGCCCGTCCATGCCGACGTAGGTCCCATCGGCATCGTCGAAGGTCCGCGGCGAGAGCAGCACCCGGTAGAGGGCGGTATAGAAGGTGTCGAGGTCCGACCGCTCGCCGCCGCTGACCCGGATCGCGCCGAGGGCGCGGTTCCAGCGCCCCTCCGCCGCAGCGACGAGGCGCCGGAAGGAGGCGCCGCCGCTCTCGGCGGCGAGGTTGGCGCGGGCGCCGGCGATGCTGACGAAGGAGACCCCGACCCTCGCCCCGACGATCGGGTCACGCCGCGTGTCGAAGCTCGCGTAGGCGCCGGCCTGGGCGGTGCCGGAGGAGGCGTTCGTCGGCTGCGTCCGGTCCGAGGCGGCGGTCCCGTTTGGGCTCAGCATCTGTCGGGTCCAGGTGCCGTAGGCGTCGAAGGGCCGGTCGAAGACAGCCGCGAAGTAGACCCTGTAGCGGGGTCGCTGGGCACAGAAGTAGCCGCTCGACGCCGAGCCGACGATCTCGTGCTTGGCGGGGTCGATCCGCACCTCGGCGAGATCGTCGGCCTTGGCGCTGCCGCCGGCGTCGATCAGGACGCTCGCATGCCGCGAGCGCGGGAAGGCGAAACGCGCCATCCCGGTGCGCGTCGTCGCGGTCAGGTCGACGTCGATCGCGGCGCCCCGCACGGGGTTGAGGCGGACCGAGTAGCGGCCGGGAGTCGCCCGCTCGCCGCGGTGGGAGAAACCGGGCTCGAAGCGCCCGGCGAGCCCGCCTCCCCGGGGTGCCGGCGAGACACGAAGTGGCTCGGTCGTCGGCAGAAACGGGAAGTCGCCATACAAAGAGCAACCGGCACCGTTGAGGTGGGTGAGGCTGAAGCCGGTGATGTGGCGGTCGCGGTAGTCGTAGCCGCCGGAGTGCCGGTCCGAGGGAGTGGTGTCGGGGCCCCACTGGACCATGCCGAAGGGAACGGTTGCCCCCGGGAAGTTGTGACCGCCACCAAAGGTCCGCGGTCCTGGCTGCGTTCCGGCAAGGGGGTGGACGTGGTCGACGAGGCCCGCTGCAGACACCTGGGGGAGCGCGAGGGCGACGACCAGCAGCGCTCCCAAGGTCTTGATGAGCGTTCGTAGCACGAACCAGAGCACGCTACAGACCGCGGATCAAGGCAGTGAAACGAGTCACTTTTTGCGTATTACTCAAAAGGGTTTACCACAGACAAAAAACCCGCTGATTTCTGGCTCCCCAGGCGGTGAAGTGAGCGCTTCCTCTTTTTACTTGTAGAAAATTGACTAAATGAGATTGCGCTGGTAAGCCTATGTCCGGAGTGGCCGAGCGTCGCTTGTCACGGGTAGCGGCGAATTGCCATCTCGCTTGGAAGCTCCACCCAGTCAACCTCGACGAGGGCAGCGATGGTTCAGGACGATCACCAAGAAAGGGACCGCGCGGATCCCGCCGCCCTTGCTGGCGCTGCCCGGCGTCCACCTCGACTGTCCTCCGCGGCGCGTTCTCCGGTGGACGGGTCAAAGGGTGCCGCGGCTGACCCTCACGCTTTTCGGGCCGAGCTCGCGGCTTGGCTGCGGGCGCGATTCACGGTTATGGAGGAAGCGATCTTCGCACGGGTTCGCCCCGTCGCCAACCCGACGGGGGAGACGACAATCGAGTACGTGCATGGCTTGCGGGCCGCGGTCGCCGCGGCGCTGGAGTACGGCTTGGAGAGCATCGAGCGCGGTGAGAACCGGTCGCTCCAGGTTCCACCGGCGGTCTCGGCGCAAACCCGCCGCGCGGTGCGTAACGGTGTGAGCCTGGAAACGGTCCTGCGGCGTTATCGCGCCGGGAACAGGTTGCTGCGGGAGTTCGTCATCGACAGCGCCAACCAACGGCCGGGGCAAGCACTGAGGCAGATACTGAGGACCGAGAGCCTGCAGTTCGACCGCTTCGTAGCACTGGTGGCGAGCGAGTACATGCGCGAGCAGGCGCAGGCGACGCGCTCGCCCGCCCAGCGCCTGACCGACCGGGTGCAGCAGATGCTCAGCGGTATCGATTCGGACCACGCCCGCGACCTGGCCTACGAGCTCGATGCCTGGCACCTGGGCTTGGTTGCGACCGGCGCAGGGGCCAAGGACGTGATCAGGGCCCTGGCGGCCGCGCTCGATCGGCAGGCCCTGATAGTGCCCCAGGACACCGGAGTCATCTGGGCCTGGTTGGGGGGGAGGCGGGAACTTGCGGTGGTGGACCTCGAGCGCATTCTCCTGGCGACAGGTTCCAAGGACGTCTGCTTGGCGATTGGTGAGCCACGCAGGGGCATGGAGGGCTGGCGTCTCACCCACTATGAAGCCGAGGCTGGGTTGCAGGTGATGCAGCGGCGGCCGCAGATGCTGACCCGTGGCAGCGATGCCCTATTGCTGGCGGGCCTGCTGGACGACGACGCTCTGGCCGAGTGCCTCTTGAAGACCTACCTCGAGCCACTCGATCGCGTCGGCGATGCCGATGGCGCGTTGCGCAAAACGCTTCGCGCCTATTTCGACGCCAACTGCAATACGGCTGCCGCTGCTGCTGCGTTGGCGGTGAACCGCCATACCGTGAGACGCCGGTTGCAGAAGACCGAGGAGGCGCTCGGTCGGCTGGTCCACGTGTGTCACGCCGAGCTCGAGGTCGCGTTGCGTCTGGAGGAGCTGCAGCCTCCGCCAGCACGCGACGACTTCGAGCGATAACCACTGGCGGAGAACACTTTGGTCGATCCAACCTGTCCTCGATGGACCACATCGTTCCCTTTCGATCAAAACTACTTTGGTAAAAGTAGTCACGCTTTACGTGGTATCGACGGGAGGCCGTACGTGGGACAGCGAGAGAAACATCTCCGTTCATTGTGTGACCTTGCAAGCGATGACCGGTAGTACCGCCATATCGAGGCCGGGGGCGGACGGCTTGCTTGCGGTCCGTAAGCGTCTTCCTTACGCCGTCGACGCGGTGGCGTGGAAGCCCACCGGAGATATGCAACTCCCACAGTGGACGGAAGTGGGTCGCCGCCTGGGCACGATGGGACGCTGCAGTCAGTGGTGGCTCGGCGATTGGGTCCGCTACGGAGTTTCCAAATGGGGCGAGAAATACAAGGTGGCTGCGAGGATCACCGGTTATGACGGTCACAGCCTTAGGAACATGGCATATGTCGCGTCACGATTCGAGTTGTCCCGACGTCGGGACAAACTGTCTTTCAGCCATCACGCTGAGGTGAGTGCGCTGACTTCCTCCGAGCAGGACCAGTGGCTCGATTTGGCCGAGACGAGAAGGCTGTCGGTGGGCGATCTTCGGGTGGAGCTGCGCGCTGCGCGCCGTGGCAGCGATCGGGGCTTGGGGTCCGGCGGTCACGCAGGTGTGGCGCCGGGGGCGATCGCGGCGGTGTGCCCGGAGTGCGCGCACACTTTCACGGTGCCGGTCGTGTGAGCCTCCGCTTCAGGAGGAGTGCGATTGCACCGCGAGTGCGCCGACGTGGTCCGGCGCGAGGTCGAGGTCCAGGAGGTCCGAAGGAACGCCGGCAAAAGGCCCATCCGCCCCGGTACCGCTTGCGCGCGCGCGCCGGAGGCCCTCGCCGGTCATCTTCGCGTGTGCCTCTCTGCGCGTCCATAGCTGCAGGAAGGCACGCTTGCGCCCGTCCCGCGGAGCCCGCGCGAGCTCGGCCAGCTCGGCATCGACGAAGTACCTGTTCGCCAGTGCCGTGCTGTTCACGCGGCGGCCGAGCCACTCGACGTCGATGCCCACCTCGCGGCCGCGAGCCAGGGCGAAGACCACCAGATCCTGCGTGTGAGAGAGGTTGAAGGTCAACCCATGTGTGTTGTTTGCGAGGGCCGGCTTTTCCGCAGGGCCCTGTCGCTCGGCGAACGCCACCTCTTCCGGGTCGATGCCGAGCGCGGTGGCGAGGACCGTTCTCAGGCCCGCGTGAGCGATCGCATATGCCCGTCGGGCCCGCTCGGTCCTCTTGCCGTTCGCACTATCGCGTTCCGCCGAGTCGAGTACCGCCATCAGGCGGTCGAGCGGGACGTCGACCTGACTGGGGTGGAGCTTCCAGACCTCGATCGGTACTGGCTCAGGCAGCGCGACGGCTCTTAATTGAGTGCGAATAGTGGCTGACGGTAGCGTTTCGATCCATCGGTGTTGATCGTCAGAGCGAGGAGATCGGTGGAGCGAGGGAGTGTGAGCGGGCTCGTCGATGGGGTGATTATCACCGCACTGGTCAGCATGGCCGCGGTCGAGGGCCCGATCGACCTCGGTGCGCCACTTGCCGATGCCGAAATCGACTCGCTCGATCTGGTCGAACTCACGCAGATACTGGAAGAGGAGTGCGAGCTGAGCGTCCCGCCGAACGCGTTTGTCGACGTGGTCAGCGCCGGCGATGTGATCGATGTCGTGCGGAGCCATGCCGCATGACTGCGACGGTCTGCACCTCGCCCTCCCTCGCCGGCAAGCGGGTGCTCATCACCGGCGTTTCGACCGATCGCAGTATCGCCTACGCGGTGGCGCACGAGGCGCAGGAGGCCGGTGCGGAGATCGTGCTGACGAGCTTCGACCGCATGCGCGCGGTCACCGAGCGCTCGGCCCGCCGGTTGCCCGAGCCGGTCGACGTGCTCGAGCTCGACGTGACCGACGAGCGCCAGCTCGAACGCATCGCCACCGAGCTCCGCACGAGGTGGGGCCGCCTGGACGGGGTCGTCCACGCGATCGCCCACGCCCCCCCGGAGGCGATGAGCGGCGAGCTCGGTTCGACCCCGGCCGAGGTTGCCTGTGCCACGTTCAATGCCAGCACGGTCTCGCTCGCGCGTCTCGCCACGGCCCTGCGCGGGCTGCTGCGGGGCAGCACCCGCTCGAGCGTCGTCAGCCTCAGCTTCGAGTCCTCGGTCGCCTGGCCGTCCTATGACTGGATGGGCGTCGCCAAGGCTGCCCTGGAGGCGACCGCTCGCTATCTGGCCCGGGACCTCGGCGGCGACGGCATCCGGGTCAACGCGGTCTCGGCCGGGCCCGTTCTCACCGTCGCCGCCGGGCAGATCCCGGCCTTCGCCGAGATCGCGGACGCCTACGCCCACAGGGCCCCGCTTGGATGGGACCGCACCGACGCCCGCCCGGTCGCGGGCGCGGTCTGTTTCCTCCTCAGCGATTGGTCCCGTGGCATGACCGGACAGACCCTCCATGTCGACGGCGGCTGCCGTTCGATCGGGCTGGCGCCGGAGGTATGAGATGGGGGGCCGGGGGACCAACCACGTGCCGTCGTCCGGGAGCGTCGAGGACTCCTCGCGCTGGCAGGACCTGCGCCTGGTGATCAGGGACGGATGGGGCACCCTGACGCTCCACCGGCCCGACCAGCGCAACTCGATGTGCCCGAGGTTGCTCGCCGAGCTCGAAGAGGCGACGATCTACCTCGCCGACGAAGCCGGCGTGAAGGGGCTCGTGATCACCGGGGCGGGGGACTCCTTCTCCGTCGGCGGCGACATCGCCTCGATCCGTGACTGCATCCACGATCCCACCACGGACGTTGTCGCGATCAGCCGCACGCAGGTCGAGCTGATCCAGCGGGCGGTCCTCAACATCCGCCGTATGGCCTTCCCGGTCGTCGCGGCCGTCAACGGCCTCGCCGCCGGGTCTGGGTTCGGCCTGGCGCTCGCCTGCGACGATCGCATCGCTGCTCCCCGTGCGACCTTCGTCGCTGCCTACGGCGCGATCGGGCTCTCGCCGGACGCCGGGCTCTCCTACTTGCTTCCGCGCATCGTCGGCGACGCCCGCGCAAGGGCGATCATCCTCGGCGATCAGGTCGTGCGGGCGCGGCGGGCTGAGCGCCTCGGCATGGTCAGCGAGGTCGTCGAGGCCGACGAACTCCTGGAGGTCGCGATGCGGCGGGTGCGCCGCCTGACCCGGTGGGCCCCACAGTCGGTGGCAACGACCAAACAGCTACTGCAGAGCACCTGGCACGAGGGCTTTGCCGACCACCTGCAGCGCGAACGCCACCTCTTCGCCGACCTCTGCGCGACGGCGAATTTCGTCGAGGGCATCGAGGCGCTCCACGCGGGAAGGCCGCCGCGCTTCGAGGGCCGTTAGGTACGTAAATCCAGAGATGAGGAGATCATGCTCGAAGGCAAGCGATTGCTAATCACCGGCGTGGCGACCAAGCACAGCATCGCGCACGCGATCGCCACCGAGGCGCAGGAAGCGGGCGCGGAGGTGATCCTGACGAGCTTCGGGCGCATCCGCTCGATCACCGAACGTGCGGCCGATTCGCTTCCCCGACCTGCCCCCGTGCTCGAGCTCGATGTCGGAGTACCCGAGGACTTCGACCTCCTGCGCGAGCGGGTCCTCAGTGAGTACGGTGCCCTCGACGGCGCCGTGCACGCGATCGCCTGGGCTGCCGAGGACGCCCTCAGCGACAACTTCCTCAACGCCTCGCGCGAGAGCGCGATCGAATCGATCGCCACCAGCGCCGTCTCCTTCAAGGAGCTGGCGGAGGCGCTGGTGCCGACCTTCGAGCCGAACGGCGGCGGCAGCCTCGTCGCCCTCGACTTCGACGCGACCCGCGCCTGGCCGTCCTACGACTGGATGGGCGTCTCCAAGGCCGCGCTGGAGTCGATCTCCCGCTATCTCGCCCGCTGCCTCGGCGAGCGCAACGTCCGGGTAAACCTCGCTGCCGCGGGGCCGATCCGAACGCCGACGGCCGGCGGCATCCCCGGGTTTGCCCAGCTGGTCGAATTCTGGAACTACCAGGCGCCGCTGACATGGGACATGAACGACCCCCGCCCGGTTGCCCGCGCGGTCTGTTTTCTCCTCAGCGACTGGTCCGAGGGGATCACCGGAGAGATCCTCCACGTCGACGGCGGGTTCCACGCGATGGCGGCGCCGTTTCGCCAGCGCCTGGAGGAGAAAGAACAGCGCATCCGGCAGGAGGCCCTGACGGAGATCATCGCCTGAGGCGACTCAGGCGGTCGCGAGCGTGCGCTCGACGAGGCCGGAGAGGACGCCCGCCGTACTCATCTCGCTGTAGGAGCGAACTCCGGCGGCGTGCAGGCCGAGGACGGTCTCGCGCCAGCGCACGGGGGAGACCACGCCGAGCGCGAGCTCGGACACGACGTCCCCGAATGGCGCCGCGGTGACGTTCGCGATCACGACCATGCGAGGCGCGGCGAGCGTCGCCGTCTCGAGCGCCCGTCGGAAAGGTGCGACGGCCGGGAGCATCGCGCTCGAGTGAAGCGCGGCCGGCACCCGCAGCCGCACTGCCTTCAAGCCGCATTCCCGCGCTCCCGCGCGCGCGGCCTGCAGGCCCACCAGCGGGCCGGAGAGGACGATCTGCTCGGGCTCGTTGTCGGCGGCGAGCGTCAGTCCGTGACGCTCGCCGAGCGCCAAGGCCCGCTCCCGTGGCCCCACCACCGCCAGCAGGCCGCCGGCCTCGCCGGCCTCGCTCGCCCTGTGCATCGCTGTCGCCCGGGCGAGGACCAGGCGCATGCCTTCATCCGGGCTCAGGTAGCCGGCGGCGCTGAGAGCGGCGAGCTCGCCGAGCGAGTGACCCGCCGCGAAGTCGGCGGCCGGCGCGCCTGCCGCCCGCCAGTGTGCGAGCCCACCGCAGTAGAGCGCTGGCTGCAGGTACGCCGTCCCTGTCTCGATCCGCTCGAAGGGATCGACGCCGAGCGTCGCAGCGGCCTGTGCGATCAGCTCGGGGCAGTGCTGGCGCGCCAGCTCGTGCAGCGCCCGGTCCTGGCTTCCCTGGCCCGGGAAGAGGAGGGCGTTGGGGCCTCCCGAGCGTCCGTCGGCGTCTATCTGCACCTCGGGCATTGGCCCATGTTGGTGAGGTTTTGACCATCGGGCAAACCGCTGGCTACGCTCGCCGTCGAGCCATGAACGACCGCAGAGATCGACTTCAGAGATGACGGCGAGGGCACGAATGGAGTGCTTGTTCGATGCCCACTCGCTGCAGTTGCTGAGGACGCGGGTGAAGTCACGGGCCCTCGGCGAGGACGCGCACGAAGGCGACGGCGTGCTGATCGGCATCGGCACGGTGGAAGGACACTCCGTCGCCTGTTATTCGCAGGACGTGCGCGTCGCCGGCGGCTCGCTCGGCGAGGCGCACGCCGACGCGATCGTCCGCCTGCTCGGCATCGCCCGTGAGGCCGACATGCCAGTCGTTTCCTTTCTCGAGTCTTCCGGCGCCCGGATCCAGGAGGGGGTCGCCGCCCTGGCCGGATACGCGCGGGTCTTCAACGAGATCGTCGCGCTCTCCCGTGTCGTCCCGCAGATCTCGATCGTCACCGGCGCCTGCGCCGGCGGCACCGCCTACGCCTCCGCCCTCACCGACTTCGTGATCATGACCGAGCCCGCCTCGATGTTCCTCACCGGACCGAGGATCGTCAGCGAAGTCTGCGGCGAGGAGGTCTCCGTCGCCGAGCTCGGCGGCGCCCGGGTCCATCGCGCGAACGGCGTCTGCCAGCTCGTCGTCAGCGACGATGCGGAGGCGGCGGCGCAGGCACGGCGACTGCTCGCCTACCTGCGACGAGAAAGCCCTGGTCTCCCCGCTCCGGTCGCCGACGGCGACTGCGCCCGCGACCCGGGGACGCTGCTGCCGTCGGCAGCAAGCGCGACCTACGACGTGCGCGAGATCGTCCTCGCCCTCGTCGACGAGGAGGAGTTCCTGGAGATCGACCCGAGGTGGGCACGGAACCTGGTCACCGGCTTTGCCCGCATCGACGGCCGCGCGATCGGCGTCGTCGCCAACCAGCCGAAGTACATCGGCGGGGTCATCGACGCACCGGCCTCCGACAAGGCCAGCGGCTTCATCGAGCTCTGCGATGCCTTCGCGCTGCCGTTGGTCGTCTTGGTCGACACCCCGGGCTTCATGCCCGGGACCGGTCAGGAGAGGGACGGCATCATCCGCCGCGGGGCAAGCATCGTGCGTGCTTTCGCGGCGGCCCGAGTGCCACGCTTCACCGTGATCCTGCGCAAGGCCTACGGCGGCGCCTATATCGCGATGAACTCGGCCCACCTCGGCGCCACCGTCACCTACGCCTGGCCGGACGCCGAGGTCGGTGTCATGGACCCACACAGCGCGGTCAGCTTGGTCCATCGCTCAGCGCTTGGCGCCGCAGCCGATCCCGAGGGGCTCCTGCGCTCGCTGACTCGCGGCTATCGCGCCGAGCATTGCGCGACGCTCGGCGCCGCCCATCGCGGTTTCGTGGACGAGGTGATCGCGCCGGGGCAGACGCGAGGCCGCCTGCGCTCTGCGTTGGCGGCATTTGCCGGCGGCGAGCGAAAGCGATCGGCGCGGCGCGCCCGCCCCCCGGTCGATCTGAACGGGTCCGGCGCCCGCTCTGAAGCCGTGGAAGCGCTGATGCCGGAGCCGCTCTGATGGACTTCGAGTGGTCGAGCCGGCAGCGGGAGCTGCACGAGGCCGCGGTCGAGGCCGCGCGCCGGATCGGGGGCGCCACCGATCGTGGCGCGGGACGGGACGGTTTCCGCACCGACGCCTGGCGCGCCGCGGGCGAGTTCGGCCTGGCCGGACTGGACGTCCCCACCGAGTACGGCGGCCTCGGCCTGGATTGCCTGACCACCGCACGGGTGATCGAGGGCTTCGGCGAGGGCTGTACCGACCTCGGTCTGCTGTTCTCGGTTGCCGCGCATCTCTTTGCCTGCTGCGGTCCGATCGCAAAAGCGGGCAGTCCCGCCCTGCGCGAGCGTTTCCTTCCCGGCTTGGCCCGAGGCGAGGCGATCGGCGCCAACGCGATCACCGAGGCGGAAGCCGGCTCGGACGTGATGGCGCTCCGCACGCGTGCAAAGCGGGCCGGGGGCGGCTACAGCATCAGCGGCGAGAAGACCTTCGTCACCAACGCGCCCGTCGCCGACGTCACCGTCGTCTACGCCTGCACCGAGCCGAACGGCGGCTACCTCTCGCTCAGCGCCTTCGCCGTCGAGCGGGGCACGCCCGGATTCCTCGTCGGCGAGCCCTTCGAGAAGATCGGCCTGCAGGGGTCGCCCACCGGCAGTGTCTACTTGCGTGACAGCTTCGTCCCCGCCGCGAACTTGATCGGCACCGAGGGCCAGGGCGCGCTGATCTTCAAGGCCGCGATGCAGGTCGAGCGAGCCTGCCTGTTCGCCGCCTACCTGGGTGCGATGTCACGTCAGCTGGAGGAGGTCCTGTCGTTCGCCGGGGAGCGCCGTCAGTTCGGCCACGCGATCGGCAAGAACCAGGCGATCTCGCATCGCGTCGTCGACATGAAGCTGCGGCTCGAATCGGCGCGGCTGCTCGTCTACCGGGCCTGCTGGCTGCTCGACCGCGGCCGCGACGCGATGATCGAGGTATCGCTGGCGAAGATCGCGGTCAGCGAGGCGGCCATACAGTCGGGGCTCGACGCGATCCAGATCCACGGCGGCCTCGGGGTGGTCTCCGCCGCCGGAGTCGATCGGACGCTGCGCGACGCTCTGCCTGCTCCGATCGTCTCCGGCACCTCGGAGATCCAGCGCGACATCGTCGCGGCGAGGCTGGGCCTGTGAGCGGCGTCGCCTCCAGCCCGGCCCGCCTGCGGTCGCTGTCGGACGTCTTCGAACAGGGCCTGGCGCTGGCTCCCGACGGTGCCGCCGTGCGCGAAGGCGAGCGCGCGGTCAGCTACCGGGAGCTCGACGCTCTCGTCGCCGAGCTGGTCGCTGTGCTCGGGCGGCTCGGGGTCGGCCGGGGGCAGCGCGTCGCCATCTGGCTGCCCAAGTCGATCGAGGCGATCGCGGCGATGCAGGCGGTGCTCCGAGTCGGAGCCGCCTACGTGCCGATCGATCCGCTCAGCCCGGTCGAGCGCGTGCGACGCGTTCTCGGCGACTGCCGCCCCGCTGCCTGCGTGGGGCTCGCCGCCGCCGCGGAGGCCCTTGGCGAGGAGCCGTCCGACCTCGCCCTGCTGACGCTTTCGCGCCCCGGCGGCCGATGGACGTCGCGCCGCGCGACCGGCGAGGAGGGTGGCGCCGGTTCGCCGTCCCGGGCGGGCACGGCGACTCCGCCGTCGCCCAGCCGCGATCAACTCGCCTACGTCCTCTACACCTCCGGGTCCACCGGCACCCCGAAGGGGGTCTGCATCTCCCACGGCAACGCGCTCGCTTTCGTCGAGTGGGCGCACGCCGAGCTCTCGGCGCAGAGCCAGGACCGCTTCGCCGGCCACGCCCCGCTGCACTTCGACCTCTCCGTGCTCGACGTCTACGTCGCCTTCCTCGCCGGCGCCTGCGTCTGCCTCGTCCCCGAGCCGATCGCCTTCGTGCCGACGAAGCTCGTCGAGTTCGTGCACGAGCAGCGCATCACGGTCTGGTACTCGGTGCCCTCGGCACTGATGCTGATGGAGCGGGCCGGGCTGCTCCAGCGCCGTCCGGCCGCGCTTCGTGCCGTTCTCTTCGCCGGCGAGCCCTTCCCGATCGCTCCCCTGCGCCGGCTGCGGCTGGGGCTGCCGGAGGTGCGCTTGCTGAACCTCTACGGGCCGACCGAGACGAACGTCTGCAGCTTCTACGAGGTTGCCGAGATCGGTGCCAGCGCCGACCGGCCGGTGCCGATCGGCCGTGCCTGTGCGGGTGACAGCCTCTGGATCGAGGGCGAGGACGGGCGCTCGCTGCCGGTCGGCGCGCGGGGCGAGCTCGTCGTCGCGGGGCCGACGGTGATGCTCGGCTACTGGGGCCAGCCGCCCCAACGCGGCCCGTACCGCACCGGTGACGTCGTCGAACGTATCTCCGCGGACGAATACCGCTACGTCGGTCGCGAGGACGCGATGGTGAAGGTCCGCGGGCATCGCATCGAGCTGGGCGAAGTCGAGGCGGCGATCGCCAGTCGCGAGGACGTCCTCGAGGCGGCGGTCGTCGTGCTCGGCGAGGGCCTCGAGAGTCGCCTCGTCGCCGTCGTGGTCAGCCCTCCCGGCCCCGGGCCGGACCTGCTGGAGATCAAGCGCTGGTGTGCCGCTCGCCTGCCGCGCTACATGATCGTCGGGGGACTGCGGTCGGTGGCCGAGCTTCCGCGCAGCCGCAACGGCAAGGTCGACCGCCGGGCGCTCGTAGCGCGCCTGGAGGAAGAGGCGGCATGAGCGCGGCTGAGCTCGCCGCGTTCACGGAGCCGCTGCGGGCGTTCGTCGAGGACCGCCACCTCGACGGTCGCGCGACCCTGCCCGACGACGCCCCGCTGCTCGAGTGGGGCATCCTCGACTCGCTCGCCCTGGCCGACCTGATGGCGTTCGTCGAGGAGCGCTTTGCGCTCCAGGTGCCGGTGGACGCGATCACCCCGAGCAACTTCCGCGACCTGCGGTCGATCGCGGCGCTGCTGCA
>DASTNW010000061.1:0-8031 GCA_035762685.1 Solirubrobacterales bacterium | reverse complement strand
GGGGGAGGGCCCACCGCCCCGCCTTCGTTGTGAGGCTCGCGAAGTTCCTTGCGCATGGGGGGGTTGCTTCGCGGCGGGCTGCGGAGAAGGTGATTGCTCGGGGGCGGGTCACGGTTGGGGGCGAGGTCGTTACCGATCCGGCGCGGGACGTGGGGGAGGGGGACGACGTGCGGGTGGATGGGAGTCCTGTCGGGGCGGAGGTGCGGGAGGTCTGGATGGTGCATAAGCCGGCAGGGGTGGTCTCGACCGCGCGGGAGCCGGGGGAGCGGCCGGCGGTGGTCGAGTTGGTCGACTCCTCTGCCCGGCTTTACCCGGTCGGACGCCTCGATGCCGACTCGACCGGCCTGCTGTTGCTCACCAACGACGGCGAGTTGGCGAACCGGCTGACCCATCCTCGCTACGAGGTTGCCAAGGCCTACCGGGTGCGGTTGCTGCGGCCGCCGGCCGACCGCGACCTGGAGCGGCTGCGGCGTGGGGTGGAGCTCGAGGACGGCGCGACTGCGCCGGCCGAGCTGACGCGGCTGGGCGAGCGCGAGATCGAGATCGTCCTGCGCGAAGGCCGCAACCGCCAGGTCCGACGCATGGTCGAGGCGGTCGGCAACCGGGTACTGGAGCTGCGCCGCGTCCGCTTCGGCCCCCTGGAGTTGGGCAACCTGCCCGAGGGCGCGTCCCGGCGGCTTTCGCCGCAGGAGGTCGAGGGGCTACGTGGCGCGAGCGGCTAGTCCGGGCGGGAACCGCGCCACCCTCCGACTTGCCGGGTAGGAGGGTGGCGCGGTTCCCGCCCGAATCTCAGCCGAGTCGAGTCGCGATCGTGTCTGCGATGGCATCGGCTTCGCTCTCCGCCTGGCGCTTCGTGACTCGCAGCGAGCTGTAGCCGACCCGCATCAGTTCGCGATCGCGCCAGCGGTCGCGCTCGAAGGCCACCTCGGTGGCGTGGAAGTCGCGGCTGTCCGCCTCGAGGACGAACCGCTGCTCGGCCCAGAGGAAGTCGACCTCGATCCGGCCGCGGATCAGATCGACGGGCACATTGGCCATTGGCATCGGCAGCCCCCGCCCCGCCAGCAGCGGCAGGACCATCGCCTCCAGCGGGCTCTTCAGCCGCTGCGCCGCTGCGACCGGCGCCGCCGGCCTCCACTCGTCGAGGAGAGCGCGCAGGTCGCCGGTCCCGCGGCGTCCCCCGCGGCCGATCGAGGCGTCGATCGCAGCCATGTCCAGCATCTTCCGAGCGGCCGCCCGCTCGAAGCTACTGCGGAGCGTCCGCGTGCCGATGGTGCCGGCGAGGTCGACCAGAGTCCGCGCCGGGCTCGTGCAGGGAATGCCATCCACGGTCCCGGTCTCCTCGCGGAGGGGAAGGCGCACCTGGTGCAGGCGGATGCCGTCAATTTTGCGGCCGCGGTGAGTGGGGGCGGTGATGTCGATCACGACGGGTTCCCTGTCCAAGAGGCCCAGCAGTGCTGCCGCGCTGCGATGCGAGACGACGGAACGCTCGCCACAGGCGAGCGTTGCCGCCCGCAGTCGTCCCCGCTCGCCGATATGAGTGTGGCCGACCGCGTAGACGCCCCTGAAGACGCGGTGCAGCCGCCCGGCCGCGACCGCATGCGTGATCGCGCGGTCTCCCATGCCTAGGCCCCTCAGCTGTCCTCGGGACACAACGCCCAGCTGTTCCTCTGCCAACGACGCCAGGGCGTCTCCTAAGTTGTTGTTCCTTTTGTCCGCTATAGGGACATAAGGACCGACAACTCCGTCATTCGCCCCCTCGGCTCTGAAAAGATGCAGGTGTGAGCTCCGAAGGCAACGGCGCAGCGCCGCCGCCGCAGCGACTGTTCGCGGTGCGTGGCGCCACACAGGCGGAGGCCAACGAGCCGGCGGCGATCCTCACGGCGACCGAAGCGCTGCTGCGCGAGTTGATCGAGCGCAACGAGCTCGAGGCCGAGGCGATGGTCAGCTGCCTCTTCACCACCACCGACGACCTCGACGCGGAGTTCCCGGCGGTCGCCGCCCGCGACCTCGGCCTCGACGCGGTGCCGCTGCTCTGCTGCCGCGAGATCCCCGTGCCCGGCTCGATGCCGCGGGTGATCCGGGTGATGCTCCACTTCTACGCGCCCGCGGGGCACGCTCCCGTCCACGCCTACATCGGCGAAGCCCAGAAGCTGCGGACGGACCTCGAAGCCGCCCAGTAGGGGCGGACCGCTCGGCTGTTCGTCACAATCGGCGGCGTGACCGTCACCTTCGCCGAGAAGCTCGCCCGGATGCCGGGCTACCAGGCCGGCGTGCCAGCCGGGCAGGCGCCGGAGGCAATTGCCTCCGGCGGGATCGCCCAGCTCGCCTCCAACGAGTCGCCGTTCCCGCCGCACCCGCAGGTGGTCGAGGCGATCGCCCGGACCGCGGCGGCGATGAATCGCTACCCCGACCCCGATGCGACCCTGCTGCGCCGGCGGCTGGCCGAGCGCTTCGAGACCGACCCCAGCCGGATCGCGGTCGGCAACGGCTCCTGCGAGATCCAGCTTGCCGCCGCCGTCGCGCTCTGCGAGCCGGGCGACGAGGTCCTCTTCTCCTGGCCGGCCTTCTCGATGTACCCGTACTTCGCGGCGCTGACGGGCGCTCGCGAGGTCCGCGTGCCGCTGGGCCCCGGCGACGTCCACGACCTCGACGCGATGGCGGCCGAGGTGACGGTGGCGACCCAGCTGCTGCTGGTCTGCAACCCCAACAACCCGACCGGCACCCACCTTCCAGCGGCCGCCGTCGCGGCGTTCTGCGAGCGCGTTCCCCCGCACGTGACGATCGTCCTCGACGAGGCCTACGTCGAGTTCCAGACCGATGACGATCCCGACGCCTCGGTCGACCTGCTGGCCGACTTCCCCAACCTGGTCGTCCTCCGCACCTTCAGCAAGTGCTACGGCCTGGCCGGCCTGCGCGTCGGCTACGCGATCGGCTCCTCGACCTTCCGCGCCGCCGTCGACGCCGTGCGCCAGCCCTTCAGCGTCAACGCCCTCGCCCAGGCGGCCGGGGCGGAGGCGGTCCTGCACCAGGACGACGTCCTGCGCCGGGTCGAGGCGACGGTTGCCGAGCGGCTGCGGGTCGAGGAGGCCCTGCGCGAGAGCGGGCTCGAGACGTCGGAGACGCAGGCGAACTTCTCCTGGGTCGACCTCGGCGATGCCGACGAGGGCGATGTCGTCGCCGGGCTGGCCGAGCGCCGCGTCGCGGTGCGGGCGGGCACGCCGCTCGGGGCCCCCGGCCACATCCGCGCCAGCTACGGCACGGCGGCCGAGAACGACCGTTTCCTGCGCGGCCTGTCGGAAATCCTCGACTAATCGCGCATACCGTGGTAGAACCTCGTTTGACGTGAGGTCGACGGTCACATCCGCGCGCGGCATCGATGCCCCCGGGGCCGTCCCCGCCTGCTGCTGCATCTCCTATTACTGGCGATTTAGCTAGGCGTCCGGCCCGGCGGCTCGTGCCGCTCGAAGATTGCACTCGGCCGGGCGCCGACCCACGAATTCGCTGGTCGCTGCCCAGCCCCGCTTGGCAGCGGACGACCAGAAAGTACGATTTCAGCGGTTTGGAGAAAGGCGACGGCAAAATGATCATCGGGATGCAGGGGGGCGCCAAACGAGATGGGGTGAGGGACCAGCGGATCGCGAAAGTGGTGGAGCTGGCCCCGCCGGAAAAGCTGCTCGAGGAGCTCGCGCTCGGCAAGGAGCGGGCAGCGGCCGTGATCAAGGCACGCAAGGAAGTGGTCGACGTGCTGCACGGCAAGGACACGCGACTGCTGGTCGTGGTCGGGCCCTGCAGCGTGCACGACCCAGGCGCGGCACTGGAGTACGGGCGCCGTCTGGCCAGGGCGGCGAAGGAGCTGGACGACCGGCTGCTGGTGGTGATGCGGGTCTACTTCGAGAAGCCGCGGACGACGACCGGGTGGAAGGGCCTGATCAACGACCCCCACCTCGACGGCTCCGGCGACGTCAACGCCGGCCTGCGGATGGCCCGCAAGCTGCTGCTCGAGGTCGTCGACCTGGGGCTGCCGGTGGGCTGCGAGTTCCTCGACCCGATCACGCCGCAGTACATCTCCGACGCGGTCGCCTGGGGGGCAATCGGGGCCCGCACCGCGGAGAGCCAGACGCACCGCCAGCTCGGCTCCGGGCTGTCGATGCCGATCGGGTTCAAGAACCGCACCGACGGCAACATCCAGGTCGCGGTCGATGCGGTCCGCGCGGCGGCGGTGTCGCATGCCTTCGCCGGCATCGACGACGCCGGCATGCCGGCGATCCTGCACACCACCGGCAACCCGGACTGCCACATCATCCTGCGCGGCGGTCACGGGATGCCGAACTACCACGTGCCGGAGGTCGAGGACGCCCTGGTCACGCTGGGGATCTCCGGCCTGCCGGAGCGGCTGGTGATCGACGCCTCCCACGACAACAGCGCCAAGGACCCGGAAAAGCAGTTCTTCGCTGCCGGCGAAATCGCCGACCAGATCGCCGACGGCAACAAGGCGATCGTCGGGGTGATGCTGGAGTCCTTCCTGGTCGAGGGGCGCCAGGACCTGGTCCCGGGCGAGGACCTCACGTACGGTCAGTCGATCACCGATCCCTGTCTCGATTGGGAGGACACCGTGAGCGTCCTCGAGCGCTTCGCCTCGGCAATCGAGGCTCGCGGCAGTTGACGGGGGACCAAGCCCCCAAGGTCGCCATCCTCGGGGTGGGCCTGATCGGCGGTTCGATCGGGCTCGCCGCGCGGCGGCGGCTGCAGGCCGAGGTGGTCGGCCACGGCCGCACGGCGGCGACGATCGAACGAGCGGTGGAGCTGGGGGCGCTCGACCGCGGCGCCGGCTCCGTCGCCGAGGCCTGCGAGGGAGCGGAGCTCGTCTTCTGCGCCGGCCCGGTCGCGGCGCTGCCGGGCCAGGTGCGCGAGGCGCTGCGCGCCTGCGGGCCCGAGACCGTCGTCACCGACGTCGGCTCGACCAAGGGCCAGTTGGTCGAGGCCCTCGGCGACGACGAGCGCTTCATCGGCGGCCACCCGCTGGCCGGTGCCGAGACGGCCGGTGTCGAGAACGCCCGCGAGGACCTCTTCGAGGGGGCGCGCTGGTACCTGACCCCGACAGAGCGCTCCAGCGGCCTGCTCTACGACCGACTGCAGCGCGCCGTGGCCGGGCTTGGTGCCCGCCCGCAGGCGATCGACCCCGCGGCCCACGACCGCCTGCTGGCGACGATCAGCCACCTGCCGCATGTGCTGGCCAACGCCCTCGCGGCCGAGGCGGCGGTGGAGCTGAGCCGTGACTCAGAGCGGCTGCCCGAGGTCGGCCCCAGCTTCCGTGACATGACCCGGGTCGCCGGCTCCAACCCGACGATCTGGGCCGACATCTTCGCCAGCAACCGCGAGGCGGTGGCCGACTCGGTCGAAGCCGTGGCGCAGCGGCTGCAGGAGGCCGCGAGCCTGGTCCGCGGCGGCGACCCCGAGGCCGTCGCCGCTTGGCACGCGGCCGCCGGCGAGGACCGGCGCAAGCTGCTGGAGACCAAGCTGGAGGCCGGGCCGCTGCGCGAACTGCGGATCGTGGTTGCCAACAGGCCGGGGACGATCGCGGCGCTCGCGCTCGCGCTCGGCGAGGCCGGCGTCAACATCGAGGACATGGCCCTGCACCCGGCGCCGGACATGACCTCCGGGGCGGTCACGCTCTGGGTCGCCGGCGACGAGCAGGCCGGGCGCGCGGCGGCGCTGGTACGGGGGCTGGGGCACACCGTCACCGTGCTCAACGGCGCGACGTGATGATCTAGGGTCGCGCGGATGACCCGCTTCGCTCCGGCCGGCCCCCTGCGCGGCAGCCTCCGCCCGCCCGCCGACAAGTCGATCTCCCACCGGGCGGCGCTGATCGCGGCGATGGGCGAGGGGGAGACGGCGATCGAGGGCTACCTGGACGCCGCCGACACCCGTTCGACCCTGGCCGCGGTGGAGGCGCTCGGGGCATGGGTGGTCCTCTCGACCGAGGACAGGCCGGTGGCCGCGCCGAGCATCGGGGTGCGCGTCCAGGGCGTCGGCCTGCGGGGGCCGAGCCCGGCCCAGATCGACGTCGGCAACGCCGGCACCCTCCTGCGCCTCCTCCCGGGTTGGCTCGCGGGGCAGGAAGGCGGGGAGTGGACGCTCGACGGCGACGACTCGATCCGCAAGCGCCCGGTCGACCGCATCGCCGCGCCGCTGCGTGGGATGGGCGCTGATCTCAGCTGCCGCGACGACCGGCTGCCGCCGCTGCAGGTCCGCGGCGCGCCGCTGCACGGCACCGAGTACCGCCTCCCCGTCGCCAGCGCCCAGGTCAAGTCCTGCCTGCTCTTCGCCGGCCTGCTCGCGGACGGTCCGACCACGATCGTCGAGCCGCTGCCGACCCGTGACCACAGCGAGCGGATGCTCGCCGCCGCGGGGGCGAAGGTCGAGCGCGGTGAGGGCTTTGTCACCGTCCATCCGGCCGAGCGGCTGGAGCCCGGCGAGATCGCGGTCCCGGCCGACATCTCCTCCGCCGCCTTCTTCCTCGTCGCGGCGCTGCTCGTGTCGGGCAGCGAGATCGTCCTCGACGGGATCGGCGTCAACCCGACCCGCACCGGCCTGCTGGCGATCCTCGGGCGGATGGGCGCGGCGATCGAGGTCGAGCCGCAGGGCGAGCGCGGTGGCGAGCCGACGGGACGGCTCCTGGTCCGTTCGGCCCCGCTGCGAGGCACCGAGATCGGCGGCGCCGAGGTGCCGCTGGCGATCGACGAGCTGCCGCTGATCGCGCTCGCCGCCTGCTTCGCCGAGGGGACGACGACGATCCGCGACGCGGCCGAGCTGCGGCGCAAGGAGTCGGACCGGATCGCGACCGTGAGCGAGGCGCTGAACGCGCTCGGAGGGCGAGTCGAGCCGACCGTGGACGGCATGGTCGTCGAGGGAACGGGGGGCCTGCGCGGCGGCGCGATCGTCTCCCACGGCGATCACCGCATCGCGATGCTGGGTGCGATCGCCGGGCTGGCCTCGCGCGAGGGGGTCGAGGTCGCCGGCATGGACGCGGCGGCGGTCAGCTACCCGGGCTTCGAAGCGGACCTGGCTTCCCTTCTCGCCAAGGGCTGAGCGCCCGCCCGCGCACGCTCCCGTCGCTCCTCGGCCCGCGCCTCTACGCTGCCGCGCATGGTCATCGCCATCGACGGTCCCGCCGGGGCCGGCAAGTCCTCAGTCGCGCGCGCCGTGGCCGCGGAGCTCGGGTTCACCTACCTCGACTCCGGGGCGATGTACCGCTGTGTGGCGCTGGCCGCGACCGAGCGGGGGGTGGACCTCGACGACGGCGACGCCCTCGGCCCGCTGGCGGCCGAGCTGGAGGTCGGGCTCGACGGGCCGCATGTCCTGCTCGGCAAGCGCGACGTCAGCGCGGCGATCCGCGAGCCGGCCGTTACCGCCGCCGCCTCCCGCGTCTCCGTGCATCCGCGGGTGCGCGAGGCGATGGTTGCCCGCCAGCGCCAGCTGATCGCCGCGGGCAGCTACGTCGCCGAGGGTCGTGACATCGGCACCGTGGTCAGTCCCGAGGCGCCGCTGAAGGTCTTCCTCACCGCCTCCGACGAGGAGCGCGCGCGGCGCCGCGCGGTCGAGACCGGCGAGGACTTCGAGTCGGTCCTCGACGCCCAGCGCCGGCGCGACGCTCGCGACACCGGTCGTGAGCACGGTGCCCTGCGTGTCGCCGCGGGCGCCGTCGAGCTCGACACGACCGGCCTCGGCCTGGAAGAGGTCGTCGGCCGGGTCGTAACGATGGCCCGTGAGCGGGGCCTTGCGTGAGCCGCGTGCCCCAGGTCGCGGTGGTCGGCTTTCCCAACGTCGGCAAGAGCACGCTGGTCAACCGCCTGGTCGGCGGCAGCGAGGCCGTCACCTCGCCCGAGCCCGGCGTCACCCGCGACCGCAAGCGGCTGGCGACCGAGTGGAACGGCGTCGCCTTCGAGCTGGTCGACACCGGCGGGATCGACCTCGGCGACGAGGCCTAGCTGGCGCGTGACGTGCAGGCGCAGGCACGGCTGGCGATTGCCG